>JAFEFM010000306.1 GCA_018240585.1 Pseudomonadota bacterium
CCGCCGGCCTGCTCGACCAGCATGGCCATGGGATTGGCCTCGTACATCAGGCGCAGCTTGCCGCCCTTGTCGCGGATCTTCTCGTCGAGCGGGTACATGAAGATGCCGCCGCGGGTCAGCACGCGATGCACGTCGGCCACCATGGAAGCCACCCAGCGCATGTTGAAATCCGTGCCGCGCGGGCCGCTCCTGCCCTGCAGCAGCTCATCGACGTAACGCTTGACCGGCGCTTCCCAGAACCGCGCGTTGGAGGCGTTGATCGCGTACTCCTTCGTGTCCGCGGGAATCGTCATGAAAGGATGGGTGTAGATGAAGCTGCCCATCTCGCGGTCGAGCGTGAAGCCATGCACGCCGTTGCCGATGGTCAGCACGAGTTGGGTGGACGGCCCGTAAACGGCGTAGCCGGCTGCGACCTGCTCCTTGCCCGGCTGCAGGAAATCCTGCTCCTGCGGCTCGTCCTCGTCCGGCGGATTGCGCAGCACCGAGAAAATGGTACCGACGGAGACGTTCACGTCGATGTTGGACGAGCCGTCGAGCGGATCGAACAGCAGCAGGTAACCACCCTTCGGATAGTCGAATGGAATGCGGCACACCGTCTCGACCTCTTCGGAGGCCATCGCCGCCAGATGGCCACCCCATTCGTTGGCCTGCACCAGGATCTCGTTGGCGATCACGTCGAGCTTCTTCTGCGCTTCGCCCTGCACATTGTCTGTGCCAGCCTCGCCGAGCACGCCGGCCAGCGCACCTTTCGACACATTGACCGCGATCGCCTTGACCGCGCGGGCGACGACTTCGAGCAGCAGGCGCAGGTCGGGATTCATGCGGCCTGCGCGCTGCTGCTCGATGAGGAACTGGGTGAGGGTGACTCGACGCATGAATACGCTCCGTGACAAGCAGGAAAAATCCGATGGCCGCGATTATCCCGCTTCCGCGCCTGTCGCGCACGGAATTGCGGCGCGGCGGGATGGCGGGACGCGCCGCAATCCGTCGATGGCCCTGAACCCCGCCTTCG
The DNA here is from genome assembly GCA_018240585.1 of Pseudomonadota bacterium. Classification (GTDB taxonomy): domain Bacteria; phylum Pseudomonadota; class Gammaproteobacteria; order Burkholderiales; family Rhodocyclaceae; genus Thauera. Next base: position 1,013 of record JAFEFM010000306.1, read on the forward strand.
CGAGGCTGTCTGCAGCGTATATCATCACGGCTTGCGTCCAGACCGGCTGCCCGATGGGCCGGCGCTGCCGCCCCTCGAGATTCCATCTTCCCTTATGCACGTCATGGTTTTGGGCGCCGGCCTTGCCGGCGTCACTACCGCCTGGTATCTGCACCAGGCCGGATTCGAAGTCAGCGTGGTCGACCGCCAGCCCGAAGCCGGGCGCGAGACCAGCTTCGCGAACGGCGGCCAGATCTCGATCAGCCATCCGGAGCCGTGGTCCAA
>JAFEFM010000307.1 GCA_018240585.1 Pseudomonadota bacterium
GGTGAGCGAGATCGTGCGGTCGACGTTCACCCCCAGCAGCGCCGCCATCGTGCGGTCCTGCTCGCAGGCGCGCTGCTGCCGGCCGAACGGCGTCTGCGTGATCATCCAGGTGAAGGCCGACATCAGCACCACGGTGGTGACGATGATCAGCACCTGGCTCCAGCCGATCTGCACGGTGAAGCCGGGCGTGCTCCACAGCTCGATGCCGCCCTGGATCACCGGCGGGATCGGCTTCACCCGCGCGCCCTGGGTGAGCTGCACCGTGTTCTGCAGCAGGATCGACATGCCGATCGCGGAAATGAGCGGCGCCAGCCGGGTCGAGCCGCGCAGCGGGCGGTAGGCGGTGCGCTCCACCGCCCAGCCGTAGGCCGAGGTGAAGAAGATCGACACGATCAGCACGAAGGTGAGCGCCAGCGGCACCGACGTCACGTCGGCGGCGGCCAGCAGCGTGAAGGCGGTGACCGCGATGAACGCGCTCACCATGAAGATGTCGCCGTGGGCGAAGTTGATCATGCCGATGATGCCGTACACCATCGTGTAGCCGATGGCGATCAGCCCGTACATGGCGCCGAGCGTGAGCCCGTTGATCAGTTGTTGCAGTGCGTAGGCCACGATGTCTCCCGTGGGGGGGGGCGGTCCGGTAGGACTGGCGTAGCGGGTGTAGGGCGGGCTTCAGCCCGCCATCGAACCCCGAACGTTCGCGGATGGCGGACTGAAGTCCGCCCTACGATCCGAGCTGTACGGCGGACTTCAGTCCGCCAACAGTCCCTTACTTCGCGTAGTCGTACTTGCCGCCCTGCCAGCGATACACGACGAAGCCCGGCGCCTTCTGGTCGCCCTTGGCGTCGAAGGACAGCGTGCCGATCACCGTCTTGAAGTTGCCGCCGCGCAGCGCCTTCTCCAGGTCCTTGTACTTCGCGCTCTTCGCCGCGGTGGCGGCCTGGTCGAACAACTGCATCGCGGCATAGGCGTACAGCACGTAGCCTTCCGGCTCGACCTTGGCGGCGCGGAACTTCTCGACCACCGGCGCGGCGTCCGGGTTCTTGCGCGGGTCGGGCGAGAACGTGAACATCACGTTGTCGGCGGCCGGGCCGGCGGCGGTGACGAGCTCGGAGTTGGTCATCGTGTCGCCGCCCATCACCGTGAGCTTGAGACCGGCCTGCTGCGCCTGGCGCAGGATCAGCGCGACTTCGGTGTGGTAGCCGCCATAGGCCATCACCTCGACGCCGGCCTGCTTGAGCTTGGTGACGATGCCCGAGTAGTCCTTCTCGCCGGCGGTGATGGATTCACGCAGCACCGGCTTGGCGCCCTTGGCCGTCATCGCCTTGGCGATCTCGTCGGCCAGCCCCTTGCCGTAGGCGCTCTTGTCGTCGACCACCGCGACCTTCTTGCCCTTGAAGTGTTCGGCGATGTAGTTGCCGGCGACGCTGCCCTGCTGGTCGTCGCGGCCCATGATGCGGAAGATGTTCTTCAGGCCGCGCTCGGTCACCTGCGGGTTGGTGGACACGGTGGCCATCGGGATGTCGGCTTCGGCATAGACGTCCGACGCCGGGATGGTCGAGCTCGAGCACCAGTGGCCGTGCATGAAGACGATGCCCTTGTTCACCATGGTGTTGGCGACCGACACCGCCTGCTTCGGATCGCAGGCGTCGTCGCCCACTTCCAGCTTCAGCTTCTGGCCGAGCACGCCGCCGCGCGCGTTGATGTCGGCGACGGCCATCTCCGCGCCCTTGCGGATCTGGTCGCCGGCGGAGGCGTACTGGCCGGTCATCGGGCCGGCAATGGCGACGGCGAGATCGGCCCACGCCGCGCTCGAGAGGGTGCCGAGGGCGAGGCAGGCGGTGGCAAGCAGGGTCTTCTTCATTCGGGTCTCCTGAATCGAGTCGTTATCGGGTGTTGCGGGGTGGTGCAGCGTATGCGGGCGTACCCGTCCGCGTAAGGTAAGCGAAAAAGCGCGTCGCGCAATGGGTCAGGTCAAACCGGCCGCAGCTCCCGGCCTCATGCGCCCATCGCCATCAGGCTGGCGTTGCCGCCGGCCGCGGCGGTGTTGATGCTGACGCTGCGCTCGTGCACCAGGCGGCCGTGGTCGTAGTCCGGCACGGGCCGCAGCAGCGGCAGGATGGGGCCGGGGCGGGCCGCCAGGCGCGCCTGCCAGGCGTCGGCCTCGGTGTCGCTGCCGTCGACCAGCAGGGCGCCGAAATCGGCGTCGAACCAGCTTGCGCTCAGATCGATGCGGCTGCGGATGGCGTCGGGCAGCGAAGCCTGCACGCGGCGCGCCACCGCGCCGTCCTCGAACACGATGCGGTTGCCGCTGGCGAGCGCGGCCAGCAACTGATGCACGCAGCCTGCGGCCGTCGCCGCCACGCCGGCCACCCGGCCGCGCGGCACGAAGCGCAGGTTGTTGTCCTCGCCGGTGGGGCCGGGCAGCACCAGGCGCAGGCCGGCCAGCCGTCGTGCGCGGCAGGCGTCGGCGCGGTCGCGCAGCACGGCAAGCTCGTCGCCTTCGAGCAGCGCGCGGCCGTGGGTGTCGAGCCATCGCACCAGCTCATCGAACAGCGGCAGCGCGGTGTCGTCCTCCACCCGCAGCGCGCCGTCGTGCAACTGCGCGCCGGGGCTGCGCTGCACCAGCCGGTGCAGGTAGAGCGGGCCGCCGGCCTTGGGCCCGGTGCCCGACAGGCCCTCGCCGCCGAAAGGCTGCACGCCCACCACCGCGCCGATGATGTTGCGATTCACATAAAGGTTGCCGACGTGGGCCTGGCTGCGGATCTGCTCCACCGTCTCGTCGATGCGGGTATGCACGCCCATCGTCAGGCCGTAGCCGCTGGCGTTGATGGTGTCGACCAGCGCGGGCAGCTCGCCGGCGGCAAAGCGCAGCACGTGCAGGATGGGGCCGAACTGCTCGCGGCCGAGCTCGGCCATGCTGCCGAGCTCGATGATGGTGGGTGCGACGAAGGTGCCCGCCGCGCAGGCCGCGGGCAGCGGCAGGCGGGTGACGCGCGCGCCTTTCGCCTGCATCGCGGCGACGTGGGCCTCGAGGCCGCGCTGCGCGTCGGCGTCGATCACCGGGCCGATGTCGATGCGCACGTCGGCCGGGTTGCCGACGCGCAGCTCGTCGAGCGCGCCGCGCAGCATCGCCAGGGTGTGGTCGGCGATATCCTGCTGCAGGCACAGCACGCGCAGCGCCGAGCAGCGCTGGCCGGCGGAATCGAAGGCGGACGCGACGACGTCGGCCACCACCTGCTCGGGCAGCGCGGTGGAGTCGACGATCATCGCGTTCTGGCCACCGGTCTCGGCGATCAGCGGGACATTGCCGCCGCGCTGCGCCAGCGTGCGGTTGATGAGGGCGGCGACCTCGGTGGAGCCGGTGAACATCACGCCGCGCACGCGCGCATCGGCGACCAGCGCTGCGCCTACCGTCTCGCCGCGGCCCGGCAGCAGTTGCAGCACGTCGGCCGGGATACCGGCCCGGTGCAGCAGCGCCACCGCGCGCGTGGCGATCAGCGGCGTCTGCTCGGCGGGCTTGGCCAGCACCGGGTTGCCGGCAGCCAGCGCCGCCGCCACCTGGCCGCTGAAGATCGCCAGCGGGAAGTTCCACGGGCTGATGCACAGCACCGTGCCCAGCGCTGGATGGCTGGCCGGATCGAAGTCGCGCACCTGCGCGGCGTAGTAACGCAGGAAGTCCACCGCCTCGCGCAGTTCCGCCACCGCGTTGGACCACGACTTGCCGGCTTCGCGGATCGCCAGCGCCAGCAGCGTGTCGGCATCGCTTTCGAAGAGATCGGCGGCGCGCTCGAGCATCTCGGCGCGCTGGCTGGCCGGGCGCATCGCCCAGCCGCGGGCTGCCGCGGCGGCCGCGGCGCAGGCCGCGTCCACCGTGGCGGTGTCGGCTTCCATGACGCTGCCGACCTCCTCGCTGCGATCGGCGGGGTTGGTCACCGGCAGCGCTGCGCCGCCGGTCACGACGGCCGTCGCCAGCATCGGCGCTGCGGCGAAGGCGGTGGCGCGGCTGGCGGCCAGCGCGGCGGCGATGCGCGCGCGCACCGGCTCGCTGGCGAGGTCGTGGCCGGCCGAGTTCCGCCGTGCGCCGAGGATGCCGGACGGCAGTGGGATCCTGGGATGCGGCGCCCCGACGAGCGGCGCCGCCTGCTCGACCGGGTCGGCAATCAGCTCCTCGACCGGCACGTTCTCGTCGACGATGCGATTCACGAAGCTGGTGTTGGCA
>JAFEFM010000308.1 GCA_018240585.1 Pseudomonadota bacterium
CTGTACTACTTCGGCGAGGACGCCGGCGAGCAGCGGCGCGTGCTCGAGCACACCCTGTCGGGCGGCGTCAGCATCAACGAGGCGATGTTCCATGCGGCGATGGAGGACGCCCCGTTCGGTGGCGTAGGGGCGTCGGGCATGGGGCATTACCATGGCCGCGAGGGCTTCCTCGAGTTCAGCCATGCGCGCACCGTGTACAAGGCGCCCGCGTATGATCCGCGCCGCGAGTGGGGGCTGCTGCCGCCGTATTCAGAGCACTTTCTGGCGATGATGGAGGCGCAGGTCACGCCCTGAGCCTGACACGCCGGAGGGGGCCGTCGACGCGACGGCTTCTGGCAGGGCGCGCAGTCCTGCTGTAATGAAAAAAAGCGCCGCGCCGCCCCGACTTGGGGGAGCGCGGCGTTTCCTCGCTGGCGTCGTGGTTGTGCGCCGCCTTTAGCGCCGGGCAGCGGCCAGCCCGGCCTGGCGGCCGAAGAAAGTGGAATCGCCGAGCGACATCCCCGAGCTGTAGCCCTCGCCCCAGCGCGGCAGGCCGCATGCGGTGCGCCCGGCGGCATAAAGGCCGGCAATGGGCTGGCCGTCGGCATCGAGCACTTCGCCACTGGGCAGGGTGTGCAGTCCGCCCATCGTGAAGGCGTGGGCCTTCAACTCGCTGGCGCAGTAGCTCAGCGCGGCGAAGGGCGGCTCGGTGAGCGGGCGCAGCCAGTTCGCCGCCTTGCGGAATAACGGATCCTGTCCATTGCCCGCGTTGCGGTTGAATTCCGCCACCGTATGCACCAGGGTGCCGGCCGGCAGCCCGAGCTCACGCTCCACTTCCTCCCAGGTCTCGCCCACCGCGGCAACCTCGATATCGGGCTGGATCACCGGGCGTCCGAAGATTTCGTTGTCGACCAGCAGCCAGGCCTTGCCCTCGGGCTGGCGCAGCACGTAGTGGCCGACGCGGCCGTGGTAGGCATCCTCGTTGATGAAGCGCTCGCCGCGCGCATTGACGAAGATGCCCTTGACCAGCGATTCCGGCGGGAAGAAGGGAATGGTGGCGAAGAACTGGTCCATGTGGATCGCGGCGCCGCCGACGCTCATGCCCATGCGGATGCCCGAGCCGTCGTCGTTGCCGCCTGACACCACCTGCGTGCAGGCCAGCGCGGCCGGCGCGAAGCGCTCGACCATCTCGCGATTCACGATGAAGCCGCCGGCGCACAGGATCACGCCCTTGCGGGCGCGCACGAAACGTGTTTCGCCTTCGATGCGCGCCACGACACCGACGACACTGCCGTCCTTGTCGACTACCAGGCTCAAGGCCCGGCTGTTGCAGTGCACGACGGCACCGAGCGCTTCAGCGCGTGCGCACAGCTTTTCCATCAGGATCTTGCCGCCGCCCCAGCCCTTGAATTGCGCGGTATGGCCGCGGGGCGCTGGTTTCGCCTTTGCGCTGAAGGGCCATGCCGCTTCGCTGCCCGACCACAGCAGGGTGTCATCGGTGGTGGGCTCGATCCACTTGCCCGGCAGGTAGGTACCCTTGAACGGGACGCCCTGGGCTTCGAGCCAGTCGAAATGCCCAACCGCGTTCTCGGCGTAGAGACGAACCCGCGCGGCGTCGGCACCCGGGCCGCCGGCCATCATCAGGTAGGTGCAGAGATCCTCGGTGCTGTCCTCGAAGCCATGGGCGCGCTGGATGCGGGTGCCGCCGTTGCCACCGACATAGACCTCGCCGCCCGACCACGAGGCGCTGCCGCCCGGTGCGGATGCGACCTCGAAGATGTGAACGTCCGCTCCGGCCACACGGGCCTCGATCGCGGCGCAACTGCCGGCGGCGCCGAAACCGATCACCGCCACGTCGGTGTCGATATCCCAGCGCGTGACATCCTCGAGCCGGTGGGGCCGAGTGTGGCGGTTGGTCGGGACTGCCTTCTGATCCATGTCGCGCTCCATTGTGTTTGTCTCCACGCACGATGATCGGAGCGGTCGCGAATGCCTGCATCCCCCGATTGAACGATATGGCGGACGCGTCGCGCCCGGGCGTGCGCGTCTAGTCCGCATTGACGATGAACGAGGGCCTGCCTGGCGCCAACATTGCGCACATCCAAACACGATCGGGGGTGAAGCGTGAGCAGTCAGGAACGGTCGCAGACGACCTGGGATGTCATCGTCGTCGGTTCCGGTGCCGGGGCGATGACTTCGGCACTGATCGCCGCCGATCAGGGCTTGTCCGTGCTGGTGGTCGAAAAGAGCGACAAGTTCGGCGGCACCTCGGCCATCTCGGGGGGTGGCATCTGGATTCCCAACAACCACTATTTCGCGGCCAAGGGTGGCAAGGACAGCTACGACAAGGCGCTGCAATACATCCTGGGCGCGGGCGGCGGAAAGGCCGACGAGACCAAGGTCCGCGCCTATCTCGACCACGCACCGAAGATGATCCGCTACCTCGAGGACAAGTCGCGGGTGCGCTATCAGGTGGCCGAAAAGTATCCCGACTACTACCAGCATCTGCCGGGCTCGCTGCCCGGCGGGCGCTCCCTCGACCCCGAGCTGTTCGACACCAGCGTGCTCGGCGACGAGCTCGACAACCTGCGCCGCCCCTCGCCGGCAACCCTGTTGATGGGCCGCATCGCGTGGACCGCGCGCGACGCCCATGTGGCGATGGCGCGCGAGCGCGGCTGGCGCTTCAAGATCCTGGGCCTGATGCTGCGCTACAAGCTGGACTTCAAGTGGCGCAAGAGGACCAGGCATGACCGTCGCGCCGGGCTCGGCAGTTCGCTGGTCTGCGCGCTGCGCGCGTCGCTGCTGGATCGCAAGGTGCCGGTGTGGCTGAAGACCGACTTTCGCGACCTGGTCATCGAAGGCGGCCGCGTGACGGGCATCAAGGTCTTGCGCGAAGGCCGTCCGATGACGCTGACCGCGCGCCGTGGTGTCGTCCTGGGTGCCGGCGGCTTCGAGCAGAACCAGGCGCTGCGCGAAAAATATCTGCCGCAGCCGACGAAGGCCGCGTGGAGCGCAACCCCGCCGGGCAACAACACCGGCGCCGCGCTCGAAGCCGGCATGGCCGCAGGTGCCGCCACCGACCTGCTCGAATGGGCGTGGTGGGCGCCCACCATTCCGGTGATCGGCGAGGACAAGCCGCGCGGCGTCTTTGCCGAGCGCGCGTTCCCCGGTGCGATCGTCGTCAACAGTCTCGGCAAGCGCTTCTGCAATGAAGCCCAGGGCTATCTCGAGTTCGGCGATGCGATGTACAAGGACCGCGATGCCACCGGCGGCAAGAACGTGCCCGCGTGGTGCATCTTCGATGCTCACTTCCGCTTCAACTATGCGATGGGCCCGCTGATGCCCGCGCAGATCATGCCCGATAGCCGTTTGCGCACGGAGTGGCTGGGCAGCGTGTACTGGAAGGCCGACACGCTCGAAGCGCTCGCCAGCCAGATCGGCGTCGATCCCGCCGGGCTCAAGGACACCGTAGCGAAGATGAACGACTCCGCCCGCACTGGCAAGGACGCCGATTTCGGCCGCGGCGACAGCGTCTTCGACCGCTATTACGGCGATGTCAACGTCAAGCCCAATCCCTGCCTGGCGCCAATCCAGAAGGGCCCGTTCTACGCCATGCGCATGGATGCCGGCGACATCGGAACCAAGGGCGGACTGCTCACCGACGCCCAGGCGCGCGTGGTGCGCCCCGACGGCTCGCCGATCGAGGGTCTCTACGCCATCGGCAACACCTCGGCCTCGGTGATGGGCACCGCCTATCCCGGCGCCGGCGCCACCATCGGACCGGCGATGACCTTCGGCTTCATCGCCGCACATCACATCGCGGCCAACGCCTGACCGCGCGACAGGAGACGGGGAAACATGGCAGGACGCATCGAAGGCAAGGTGGCGCTCGTCACCGGGGGGGCGAGCGGAGTTGGTCGCGCAGCGGTCGAGCTTTTCGTGAGGGAAGGCGCCCAGGTGGTGTTCACCGACCTCAAGGTCGACGCCGGCGAGTCGCTCGCGGCCAGCCTGGGTGGCAAGGCGGTCTTCATCCGCCAGGACGCCGCCTCAGCCGCCGACTGGGACGCCTTGATGGCGACCGTGCGCGAGCGCTTCGGCCGCCTCGACGTCCTGGTGAACAACGCCGGCATCCTGGTAAAGGGCTCGATTGAGGACGCCACGCTCGACGACTGGCAGCGCCTGATGCGCGTCAACGCCGACAGCGTCTTTCTCGGCTGCAAGGCCGGCGTGGCGCTGATGAAGGAGGGCAGCGGCGGCTCGATCATCAACATCTCGTCCATCGCCGGCATCGCCGCGAAGGAAGACTACGCCGCCTACGGCGCCTCCAAGGCCGCCATTTCCGGCCTCACCCGCGCGGTCGCGGCGCATTGCCGCAAGGCCAGGTACCGCATCCGCTGCAACTCCATCCACCCCGACGGCGTCATGACACCGATGACCGCCGGCGCGTACCCCAAGGGCATCGATACGTCGCGCTTCACCATCGACGCCGACCCAATGAACCGCGCCTGCCTGCCCGAGGACGTGGCGGCCGCAATCCTCTTCCTGGCCGAAGACGGCGCGCGGGCGGTCAACGGCATCGAGCTGCGCGTCGACAGCGGCCAGTTCGTCATGAGCATCTGAGTCGCAGCGGAATCACCGGAACCGTCATGAACGCACACTTCGTACCTCCGCTCGCCAACACCTTGCCCGCGCTCGTCCTCGACGCGGCGCAGCGCCACAGCGAGCGCCTCTTCATCGAGGACGGCGACACCCGCATCGACTATGCGAGCCTGCCTGCGCGCGTTTTCGCCGTCACCCGCGCACTGATCGCCCACGGCATCGAGCCCGGGGACCGGGTCGCGATCTGGGCGCCCAACCGTGCCGAATGGATCCTTGCCGCGCTCGGCATCCACTGCGCCGGCGCGGCGATGGTGCCGATCAACACCCGCATGAAAGGCGCCGAGGCCGCCGACATCATCGAGCGCAGCCACGCCCGCATCCTGTTCGTGGTCGACCGTTTCTTGGACGTCGATTACCCCGCGATGCTCGCCGGCTGCCGTCCCGCCACGCTGGAGAAGGTGGTGGCGATCGGCGAGGCCGGCGCGCATGCCGACACCGACTGGGCACGCTTCCTGGCCGGCGGTGAGGGCGTCAGCGAGGAGCAGGCGCGCGCCACAGCGCAGGCGGTGAAGCCGGACGACATGTCGGACCTGATGTTCACCTCCGGCACCACTGGCCGCCCCAAGGGGGTCGTGAGCGCCCACGGCCAGATCATCCAGGCCTTCATCGAGTACGTGAAAATCGCCGGCATCCGCGCCGGCGACCGCTACCTGATCGTCAATCCCTTCTTCCACACCTTTGGCTACAAGGCCGGTTGGGTCACCTGCCTGATCGCCGGCGCCACCGTGCTGCCGCATCCGGTGTTCGACGCCGAGGCGGTGTTCCGCCGCATCGAGGCCGACCGCATCAGCGTGCTGCCCGGGCCACCCACGCTTTACCTGTCGATGCTCGCGCATCCGAAGCTGGCGCAGACCGACCTCTCCAGCCTGCGAGTGGCCGTCACCGGCGCCTCGACCATCCCGCCGGTGCTGATCGAGCGCATGCGCCGCGAGCTGGGCTTCGCGGTCGTGCTCACCGCCTACGGCCTCACCGAATGCGGGGGGCTGGCGGCCATCTGCGCCGCCGACGACGATGCCGAGACGGTGGCGCTCACCAGCGGCCACGCCATCCCGGGCACCGAGATCCGCATCGTCGACGGCGACAACCGACCGCTGCCCGTGGGCGAGGCCGGCGAGATCTGCCTGCGCGGCTTCCACGTCATGCAAGGCTACTGCGAGGACGCCAGGGCCACCGCCGAGACGATCGATCCGGATGGATGGCTGCACACCGGGGACGTCGGCACGCTGGACGCGCGCGGCTACCTGCGCATCACCGATCGCCTCAAGGACATGTTCATCGTCGGTGGCTTCAACTGCTACCCGGCCGAGATCGAGGCCGCGCTCACCGGGCATCCCTCGATTGCCCAGGTGGCGGTGATCGGCTTGCCCGACGAACGCATGGGCGAGGTCGGCTGCGCCTGCGTGGTGCTGCGCCCAGGGCATACCGTGGACGAGGCCGGGCTGATCGCGTGGTCGCGCGAGCGCATGGCCAATTACAAGGTGCCGCGCTTCGTGCGCTTCTTCGCGTCGCTGCCGGTCAATGCGTCGAACAAGGTCGTCAAGAACGAACTGCGGGCACTGGTGCGTGCTCCGGCGTGAGCCCGTCGTGGTATCTGCCACACGTGTCGAATCCACCGTCGAACCCAATGCCGAATCCCATGAGGTCCGCATGAGCGAAGTACCCGATCTGTTCGCCCCCTTCAAGCTGGGGCCCGTGACCCTGCGCAACCGCTTCATCCGTGCCGGCGCCAACGAGGGCATGGTGTTCAGGGGCGCGCCGACCAAGGCCCTGGTCAAGCACCACCGCGACATGGCCGCCGGCGGCGTCGGGCTCACCACCGTGGCCTATGGCGCAGTGGCCAAGGTCGGCCGCACCCTGCCCAACCAGGTGTGGATGCGCCCCGAGATCCTGCCCGACCTCAAGGCCCTGGCCGATGCCGTGCATGCGGAGGGGGGTGCGATCGCCTACCAGCTCACTCACGGCGGGTCCTTCGTCACCTCGGTGAAGGTGGACGGGCCGACGATGAGCGCCTCGGGCGGCCTCAACAAGGCCGGCCTGATGCGCGGCAACTTCGTCCAGCGCGCGATGACCCGCGTCGACATGGATCTCGTGATTCAGCAGTTCGTCGACGCCGCCGAGCTGTGCCGTCAGGCCGGCCTCGACGCGGTCGAGATCCATATGGGCCACGGCTACCTGCTCAACCAGTTCATCTCTCCGCTCTCCAACAAGCGCAAGGACGCCTACGGCGGCAGCGCCGAGAACCGGGCGCGCTTCCCGGCCGAGGTGCTGCGCCGCGTGAAGGAGCAGGTCGGCCGGGAGATGGCGGTGCTGGCCAAGATCAACGTCGCCGACGGTGTGCCGGGCGGGGCGACGGTCGACGACGCCATCGTCACCGCGCGCCTGCTGCAGCAGGCCGGCGCCGACCTGCTGGTGCTGTCGGGCGGGCGCAACATGGAGTCGGGCTGGTTCATGTTCGGCAGCAACTTCGACATGGACGAGATGAAGAAGGTGCTCAAGGGCAGCTGGCTGACCGGGCTGATGATGAAGCTGTCGCAGATCGGCACGCCCAAGGTGCTGTTCCGCGAAATGTACTTCCTTGAGCAGTCGCGCCGTATCCGCGCCGCGGTCGATATTCCGCTCGGCTACCTCGGCGGCGCGCGGTCACTAGCCAATGCCGAGCAGGCGATGGCCGAAGGCTTCGAGGCGGTCGTCATGGCCCGGCCGCTGATCCACGACTCGCAGTTCGTCAACAAGCTACAGCGGGGCGAGGTCGAGACCTCGGGCTGTACCAACTGCAACCGTTGCGTCCCTTACATCTACCACCCGGCCGGCACCATGTGCGTCCTGAATCCGCCCAACGATGCGGCCTTGAACAAGGTGCGAGCGGCGGGCTGAAATCGGCCAGCCCGCGGCTTCAGCGCCCCTCGAACTTCGGCGGGCGCTTGTCGATGAAGGCCTGCATGCCTTCCTTCTGGTCGCGCGAGGCGAACAGCAGGGCGTTGGCGCGGCGCTCCATCGCCAGCGCGGTCTCGAGCGGCGCATCCATGCCGAGCAGGATGCATTCCTTGATCTGCTCGGCGGCGAGCGGCGGCATCGCGGCGACGACGCGCGCCAACTCGATCGCCGTCGGGATCACCTGGTCGTCGGCCACCAGGTCGCTGACCAGGCCGGCGGTCCACGCCTCGTGCGCGGTAATCGGCTTGCCGGTGAGCGCCATGCGCATTGCCTTGACCTTGCCCACCGCGCGGACCAGGCGCTGGGTGCCGCCGATGCCGGGCATGATGCCGATGCGGATCTCGGGCTGGCAGAAGCGCGCGCCTTCGCCGGCGACGATGATGTCGGCCAGCATCGCCAGCTCGCAGCCGCCGCCGTAAGCGTAGCCGCATACCGCGGCGATCACCGGCTTGGGGCAGTGCTGGATCGCGCCCCACACGCGCTCCGTGTGGCGCCGGGTGATCTCGATCGGGCCGGCGCCAGCCATGCTGGTGATGTCGCCGCCGGCTGCGAAGACCTTTTCGCCGCCGGTGAGCACGATGCAGCGCACCGTGTCGTCCGCCGCCAGCTCGATGAAGCGCTGCGACAGCAGGCCCTGCAGCTCGAGCGACAGGGCGTTGGTGGCTTGAGGCCGGTTCAGGCGCAGCAGCGCGACGCCGCCGTCGAGGCGTTCGAGCAGCAGGGGCGAAGCGGTTTCGGACGGCGATGTCGGGTCTGTGGTCATGGAGCCTCCAGGAGCGCCCCGGGGCTGCGACGGTCCGTGCGGGCGCGGCAACCGGGGAAGGGGATGGGACGCATGTTCCGTCCTCCAGGCAAGTCGCTCATCGTCCGTTCAGACGACGAATGGCGCGGGGGCCGCACCTAGACTCGCAGGCATCAACCATCCTGGAGAAGTGCATGAACAATCAGGCTTCCACGGGCGCCGCGGCGCTCGACTACCACGGCAAGGTCGTGCTCGTGACCGGCGGCACCAAGGGCATCGGCGCGGGCATCGCCCGGGGCTTCCTCGCTGCGGGGGCTGCGGTGGTCGTCTGCGGCCGCAACGCGCCCGAGGTGCTGCCCGAGGCCGGCGGCAGGACGGCCGACTTCATCCCCGCCGACGTGCGCGACATCGAGTCGCTGCAGGCCCTGTTCGCCGCCATCCGCGAGCGCTTCGGCCGCCTCGACGTGCTGGTCAACAACGCCGGCGGGGCGCCCTTCGCGCTCGCTGACAAGGCCTCGCCGCGCTTCCACGAGGGCATCATCCGCCTCAACCTGATTGCGCCGCTCAACGTCGCCCAGCAGGCCAATGCGCTGATGCAGCAGCAGGCCGAAGGCGGTGTGGTCATCTTCGTGGGCAGCGTCGCCGCCTCGCGGCCCTCGCCGGGCACCGCTGCCTATGGCGCGGCCAAGGCCGGCGTGCTGTCGCTGGCATCCTCGCTCGCGGTGGAGTGGGCGCCCAAGGTACGCGTGCTCGCGATCAGCCCGGGCCTGGTGCAAACCGAGCAGGCGCACCTGCACTACGGCGACGAGGCCGGCATCGCCGCCGTCGGCGCCACCATCCCCGCCGGGCGCATGGCCACGCCGGACGACATCGCCAACGCCTGCCTGTACGCCGGCTCGCCGATGGCGGCCTACTTCGCCGGCACCAACCTGCTGCTCCATGGCGGTGGCGAGCGGCCGGCGTTCCTCGCGGCGGCCAATCCGGGCGAGCAGCACTGACCGGGCGGCGGACACAAATCAACTGGACTTACTGAGGGGGCGCACAGACATCCAACATCACCCCCCGAAGCCAGCGATGCACCGGGTCCCCGTGCAGCCTCGGGTGCCAGAACAGCGACACGGTGATCTCGGGAGCGGGAAAGGGCAGAACAAACGAGTACATGCCGTTGCGCAGGTTTCCGGTATGGCGCTCGGGTACGCTGGCGATCAAGTCCGAGGCCCGCGCCAGCGCCACGGCAGTGGAAAAGCCGCCGACGGTGGTGACGACGTTGCGCTGCAGACCCAGGGCAGCCAGTGCCTCGTCGACCGGGCCGTGCGGCAGGCCGCGCCGCGAGAGGCCGATATGCCGGCCCGCGGCGAATGAGGAAGGGGTGATCTCCGCGCCGCAGAGCGGGTGTCCGGCGCGCACCACGCCGATGAAGCGGTCGCGGAACAGCGCCTGCACACGAATCTCGGGGCCCATGCCGCTGCCCAGGACGCCGGTTTCCAGATCGACCGTGCCGTCGCGCAGCGCGCTGCTGTCGCGGTCTAGCTTGGGCACGAAGCCGAGGCGGATGCCCGGCGCCGCCTCGGCCACGCGGGCCAGCAGCGACGGGCCGAAGTTCTCGACGAAGCCTTCGCTGGCGCGCAGGGTGAAACTGCGTTCCAGCGTCGCCAGATCGGGTTTTTCCGCCGGACGCAGCGCGGCTTCCGCGTCCTGCACCAGCTCGCTCACCTTCTCCCGCAGTTCCAGCGCGCGCGGCGTGGGCACCAGCCCGCGTCCCGCACGGACCAGCAGTGGATCGCCGGTCGTCTCGCGCAGGCGCGCCAGCGCGCGGCTCATGGCCGAGGGGCTGAGCCGCAGGCGCTCGGCCGCGCGTGCCACGTTGCCTTCGGCAAGCAGCACGTCCAGCGTGAGGAGCAGGTTGAAATCGGGCCTTGACATGCGCGCACCATAGCACGGCATCCACATATATGGCGTTTGACGCACTGATTCACTGCAAATCGTGCGTCTTCCGCCTTGCTGGCCGCCTTTCTAACATCCAGACATCGTGTTCGAGGAGCCGAAAAATGGATTGGAAAGGCGTGCCCGGGCGGGCAAATCGAGAGGATCTCAGCGGGTGTGTCGCGCCCGTCCGCAAGGCGCACACCGTAGCGCGTAACGCCGCCGCGCGCTGGGCGCTGGCCAGCCTGTCGCTGTCCATGTTGCTGTCCTCGCTCGGCACCAGCATCGCCAACGTGGCGCTACCGACGCTGGCGCAGGCCTTCGATGCATCCTTCCAGGCGGTGCAGTGGGTGGTGCTGGCCTACCTGCTCGCCATCACCAGCACGATCGTCGGCGTCGGCCGCCTGGGCGATGTCATCGGCCGGCGCCGACTGCTGCTCGTCGGCATCGCCGTGTTCACCGCGGCCTCCGTGCTGTGCAGCGTGGCGCCCGGTCTCGGGTGGCTGATCGCGGCGCGCGCGCTCCAGGGCGTGGGGGCGGCCATCATGATGGCGCTCACCATGGCGCTGGTGGGCGAGGCCATACCCAAGGAGCGCACCGGCCAGGCCATGGGCCTGTTGGGCACCATGTCCGCGGTGGGCACGGCGCTGGGGCCGACCCTGGGCGGCGTGCTCGTCGCCGCCGGCGGCTGGCAGGCGATCTTCCTGATCAAGCTCCCGCTCGGCGTGGCGACGATGGTCCTGGCGCTGCGCGCCCTGCCGGCCGATGCCCGCTCCGCCGCGGCCGAGCGGGCGCCGTTCGACAAGGCTGGTGTGGTCGTCCTGGCCATGACGCTCGCGGCCTATGCCCTGGCGATGACGCTCGGCAAGGGGCATTTCGGGGTCGTCAATGGCGCGCTGCTGCTCACGGCCATCGTCGGTGGCGCGCTGTTCCTGAGGGTCGAAGCGCGGGCGCAGGCGCCGCTCGTGCGGCCGGGCCTGTTCCACCAGCGCGCGCTTGGCGCCGGGTTCGCGATGAGCGCCCTGGTCACCGCCGTGGTCATGGCGACGCTGGTCGTGGGGCCGTTCTACCTTGCCAGTGTCTTCGCCCTGGATGCGGCGCGGGTGGGCCTCGTGATGTCGATCGGCCCGCTGGTGGCCGCGCTCTCGGGCATGCCGGCCGGGCGGCTGGTGGATCGCTTGGGCGCACAACGGATGACGATCGCCGGCCTGGGGACGATGGCACTGGGCGCCTTCGCGCTGCCCGCGCTGTCCGCCCGCTTGGGACTGCCGGGCTATGTCGGCGCGCTGGCCGTGATCACCTCCGGCTATGCGTTGTTCCAGGCGGCGAACAACACCGCGGTGATGACCCGCAGCAGCGCCGACCAGCGCGGGCTCGTCTCCGGCCTGCTCAACCTGTCGCGCAACCTCGGGCTGATCACCGGCGCGTCCTTCATGGGCGCGGTCTTCGCCTTGGGCGCGGGCGCGTCCGACTTCACTTCGCTCGCTCCGCAGGCGGCCGCCTCCGGCCTCGCGGCAGCCTTCGCCGTCGCCGGTGGCTTCGTGCTGACCGCGCTGCTGATTGCCGTGCGCTCCAACGTCGCAACTCGGCGCGCAGAGCCCCTGCACGCCGAGTGATCGGCGACCGGCTCAGCCCGCAGGTGCCCGCACTTCACCTGTCAGCGTTCGAGCGCGCGTGCGCGCGAGCCGCAGGCTCAGCACGAGTGCCAGCACGATGAGGCCGAGCAGCATGTAGCCCACGTTGGTGAGGGCGGCGTTCAGGCCGGCGACGCTCGCGTCTGCGAGCACGGCGTCGGCCGACAGGCCATGTTCCCCAAGTCGCGCGGCGACCTCGGCCGGCACTTCGCGCGCCCGGCTGCCGGCAGCGCGGGCCAGCGCCTCCAGGCTTTCCGCATCCAGGCCGAGCGCGGCGGTCTGGCGGTTGATCGCGGCCTGGGTGGCATACGCCAGGCTGGCACCGAACACCGCCAGCGAAAGCGACGAGCCGGTGGGGCTGCCGAGGTCGCGGAACATGCTGAAGAGGCCGCTGCCGGCGCCCATGTTCTTCGCCGGCACCGCACCCAGCGCCAGCTTCATGATCGCCGGCGTGTTGCAGCCGATCGACAGACCCATGATGCAGGCCACGACGATGATCATCCACAGCGGCGTGCCGACGTCGATGTTGAGAAAGAGCAGGGTGCCGCCCAGGCTGGCGAGCATGGCGACGATGACCAGCACGCGCGGTTCGATGCGGTCGACCAGCTTGCCGGCGATCGGCGCGCTGATCAGCCCGCTGCCGTAAAGGAATAGCGTGACGAAGCCGAACTGCGCCGCAGTGCCGCCCGGCCGCGTGTTGATGAAGAACGCCAGCGAATAGACGATGCCGCTGGAGAAGATCATGTGCAGCCAGTAGATCGCCGAAGGCGTGGCGAAGGCGCCGCGCGCCAGGATGCCGAGGTCGATCACCGGGTTCGGTGTGCGCTTGCTGTGTCGCCACAACGCGGCCAGCGCGCCCACGCCCACGATCACGATCGCCCAGGTGATCGGCGATTCCTTGCCGAAGTTGGTCGCCCAGGTCGGCAGCGAGAGGAGGGCGGCGATGACTGCGAACAACAGCATCGCACCGGTGTAGTCGAAGGCGCCCTGCTGCTTCGCCGGGGCGATCTCGGGCACGAGCAGCCGCACCGGCACCAGGCCGATCAGGGTCAGCGCGCCGCTGATCCAGTACACGCTCGGCCAGCCCAGGCGGTCGATCAGCAGGCCGCCGAGCAGCCCGCCGGAGGCGGCGCCGAAGGTCATCGTGAAGGCGAGGATGCCGAGCGCCATGCCGCGCCTGTTGTCCGGGAACAGGTGGGCCGCGTAGGCGAACACGCCGGGCAGGATGCAGGCCGCGCCCAGCCCCTGCACGAAGCGCGCGCCGAGGAAGAAGCCGAAGTTGGGCGCCCAGGCGGCGGCGAACTCGGAGGCGGCGAACACCAGCATGCCGATCGTGATCATCCGCTTGCGCCCGTGCTGGTCTCCCAGCCGGCCCATGATCGGGGCGAACACGGTGAGCGCGAGCGAATACAGGATCAGCACCAGCGCCGCCATATTGACCGGGATGCCGAAGTGGCGCGTCACGCTCGGCAGCGCAGGGGCCTGGAAGGCGGCCGCCTCGATGGTGATGAAGGTGCCGAACAGCAGGGCGGCATACACGGCCCAGGCCGTGCGCGTGTCGGTGCGTGATTCCATGCGGGTGTCTCCGGATGCAGCGCATGCGGATGCGCGCCGCCTTGTTGGGGCGGATGTTCATGCCCGGGGGGTGGGGGCACATCGTCCGATAGGACTAAACCGGGCTCCCTGCGCCGGGCCGAATGTCGAGGTTCGGCCGCCTTGTCCATCGTCCGTTCAGACGAAGAGCCCCATCGGTCCTGCTCTTAGACTCGCTGCAAGCGTTGCGAAAGGCCTCACCGCCTCCGGTGGCAGCAGGCCTTTGATGCAGCAGGGTTCCGCAGGCGTTGCAGTGCAACTGCAGCGCCTCACACAACGGCAGGAGACGAACTTGGCTGAACAGGAATGGATGTCCGAAGTGCGTGCCAAGGTGGGTCGCGAGTACGGTCGCGTCTACGCCTGGGACGAGGTGAACGCGCCGATGATCCGGCAGTGGTGCGAGGTGATGGGCGTCGATAATCCGCTCTACCTCGA
>JAFEFM010000309.1 GCA_018240585.1 Pseudomonadota bacterium
CCACCGGGCGGATGCCGATCTCGAGCTCGCCATCCTTCGCCAGGCGGCTGCGCGGGCTGCTGATCGAGTAGTTGCGGCGCACGTCCTTGCCGTCGATGGTCTCGCGCAGGGTGTGGAACTGGCCCGGCGCGCAGGCGAAGCGCTCCTTCTCCGACGCGGGGATGTCGAAGGTGATCGCCACCGCGCCGGCCGCTTCCGGGCTCACGCGCTTGACGGAGAGGTCTTGAAAACGGGGTGCTGACATGTCGTTTTGGCTCCGGCCCTCAATAGGGCTTGAAGTAATCGAAGGGTTCCTGGCACGAGAGGCACTTGTACAGCGCCTTGCAGGCCGTGGAACCGAACTGGGAGGTGACGACGGTCTCGGTCGAACCGCACAGCGGACAGGCCACCGGCGCGGTTTTGGCGCGGCGCACGAACTTCACCACGCTGACGTCCGAGGGCGTGTGGTGTGGCGGGGCGATGCCGTACTTGCGCAGCTTCTCCTTCGCCTCGTCGCTCATCCAGTCGGTGGTCCAGGCCGGCGCGAGCTGGGTGATCACCCGCGCCGCGATGCCGGCCTGCTCCAGGCTTGCGCGCACGTCGTCCTCGATCTGGCCCATTGCCGGGCAGCCGCTGTAAGTCGGCGTGATGACGACCTCGAGCCCATCCGCGGTCTCGCGCACATCCCGCAGGATGCCCAGCTCGCGCAGGGTCACCACCGGGATCTCGGGATCGGTCAGGTGCTCGAGGGTCGCCCAGACTTTGTCGACGTTGCTGCTCATGGCGGCTTGCCTTACCAGGTTGCGTTGGGATGCGCGCGGGCCAGGCCCTGCATCTCGCCGAGGAGATAGCTCAGGTGCTCGGAGTGCAGGCCGACCTTGCCTTCGGTCACGTAGCCGTGGAAGTTGGGCCGCGTCAGCGTCGCTTCTTCCAGTGCCTCGTTCACCATCGCGTCCCACTCGGGGCGCAGCGCCCACACGTCGATGCCGACGCCGGCCGCCACCGCGGCGCCTTCGGCCGGGCTGGTGGTCCAGAATTCCTCGGTGTAGGGCATCAGGTGGTTCACCGCGGCCTGCACGCGGGCATGCGATTCCTCGGTGCCGTCGCCCAGGCGCACCAGCCAGTCGCGCGAGTGGTGCAGGTGGTAGCTCGCTTCCTTCAGCGACTTGGCGGCGATCGCCGCCAGGCTGGCGTCCTTCGATTGCAGCAGCTTGTCCCACACCAGCACCATCAGCGTGGAATA
>JAFEFM010000030.1 GCA_018240585.1 Pseudomonadota bacterium
CAGTTCCCCGGTGCCGGCCCGCGCGTTGCCTGCCTGATGCAGGCGGTCGACGAGATCCGTCACGCGCAGACCCAGGTGCACGCGGTGTCGAACTACAACAAGTACTACAACGGCATGCACGATTTCCACCATGCGCATGACCGTGTGTGGTTCCTGTCGGTGCCGAAGTCGTTCTTCGACGACGCCATCACCGCCGGCCCGTTCGAGTTCATGGTCGCGATCGGCTTCTCGTTCGAGTACGTGCTGACCAACCTGCTGTTCGTGCCCTTCGTGTCGGGCGCGGCCTACAACGGCGACATGGGTGCGATGACCTTCGGCTTCTCGGCGCAGTCCGACGAGGCGCGCCACATGACGCTGGGGCTCGAAGTGATCAAGTTCATCCTCGAGCAGGATCCGGACAACGTGCCCATCGTGCAGCGCTGGATCGACAAGTGGACCTGGCGCGGCTACCGCGTGCTGACCCTGGTGGCGATGATGATGGATTACATGCTGCCGAAGCGCACGATGAGCTGGAAGGAGTCGTGGGAGATCTACTTCGAGGAGAACGGCGGCGCGCTGTTCAAGGATCTGGCCCGCTACGGCATCACCATGCCGAAGTGCGCGGAACAGATCGCGCTGGAGAAGGATCACCTGTCGCACCAGGCCTGGAGCACGTTCTACAACTACGCTGCCGCCGCCAACTTCCACACCTGGATGCCGGACGAGGACGAGATGGCGTGGCTGTCGAGCAAGTATCCGAACAGCTTCGACAAGCTCTA
Organism: Pseudomonadota bacterium; assembly: GCA_018240585.1. Lineage (GTDB taxonomy): Bacteria > Pseudomonadota > Gammaproteobacteria > Burkholderiales > Rhodocyclaceae > Thauera. The sequence goes on from JAFEFM010000030.1 coordinate 759, forward strand.
CCGTCCGCGTTACGAGTTCTGGCGCGAGCAGGCGGCCAAGGGCAATCGCTTCTACAACAAGACGCTGCCCATGCTGTGCCAGACCTGCCAGATTCCGATGATCTTCACCGAGCCGGGCGACCCGACCAAGATCTGCTACCGCGAAGTCGACTACAAGAACGACAAGTATCACTTCTGTTCCGACTACTGCAAGGAGATCTTCGAGCACGAGCCGGAGAAGTACGTGCAGGCCTGGCTGCCGGTGCACCAGATCTATCAGGGCAACTGCTTCCCGGAAGGCACCGACCCGACGGTGGAAGGCTTCGATCCGCTCGCCGCGGTGCTGAAGTACTACCACCTCGAGCATGGTCGCGACAACCTCGATTTCGAGGGTTCGGAAGACCAGAAGAACTTCGCCGAGTGGCGTGGCCAGGCGACCAAGAACGTCTGACACATCCGTTCGATGTCATGACCCGCGGGCGCGGCGCGCCCGCGGCATTGAAGAGTTAGCAAGGAGACAGGACATGGCTGTTGCCGCCGTCAAGAAATACGAGTTCGCCCCTGCCGATACGCAGGACAAGTTCCACGGTGCCCAGTTGCTGTACATCGGCTGGGAAGATCACCTGCTGTTCTGCGCCCCGTTCGCGTTCCCATTCCCGCCGACGATGCGCTTCGGCGACGTCGTCGCGGGCCCGATGCAGGCCGCTTTCGGCTATCACCCCGATTTCGCCAAGATCGACTGGGCGCAAACGTACTGGTTCAAGTCGGGCAAGCCGTGGACGCCGGACTTCGACAAGTCGCTTGCCGAGAACGGGCTCAAGCACAAGGACGTGATCCGCTTCCATACGCCGGGTCTGCACGGGATCAAGGGTTCTTGCAGTTGATCGACTGCATCGACGGCGACCCGCAGCGCAGGTCGCCGTTTCTTCGCCCGACCGAGAACCGAGTTAACGGACAAGAATCATGAGTTATGAACTGACCATTGAACCGATCGGCCAGACGATCGAAGTAGAGGACGGCCAGACCATCCTCGACGCCGCGCTGCGCGCCGGCATCTGGCTGCCGCACGCCTGCTGTCATGGCCTGTGCGCCACCTGCAAGGTGAACGTGGTCGATGGCGAGGTCGATCACGGCGAGGCGTCGAGCTTCGCGCTGATGGATTTCGAGCGCGACGAGAACAAGACGCTCGCCTGCTGTGCCACCCTGCAGAGCGACGTCACGATCGAGGCCGAGATCGATGAGGATCCCGATGCCGAGTCGATTCCTGTGCGCGACTTCGAGGGAACCGTCACCCGCATCGAGAACCTGACGCCGACGATCAAGGGCGTCTTCATCGAGCTCGACGAGCCCATCCACTTCCAGGCCGGGCAGTACGTCGATTTCGGCATCGAAGGCGGTGCCTACAGCCGTGCCTTCTCGCTCGCGAACCCGCCGTCGACCGGCCGCACGGTCGAGCTCAACATCCGCATCGTCCCTGGCGGCAAGGGCACGACCTGGGTGCACGAGCAGCAGAAAGTGGGTGACCGGGTCAAGCTGTCGGGCCCCTATGGGCGCTTCTTCGTACGCAAGTCTGCGCCCGAAGCGATGATCTTCATGGCGGGCGGTTCCGGTCTGTCGAGCCCGCGGTCGATGATCGAGGATCTGCTCGAAGCGGGCGATACGCGTCAGATGACTCTGGTTTATGGCCAGCGCAATCGTGCCGAGCTGTATTACCACGACGAATTCCTGGCCCTGGCCGAGAAGTATCCGAACTTCACCTATGTGCCGGCGCTGTCCGACGAGCCGGCGGATTCGGACTGGAGCGGCTTCCGCGGCTTCGTGCATGAGGCGGCGAAGGCTCACTTCCACAACGACTTCCGCCATCACAAGGCCTACCTGTGCGGCCCGCCGATGATGATCGACGCCTGTATCACCACGCTGATGCAGGGACGCCTGTTCGAGCGCGACATCTACATGGAGAAGTTCTTCTCCGCGGCGGATGTGCAACAGGTGCGCAGCCCCCTGTTCAAGAACATTTGAGCTAAATCAACAAATATCGAGATTCTGCGCGCGTCTCGTTAATCGGACGCTATGCTTGATCCGCTTGGTTCTTTTGCTCTGCAACCCGCATCGATCCGGCCGCCACAGGCCGGACGAGCAAATTTCTGGAGGAGAAACTCTATGGCAATGACTGGCGTACTGCGTCCCGGCCACATCTCGCTGCGCGTGCTGGATCTCGAGGAAGGCATCAACTTCTACAAGAACACGCTGGGTCTCATCGAGACCGGCCGTGACAACCAGGGCCGCGTCTACTTCAAGGCCTGGGACGAGCGCGACCACAACAGCGTTCTGATCCGTGAGGCTGACGAAGCCGGCGTCGACTTCTTCGCTTTCAAGGTGGCCGACAAGGCGACGCTGGAAAAGCTCGACGCCGACCTGAAGGCCTACGGTCTGACGACCGAGCGCATCCCCGCCGGCGAGATGTTGGAAACCGGCGAGCGCGTCCGCTTCAAGATTCCGTCGGGCCACTTCATCGAGCTGTATGCCGAGAAGACCGACATCGGCAACGGCCAGCCCTATGTGAATCCGGATCCGTGGATTCCCGATGCCGAGCGCGGCATCGCGCCGATCCGCATGGACCACTGCCTGCTGTACGGTCCGGACATCGAGAAGGTGCAGGAGATCTTCGAGAAGGTGCTGGGCTTCTTCCTCGTCGAACACGTCGTGATGGAAGACGGCAAGACCGACCTGGCCATCTGGCTGTCGTGCTCGATCAAGGCCCACGACATCGCCTTCGTGCGTCACCCGGAGCCGGGCAAGCTGCACCACATCTCGTTCAAGCTCGATAGCTGGGAAAAGGTGCTGCGTGCCGCCGACATCATGTCGATGAATCGCATCTCCATCGACATCGGCCCGACCCGCCACGGCATCACCCGCGGTACCACGATCTACGCGTTCGACCCGTCCGGCAACCGCTTCGAGACCTTCTGCGGCGGCTACGACGGCTACCCGGACTACAAGGCGATCAAGTGGACCTGGGACCAGGTTGGCCCGGGCATCTTCTACCACGACCGCAAGCTCAACGAGCGCTTCCTGACCGTGGTGTCCTGAGCCTCGGCATAAGGAAAAGCGGCCTCCGGGCCGCTTTTTTTCTGCTTCGTCGGCTGCCCCGGGCAGCCGGCTCAGGCGCGTTGCGAGAAGAAATCCACCGGTAGCCGCTTGACCGCGTCCAGAGTGCGCAGGATGTGCTCGGACAGGATGGAACTGGCGCGGGCGGCGTCGCGCGCCAGCGTGGCGTCGAACAGGGCGTGGTGCTCGGCGTGGATGTCGCGCGTGATCGGCTGCCGGAAAAGGCTCACCCGGCGGTAGCGTTCGGATTGCTGATACAGGATCTGCTGGAAGTGGCGTATCCAGCGCGAGGTGCTGGCGGAGATCAGCGCTTCGTGGAAGGCGCGGTTGCACTTCTCCCATTCCTCGGTGGTGGAGTCGTCGTTGTCGCACAGCTTCTGCTCGGCGCGCGTGAGACGGTGGAAGGCGGCGACCAGGGCGGCTTCCCAGGCGTCGTCGCCGCGCGCGATCGACTGGCGCAGCGCCTCGGTTTCGAGCAGCACGCGGGTGTGGCTGATGTCCTCGCAGTCGGCGATGGAGATCGGCGCCACGCGAAATCCGCGCTGCCCCTGCGCCACGACCAGGGCATCGGTCACCAGCAGCAGCAGCGCTTCGCGCAGGGTGCCGGCGCCAACTTCGTATTGATCCTTCAGGTGCTCGACGCGCAGCTTTTCGCCGGGCGCGTAGATCCCCTCGATGATGTCGCGCCGCATTCGCAGGTAGGCCGCCTCGACCAGCGTCTTCGGCTCCTGCGTCTGGTCGATCTCGGTCACTTGGGAGGCGGGCTGGTCGCGCATGATGCGGTCGCTGATCAAAATGTTGTGGATTCAATTTTAACCGAGCGTGAATCGCAGAGGGATATTCACAAAGTTATATAAAAATCTCGAGATTAATTATTGACTTCGAGATTGACGGGTACTATCTTTCTGCGTTCAGATCCGCATCAGACCTGTTCAAACAGAATTCGCGACAAGGAGACGCTCGTGAAAGTCGCTGTTCCCCAAGCCACCGTATCCTGGGAAGCCGGCCATGCTGCGGTGCAGGCCGCAGTCCGGCATGCCGAGTCCCTCGGGGTTCTCATCAATGTCGCAGTGACCGATGTTGGCGGTAACCTTATCGCTTTCCTGCGCATGCCCGGCGCCTTCCCGCAATCGATCGACATCGCGATCGACAAGGCCTACACCTCCGGCGGCTTCGGTTTTCCGACCAAGCAGTGGATGTCGATCTTCGGCGACAACGAAGGCATGAAGTTCGGCTTCTCGGCCCGTCCGCGCCTGGTGGTGTTCGGCGGTGGTCTGCCGATCCGCGTAAGCGGCGAACTGATCGGCGGCATTGGCGTTTCCGGTGCGTCGGAAGAGCAGGATGCGGAGTGCGCGCGGGCCGGCCTCGTGGCGATCGGCGCGGACGACGTGCAACTTTGAATTCAGGAGCAGGCGGGATGAGCACCTCGAGCCCCGAGATCGGTCGCAGCATCGTCGCGGCGGGCATTCGCACCAACTACCATGACATCGGCGACGGCTTCCCGCTGCTGATGATCCATGGCTCCGGTCCGGGCGTGTCGGCGTGGGCCAACTGGCGCTTGGTGATGCCCGAGCTGGCGAAGCGCTCGCGCGTGATCGCGCTCGACATGGTGGGCTTCGGCTTCACCGATCGTCCCGCAGGGCAGAAATACGACATGGATGTCTGGGTCGAGCAGGCCGTCGGCCTGCTCGACGCGCTGGGCATCGAACGCGCCGACCTGGTGGGCAATTCCTTCGGTGGCGCGCTGGCGCTGGCGTTGACGATCCGCCACCCGCAGCGGGTGCGTCGCCTGGTGCTGATGGGCAGCGTCGGCGTGCCGTTCGAGATCACCGCCGGGCTCGACGCAGTGTGGGGCTACGAGCCCTCGTTCGAGAACATGCGCCGCATCATGGACTATTTCGCCTGGGACCGTTCGCTGGTGAACGACGAACTGGCGAAGCTGCGCTACGAGGCGAGCATCCGTCCCGGCTTTCAGGAATCCTTCTCGGCCATGTTCCCGGCGCCGCGTCAGCGCTGGGTCGACGCGATGACGAGCAGCGAGGCGGACATCCGCGCGATCCCGCATGAAACCCTGGTGATCCACGGTCGCGACGATCAGGTCATTCCGCTGTCGACCTCGCTGACCCTGGGCAACTGGATCTCCCGCTCGCAACTGCATGTCTTTGGCCGCTGCGGGCACTGGACGCAGATCGAACATTCGGCGCGGTTCGCCCGTCTGGTCGGCGACTTCCTCGCCGAGGCGCAGGCTGACGAGCCCAAGGCGCTCGACTGATTGCAGGCGCGCGGCGGGGCGGTCCTCTCCCTCTCCCCTCGCTCCGCCGCGTGCCCTGCATTCTTCTGCGCAGCAGTGGCAAATTCGATGAAACCCTCGATGAATCTTCACCTCTCAGACAAGCGGGCAGCGTTGACCGGCTCAGCCTCGGGAATCAGTCTCACCACCGGCCACCAGCCGGCGGAGGAGGGTGAGGGAGTGGTGATCAAGG
>JAFEFM010000310.1 GCA_018240585.1 Pseudomonadota bacterium
GCCATTCGAGCAAGCTGCCGGAGCGGACACCGAGTTTCTTCCCCGGTCACGGCTGCGTCGGCCCCGACTACCTGAAATGCTGGAACGACTACTGGGCGTGGACCAAGACCGCCGAGTTCAAGCGCGAGATGACACGCATCGTGCGCGCGGACGATTTCCTACACGAGAACTACCTGTCCACCGAGTTGCGGGTGCCGGTGACGCTGCTGGAGACCAACGCCTGTTCCTCCCTCGCCACCAACGCGCTGCGCGGCGACATCTGGGACAACTTCTCGTCGCAGTCGTACAAGCGCCTGCCCTCGGTGGGCGCCATCACCGTGCATCACCCGATCACCGGTGAGCCGCGGCAGTACGTGATGCCCGCTGGCGGGCGGGGTTACATCCGGCCGCCCTCGCTGGTCAGCGTGTGGTCCACCGCCCCCTTCCTGCTCAACAACACGCTCGGGGATTTCTACTGGTCGGGCTCGGTGGCCGACCGCATGAAGTCCTTCGACAGCGGCATCCAGCAGTTGCTGTGGCCGGAAAAGCGCAAGGGCGACCGCAGGTTCATGACCGCGTCCGGCAAGCCGGTGCCGGGCGTCATCGACGTGACGTCCGCGCAGACCTATCTGCGAGTGCCGAAAGGCTACCTGCCCGATTTCCTGCAGCCCCTGGTGAAACCGCTGGCCAGCCTGGGCTCGCCGCTGTTCGGCGAGGACGGCATCGAGATCGGCCCGCTGCCCACCGGCACCCCGATCAACCTGGTTTCCAACATGGACCTGGACCAGCATGCCAAGGCGCTGAACGTGCTGCTGAAAGTGCGCGGCGACCTCAATGCCCTGCCCAGGGGCGCAAGCGACGAACAGGCGCGGGCCGCGTTCGCCAACCTGGTGGATCCGCTGCTGGACATCAGCAAGTGCCCGGACTTCGTGGTCAATCGCGGCCACTACTTCGGCACCGACTACTTCAGTGAAGAGCCCGGACTGACGAACGAGGACAAGTGGGCCCTGATCGAATTCCTGAAGACCATGTGAATCCAGCGCCGCCGGTCGATCCGCGCCATCGCCCGCCACGCCGCCGCTTCCTGGCGGTGTGCGCGACGGCACTGTCGGCTTTCGCGGGCCTGCTGGCCGGCTGCGCCTCGTGGTTCCGTGCCGCGCTGCCGCCGCCCGAACCGCTCGCCTGTCCGCCTGCCGGCGACGACGACGCCTTCGACTACATCGTGGTCGGTTCGGGCGCCGGAGGCGGCCCGCTGGCGGCGAACCTGGCTCGCGCCGGTTTCCGCGTCCTGCTGCTGGAAGCCGGCGGCGACGAGGA
>JAFEFM010000311.1 GCA_018240585.1 Pseudomonadota bacterium
AGGCCCACTGCGCCGCCACCAGCGCGATGACGATCTTGTCGATGCCCTGGCCGAACAGCGCGAGCAGGATCATCGCCACCAGGATGGACGGGAAGGACAACTGGATGTCGGCGAGGCGCATCAGGATGGCGTCGAAGCGCCCGCCGAAATAGCCCGCCGCCAGCCCCAGCGCCATGCCGATCGCCAGCGCCAGCAGCGTCGCCACCACGCCGACGCCGACGCTGATGCGCAGCCCATACAGGATCGCCGACAGCATGTCGCGGCCCTGCTCGTCGGTGCCGAGCAGGTAGGTGAGCTGCCCGTCGCCGCTCGCGCTGCCCGGCGGCAGGCGGCCGTCGAGCATGTCGAGCTGCATCAGGTCGTAGGGGTTCTGCGGCGCCAGCCAGGGCGCGAGCAGCGCCGCCAGCACGATGGCCAGCAGCAGCACGAGGCCGAACAGCGCGACGCGGCTCTCGGCATACGCACGCACCACTCGGCGCAGCGGACGCTCGACTTCGGAATCGGCAGGGGAGGCGGCCAGCCGGGGCGACGTCTCGCTCATGCCCTTGCTCCGGCCAGCCGCACCCGCGGATCGAGCGCCGCATACAGCAGATCGACCACCAGGTTGATGAGCACGTACAGCGTGACGACCAGCAGCAGGTAGGCCACCACCACCGGGCGGTCGAGTTGGGTGATGGAATCCAGCAGCAGCTTGCCCATGCCCGGCCAGGCGAAGATCGATTCGGTGACCACCGAGAACGCGATCAGCGAGCCGAACTCCAGCCCCACGACGGTGACGATCGGGATCAGGATGTTCTTCAGCACGTGCACGCCCACCACGCGCGCGTTCGACAGCCCCTTGGCACGGGCGAACTTCACGTAATCCTGCAGCAGCGCCTCGCGCGTGCCGCTGCGGGTGAGGCGGATGATCAGCGACAGCTTGAACAGCGCCAGGTTGGCCGCCGGCAGCAGCAGGTGGCGCCAGCCATCCGCCGTCAGCAGCGAGATCGGCACGCCGAGCACATCGACGGTGGGCCCACGCCCGCTCGCCGGCAGCCAGCCGAGCTGCACCGCGAACACCATGATCAGCATCAGCCCCACCCAGAAGGTGGGCAGCGAAAAGCCGAGGATGGAGCCCGCCATGATTGCGCGCCCCGTCCACGAATCCGGCTTCAGCCCGGCCCACAGCCCCAGCGGGATGCCGAGCAGCACTGCGATCAGCATCGCCACCACGGCCAGTTCCAGCGTCGCCGGCAGCCGCTCGACGATCAGCCCGAGCGCCGGCACGCCGTGGATGAATGAATTCCCCAGATCGCCCTGCAGGGCGTTGGCGAGGAAGCGGCCGTACTGCACCCACAGCGGCTGGTCGAGGCCGAGCGATGCAGCGGCGCGCGCCATGTCCTCAGCCGTGGCGTTCGGATCGACGAGCAGATCCAGCGGATTGCCGATCGCATACACGCCGGCGAACACAAGCAGCGACATGACGAACAGCACATTGAAGGACTGGAGGATGCGTCGGAGGATGAAGAGGGGCATTGGAAGCGGGATCGAAGCGCAGTGAGGCCACGCCGCGCAGCATTCGAAGGTCGAAACTGCGCCCAAGGATAGCAGCCGGACGCCGTTTGGACGATCGTCGCCGGTTGGCCGAGCGAACACCGTCCATGGAACAATTGCGTCCTGAAAATTTCTGCGACACGTCACGGAGGAGCGACACATGGAAACCACGGTCATCAACCCCCCAGAACTATTCGTCGGCAAGGCCTTCAGCCAGACCTTCTCGGTCGAGGGCGCCAAGCGGCTGGTGTTCATCGCCGGCCAGATCGACTGTGACCGCGACGGCAGGGTACGCAACCCGGGTGATCTCGAAGCCCAGCTCAAGGGCACGCTCGACAACCTCGACATCGCGCTGCGCGCGCAGGGCGCGACGATGCACGACCTGGTGAAAGTCAATGTCTACATCGTCGGCCTGCA
>JAFEFM010000312.1 GCA_018240585.1 Pseudomonadota bacterium
GCCGCGAAGGGAGTTCCCCGTTTCCTGGCGGACGGTCTTTCGGTATCCAGGCCAGGCGACGCGGTCGAGCGTGAGGCGGACACGCTTGCGACGTCGGTCATGGAGAAGCGCGGGTGTTCGAGCTGCGCGCCCCTGGCGCCTTGCGTAGAATGTGCGCCTGCCGGTGCCGAGGTGCGCCCAGCGGGAGATTCGACGGGCCGGCGGCTTGCCGGACTGGGTGCCGGAACGCAACTGGATCGCACGACGCGCGGGTTCTTCGAGCCACGCTTCGGGCGCGATCTTGCCTCGGTGCGCGTGCACACGGGGCCGCAGGACGCCGGGCTGGCGAGTTCGCTGTCGGCATCGGCGTTCACCGTCGGAGACGACATCGTCTTTGGCGAAGGCCGCTACGAACCGCACAGTGAAACGGGGCGGCAGTTGCTGGCGCATGAACTGGCGCACGTGGTGGCGCCGGGCGACGGTGCGCGGGTGTCGCGGCAGGTGGACGCGGGCGTTCCCGATGCGGGCCTCGCGCCTAGCCCGGCGCCCGATGCCGGCACTCCCACCGATGCGGGCGTCCCCTTGCCGGCGGGCGTTCCCGCGGCGCCGGCTCCGCCGCTGTTCGACAGCCTGTACGGCACCTGCCTGACCGAGGAGGAAGGGCGGCGACGCGACGCGTTCGCACTGCGCCATTTCCATCTGGACCGCAACATCCCGTCGACGACCTTCGGCATGTTCGACACGGACTACTGGCCGGTCACGGGCCTGATGCTGGTGTCGGTGAAGATGAAGTTCAACTTCGTCTCCGCCGACAACGCGCCCGGCTTCTGGGAGAGCATCGGCCGCAGCCTCGCCGGCGAGGATCTGAGCCGCTTCTTCTGGAGCGACACCGAGCGCGACAGCTTCAGGAGCGACTACATTTCGCGTGTCGCCTCGCGCTGGAGCGCGCAGCACTCGTTGGCGTCCACCAAGCCCTGCTGGAACTTCAGGGCCTTGCCGCTGGTGACGCCGGTCGAGGTGGCGGATGA
>JAFEFM010000313.1 GCA_018240585.1 Pseudomonadota bacterium
CCGGACATGCGCGTGGCGTAAGGCAGCAGCGTGACGCCGAACAGGATCAGGGTGTAGAGCAGCACGCTCAGGCGGGTGTAAGCCTGGCCGTGCGTGACCGGCAGCATGGGCAGGCCGGCGCGCGCGTAGTCCTCGGTGCGGTACAGCGCCAAGGCCCAGAAATGCGGCGGCGTCCAGGCGAAGATGATGAGGAACAACAGCAGCGCGTCGGCAGACACCTCACCGGTGACTGCCGACCAGCCGAGTACCGGCGGCATCGCTCCGGAAGCGCCGCCGATGACGATGTTCTGCGGTGTGCGCGGCTTCAGGAACAGCGTGTAGACGACCGCGTAGCCGACGAAGGTGGCCAGCGTCAGCCACATCGTCAGCGGGTTCACGGCACGATGCAGGACGGTGAGGCCGATACCACCCAGCAGCCCGGCGAAAGCCAGCACCTCCACCGGGGCAAGCTCGCCACGCGGCAGCGGCCGGCCCCGGGTGCGCGCCATGCGGGCGTCGATGTGCTGCTCCACCAGGCAGTTCATGGCTGCCGCAGCACCCGCGACGCAGGCGATGCCGACGGTGGCGCAGAACACGACGAAAGGCTCGGGCAGGCCTGCTGGCACGGCGAGGAACATGCCGATCACCGCGCAGAACACGATCAGCGTATTCACCCGCGGCTTGGTCAGCACATAGAAGGCCCGCGCGCGACGCGCGAAACCATCTTGAGCGGGGGCCAGGATCCTCATTGCACGCTCCTTCATACGGTGACAATGGCGAGTTCGTGGCGCGCACGTGCGGGCGCGCCGGCCAGCCGGTAGTTGATCGAAACCATCAGCGCCAGCAACAGCGCGGCGCCCGCGTTGTGCGCGGCGGCCAGCCCCAGCGGCAGCGACAGCCAGACGTTGGCAGCGCCCAGCGACACCTGCAGCAGCAGCGCGGCGGCGAGGGCAAGCCCGAGGCGTTCCATCCCCTTCCGGCCGGCAAGCGTGAAACCCAGCGCCAGCAGCACGGTGCCGACGACCACCGCGCCGATGCGATGCGCCCAATGGATGGCGGTGAGCGCCGCATTCGACAGCAACTCGCCATCCGCCGTCATGCCGAGCTCTCGCACCACATGGAAGGCGTTGCCGTAGTCGGCGCGGGGCCACAGGCTGCCGTGGCAGGTGGGGAAGTCGGTGCAGGCGAGCGCGGCGTAGTTGGTGCTCGTCCAGCCGCCCAAGGCGATCTGTGCGAACAGCAGCGCAAGGCCGATGCGCGCCGCCATGCACAGCCGAGGCGCGACGCCACCGACACCCCCCGCCTGCAGCCGCGCCACACCCATCGCGCGCAGCGCAAGCCAGGCGAGCAAGGCCAGCGTCGTCATGCCGCCCAGCAGGTGGGCGGTGACGATGGCCGGTTTCAACAGCAGGGTGACTGTCCATTTGCCCAGCAGCCCCTGGAACACCACCACCCCGACAAGCAGGCTGGCCACCCGTGCGGATACCGTCGCCTGGCTGCGCAGCCGCCAGGCGAGAAAGGCGATGGCGATGATCAGCAGGCCAAGGCTGGCCGCCAGGTAGCGGTGGGTCATCTCCTTCCAGGCCTTGGGCAGGCTCACCGGGCCGTGCGGCGCGGCCTCGTGTGCATCGAGGATTTCCGCCGCCGCATGCGCGGGGCTGAGCTTGCCGTAGCACCCTGGCCAGTCGGGACAGCCGAGGCCGGCATCGGACAGCCGCACATAGGCGCCGAACACCACCACACAGGCGGTGAGGCCGAGCGCCAGCAGCACAAGGCGGCGATAGAGCATCAGCGCGCGGTCCATGGCCGCCCTAGCCCTTCGCGCCACGACCGAGCGCGGAATACTTCAGCAGGCGCTGCAGGTCCTTGGTGAGGCCGCGTGCGGCACGGATCGAGTCGGAGTCGTCGTCGAATCGCATCATCACGTTGCCGAGCGGATCGACGAGGAACACCGCGCCCGCCACCGCGTCAGCGCCCAACGCGGCCAGCCAGGCGGCGTCGGCGCGTGCCAGGCGCAGGCCTTCCTGCGCGGCCAGCGCCGGGGCTGAGGGCGTGCCGGAGTCGGTGACGAGCCACACGCGCGCGACGCGCTCCGCGTCCTGCGCCTGCGCCAGCCTCGCCTGGCGCGACACATAGAGCGCACGCGCACACGCTGCATCGCAGGCCGCGGGCGCAGCGAACACCAGCGTCCAGCGGCGCTCCAGCTCCGCACGCGCCAGTGGGGCCTGCCCGCCCACGCCGTCGAGCACCGTTGCCGGCAACATTGCCGGAGTCAGCAGCGTGCCGTGGTTGACCCGGCCCTGTGGCTGCCACAGATAGAAGGTGAAGTAGGAGGCGAGCACCGGCAGCACGCAGACGATCGCGAGCAGGATCAACGTGCGGCGGCTGCGCCGCCGCTGGCCCGGTATGTGGGACTGCAAGTCTGCCGCCGCGTTTGCGCGATGAAGGCTCAGGCTATCGTTCATGAAAGGATTTCCGCGTCAGGAGGCGCCCCGCATACCAGGCCGTCAGCGCCGCAAATAGGCCGGCAAGGGCGTACCACTGCAGCGCATAGCCACGGTGGCGATCGGCGCCCACGAAAGGTTCCGGCCAGTCCCGCGACAGGCCGTCCACAGCGCCAGACGTCTGCTGCACCATCCAGCCGGCCAGTTGCGCGCCCGCCGCATCACCGAGCAGTCGGCGATAACGGTCAACATCGAGGTGCTGCCAGCGGCGGCCGTCCGCCACGTCGGCACCCAGGGAGAAGGGTCTGGCCTCGAACGGGCGCATGCGGCCTTCGACGGTCTGCGGCCCGGGCGGCGTGAGGATGGCCGGCAAGCGGCTGCGGTCGGCTTCGGCCGCCACCCAGCCGCGGTTGACCAGCACGGTGCCCGAGCCGTCGGCAAGGCGCAGCGGCGTCAGCACGTGGTAGCCGGCACGCCCGCCCTGGGTGCGGTTGTCGAGGAGGACGCCGTGCTGCGCCAGCCACTCGCCTTCGAGACGCAGCGGCTGCCCTGGGACTGGCAGGTCGCTGGCGCGTGCTGCGACGAGACCGCCGCGCGCCAGCAGGTTGAAGCGTTGCTGCAGGTCAGCCTTTTCCTGCGCCCTGCGCGTCTGCCAGTTGCCCAGCGACACCGTCAGCGCAACAATCAGCAGGCCAGCCACCAGGGGCACCGCTGTGCGCAGCGCGCCGGTCAAGTGCCCCGCGTACCGTCCCTCACGCGGCGTGCCGGGCGGCGAGGGCGGCGCACGGCGACTCACGCGATGGGTGGAACGGCCAGTGGCCTGCAGGTTCATTGGCCTCGCTCCGCCCGCGCATTACACTGGCGCGACACCGCCCGGAGCCCGGCCATGCGTATCATCGTCATCCTGTTTCTCATCCTGATCGTGTCCAGTCTGGGGTCGGCGCTGCTGTTCCTGCTGCGCGACCGCGGACAGGGCGGCACGCGCGTGGCGCGCGCGCTGGCGATCCGCGTCGGCCTGTCGCTGACGCTGTTCGCGCTGCTGATGGCGGGATTTGCGACGGGGCTCATCGACGGCAGGCTCTGACGGCCTTCACAGCCAATAGACGACGACGAAGAGCAGCAGCCACACGACATCGACGAAGTGCCAGTACCACGCCGCGGCCTCGAAGCCGAAGTGGTGCTCCGGGCTGAAATGGCCGGCAAAGGTGCGGAACAGCATCACCGTGAGCATGATGGCGCCCACCGTGACGTGCATGCCGTGGAAGCCGGTGAGCAGGTAGAAGGTGGAGCCGTAGATGCCGCTATCGAGCCGCAGGTTGAGCGCCTCATACGCGTGGATGTACTCGTACGCCTGCAGCGC
>JAFEFM010000314.1 GCA_018240585.1 Pseudomonadota bacterium
CAGTTGATGGCAGCGGTCGCCACGATCACCGAAAGCGAAACCTTCCTTCGCACCCTGCTCGATACCTTGCCATTGCCTGTTTTCTTCAAGGATGCCGACGGCCGTTATCTCGGCTGCAATCGCAAGTTCGAAGAACTGCTCGAGATGCCGCGCGAAGCCATCATCGGCAAGACGGCAGCCGACATGGCTCCGGCACACATTTCCAGCGTCTATCGCGCGCAGGATGCCGAGCTTTTTGCTCGCGCCGGCACCCAGACCTACGAATGGGTGATCACGAAGCCCAGCGGCGAACATCGCGATGTGATCTTCCACAAAGCCTCGTTCATGGCGCGGGATGGCCGCATCGGCGGCCTTGTCGGTGCGGTGCTGGACATCACCGAGCGCATGCGGACGGAAGAAAGGCTGCGCCTCGCCGCCAATGTCTTCACCCACGCACGCGAAGGCATCGTCATCACCGATCGGGAAGCCCGTATCGTCGAGGTCAACCAGGCGTTCACCGACATCACCGGCTACACGCGCGAGGACGCACTGGGCAGGAATCCACGCATCCTCAAGTCCAACCGGCAGGACACGGATTTCTACGCGACGCTATGGCATGACTTGCGGGCCAAGGGCCACTGGGACGGCGAAATATGGAACCGGCACAAGGACGGCCGGATCTATGCCGAGCAGCTCACCATCAGCGCGGTGTATGACGATCGGGGCGAGATCCAGAATTACATCGCGCTGTTTTTCGACATTTCGAGGCTCAAGGAACAACAGGCCCAACTCGAACGCATGGCGCATTTCGACGCCCTTACCGGACTGCCCAACCGGCTGCTGCTGGCCGACCGTTTGAAGCAGGCGATGCGCCAGGCCTCCCGGCGCGGGCAGCGCGTCGCCGTGGTCTATCTGGACCTGGACGGCTTCAAGGCGGTCAATGACACCCACGGCCACGAGCTCGGAGACCGCTTGTTGATCGCGCTGGCCAAGCGCATGAGCGAAGCCTTGCGCGAAGGCGACACGCTGGCGCGCATCGGCGGCGACGAGTTTGTCGCCGTGCTGATGGATTTGCCCGATATCGACAGCAGCACCCCCATCCTGCATCGCATGCTCGACGCCGCCGCAAAGCCGGTAAGGGTGGACGAGCTCGAGTTGCAGGTTTCCGCCAGCATCGGTGTCAGCTTCTACCCGCAGGCCGAAGAGATCGACGCCGACCAACTGACGCGCCAGGCCGACCAGGCCATGTACCAGGCCAAGCAAAGCGGCAAGAACCGCTATCAAGTGTTCGATGCCGGGCAGGCGCACAGTGAGTGACCACTCGCCGGCCATCAGCACCTGCAACAAGGCCGGCGGCAGCCGCTTCGCCAGCATCCTGGTCTACAATACGGCCTCAGCCACCGATTCGATCGCCGCATGCCCATGCCCGCCCGCCGCCGCTTCGCCAGCCTCCGCGCCCCCGTGCGTGAGGGTGGCTGCGTGCGTGCGCGCTGCATGATCTCGCCGCTGCGCGATCTCGCGACCCAGCTCGCGTTCAAGGTCACAGGGTCTCCCGCCGTGCTTTCCCAGGCCGTGCGGGGCCACCACCGGAGCTGAGGCTCCACCCCCGCACGGCACCTTGCCCGGGACGCGCGCGTCGCGCCTCCCGATCAATGTGCAGCCGCGCGGGGCCCCGTCCAGACGCCCGCTCATCAACCGCTACGGCGGCAAGGCACCGGTCCAGCCGGCGCGAGCGTCCCAAGGCATTCCCCCCAAGGCTGCATCACAGGCGCCGCACTGCATGCGCGGCGATGCGAAGCACGAGGGTGATGCAATGGTTCTCACAAGAAGTTTCGTCAGGGCGAAGCGGCCCTGCACCGATGGATTCCGCTGGTTCGTCCGCCAGTTCGGCGAAGGCGGCAACTACCAGGACATGCTCGACGCCATGGTGGCGGCGGGCCGCGTGGGCGATGCCTGCTGGCTGCTCGAACAGTTCGGCCCCACCGACGAGCGGCGGGTGGTCGACACCATCGAGGCCGATGCGGTCGTGTTCGCCGGCACGCTGGAAGTGCGCGGCGGCGTGGATGTCGACGGCATCGTGCGCGTCGGCCGTTCGCTGCACGCCGGCGCTGGCGTGCGCGCGGGCGGCGAGCTGAGGATCGGTGGCGATCTGCGGGTGGACGGCGGCGTGCGTGCCGAAGGCAGGCTGTGGGTCGGCGGCGACCTGCGCGCCGGCTGGGGCGTGGATTGCGCGGGCGAGCTGCGCTGCGACGGCGAGCTGCGCGTCGGCTGGGAACTGCATTGCGCCGGCCCGCTGCGCGTCGCCGGCAATGCCTTCGTCGGGCTCGATGTGCGGGCGGACGACGGCATGCGCTGCGGCAAGAGCCTGCAGGCGGGCGGCGACATCCAGGTCGCGAACAGCCTGCACGCCAGGCAGGGCATCCTTGCCGCCGGCGCCATCGATGTCGGGCTGCATCTCGAGGCGGACTGGGGCATCAAGGCCGGCACCTCGATCGCGGCGGCAGGCGCCATCCGCGCCGGCGAGAGCCTCACCGCCGGCGACGCCATCCGCGCGGGCAACGGCTACGGCGTGTTCGCCGGCCTCGCCGTGCCGATGGAAGCCTGGGAGAACAGCGCCCGCGTCAGCGCCGCCGCACCGCCCGATGGGCTGATGAGCGGCTGGTGGGCCGGCCCCGCGGCCTGCTGACGGAGGAAGCCGCCATGACCGCACTCGCGCTCCGCCCCCGCGCCGCCTTCGCCCTGCCCCTTCCCGAGCCGCCGCCCCTGGATCTGCTGCGCACCGCGCTCACCAGGCGCATCCGCGCTCTGGTGCAGCCCGCGCGCCTGGAACTGCGCATCGACGTCGATCGCCCTGAAGAGGACATCGAGGCCGAACTCGACGCCCTCCATCGCCGGCTCCGCACCCCGGGCGACGCGCTGCACGCCTGCAGCCTGCTGCCGGCGCTGCGCCCCGGGCTGGCCTTCCACCACCGCGAGGCCGACGGCGAGCACTACGTCTATGTCGAAGACATGGCGTGCCACCGCCTCGCCGGCTACACCGTGTTCAACCGCCTGGTGGAAGTCGACCGCCGCACCGACCGCCACGTGCGCTCGCCACACTCCAAGTACGCCCCCGCGTACCAGGGCCGCGGCATCGCCAGCGCGGTGTACGAGTGGGCGCTGGGCCGCGGCTGGTGCCTGGTCAGCGGCGCGCGGCAGTCGGACGGCGCGCATGCCCTGTGGCACGCGCTGGCCCGCCGCCATCCGCTGCGCTGGGTCGCGCTTCGCGCCCGCCGCATGCACGACCTCGGCGGCGACATCCCCGCCGCAACCCGCGACGCGCTCGGCACGCGCATGCTGCTCGCCGGGCGGGGATGGTCCGTCGCGGAGCTACACCAGCGCGGTTTGCTGCAATCGGCGGCGAGCGCCTAGCGGGCTGCTTCGGACGAACCGGCCAGAAGGCGCTCCAGCCGCTCGACCCGGTGGCGGTGCGGCGTGGTGATGGCGTAAAAGCGCTCCTGCAACTGGACGGACTGGCCGACCCTGACGAGGCTGCCGGTGCGCAACTCGTCCTGCACCACGACCTCCGGCAGCACCGTCAGCCAGCCGCTGTCGCGCGCGATCAGGCGCAGCATCGCCATGTCGTCGACTTCGGCGCGCAGCCGCGGCTTCACGCCGGCGGCGATGCAGATGGCATCGAACTGGGGGCGCAGCACGTTGCGCGGCCCGGGCAGCGCGATGTCCACCCCGTCGAGATCCTCGGGAATCCTCAGCGTGCGGCCTTTCCAGATGTCCGCAGGGCCGACCAGCGAGATCGCCTGGCTGCCGAGGAAGCGGCTGAGCAGCGGGCGGTCCTGGTCGGACGGCACCGGCTCGTTGGCCAGCACGACGTCGAGCTTGTGCTGCACCAGCCGCTCCAGCAGGCCTTCGAGCTGGCCGGATTCCAGCGTCAGCGTCACGTTGGCATCCATCAGCAGCGGGCGGATCCAGTTTTCCTGGTAGTTGCGCGACAGCGTGGCGACGCTGCCCACCCGCACCCGGACCATGCCTTCGCTGCGCCCGTCCAGGCGTCCGAGCATTTCCTGGCTGAGGCCGAAGATGTTCTCCGAGTAGGAGAACACCAGTTGGCCGGTCTCGGTCATCACCAGCCGTCGCCCGTCGCGCTCGAACAGCGCCTCGCCGAGGCGCTCCTCGAGCTGCTTGATCTGGGCCGACAGCGCGGACTGCGAGGTGTGCAGTTCCTGCGCGGCGCGCGTCATGTGCCCCGTCCTGGCGACGCGCCAGAAATAGAACAGGTGATGGAAGTTGAGCTGCTCGAGGTTCATCGTTCTGTTTTATATATTCAATCGTTCGATTCAATGAATTTTACAGAACATCTCCGGGCAAGCAACATAAAGGCTCTTAATTCCAAAGGTCCCGTCATGGAACTCCCGACCTTCCTGCCTCTGGCCGGCGCGCTGATGCCGGTCGCCCTGATGTCCTCCGCCCTGCTGTTCTCCCTGGCCGGCCGCTCCGGCGCCGACCTGCGGTGGAAGCGGTTCGGCCTGCTGTCGTGGGCTGCGCTCCTGTGTGCGCTTGCGACGCTGGCATGGCTGGCCTTCGCCCCGGCGACGGGTTCTTCGCCGCACTCGGCGTGGCTGGCGGTCACCACCCTCGGCGCATGGATGGCGGCGCTGGTGCAACTGCTGGGGACGGTGATCGCCGGCTTCTCGTCGCGCTACCTGCAGGGCGAGCGCGGGCAGGCGCGCTATGTCGCCGCCTTCGCCGGGGTGCTCGCGTCGGTTCATCTGCTGCTGCTCGCCAACCACTGGCTGGTGCTGATCGCCGCCTGGGCGATGATAGGCGCGGCCCTGCGGCACCTGCTGTGCTTCTATGCGGATCGCCCGTTCGCCCTGCTCGCCGCGCACAAGAAGCGCCTTGCCGACCGGCTGGCGGACGCCTTTCTGCTGGTCGCCGCCGCCCTGGCGTGGCGGGAAGTAGGCAGCGGCACGCTTTCCGATCTGTGGCAGCACCTCGCCCAGATGGGTGCCACCGTCCCGCTGCAGCTCAGCGCGCTGTGCCTCGTCCTCGCGGTGATCCTGCGCACCGCGCTGTTCCCCGCGCATGGCTGGCTGATCCAGGTGATGGAAGCGCCGACCCCGGTTTCCGCTCTGCTGCACGCCGGCGTGGTCAACCTCGGCGGCTACGTGCTGATCCGTTTCGCCCCCCTGCTCGAGGCGGCGGGTGCGGCGCGCTGGCTGCTCATGGCCTTCGGCCTGGCAACCGCGCTGCTGGCCGGTCAGGTGATGTTGACGCGAGTCAGCATCAAGGTGCGGCTGGCGTGGTCCACCGTGGCGCAGATGGGCTTCATGGCCCTCGAATGCGCGCTGGGGCTGTACACCCTGGCCGCGCTGCACCTGATCGGCCATTCGCTGTACAAGGCGCACACCTTCCTCGCGGCCTCGACGGTAGTGCAACACAGCAAGCTGCAGATGATGCGCGGCAGCGCCGCGAATTCGCCGGCCAGCCCCTCGCCGGCCAGCCTGATGGCCGCGCCTGTGCTCGCGTTCGCGTGCATCGCCCTGGTCCAGTCCATCGTCATGGGCGAGACCTGGCCCTGGTGGTGGAGCGGCTTGCTGGCGCTGGCCTGGGCGCCCCTGCTGTGGCTGGCGCTGCCGCAGGCAGGCACGCTGCGGATGGCCGCATCGGGCGTGATCGCCGGCCTCGCCATGGTCACCGGTCTCGCGGCGGCGGCAGCGCTGGCACACGCCCTGCCGTTCGGCGTGCATGACGCGCCCGACGACCTGGCGGGCATCGTCACCCTGGCCGGCATGGCCGCGATGTACCTGTTCCTGCTCACGCTGCAACTGCGTCCGCAGGCGCTGGCCGCATGGCGGCGCTGGAGTTACGCCGGGTTCTACGTCGATGAGTTCTACACCCGCCTCGCATTGCGG
>JAFEFM010000315.1 GCA_018240585.1 Pseudomonadota bacterium
GACACGCCGTCGGTGGCGGAGAACGCCGCGATCATCCGCGCCATGCTGGCAGGCGATCAGCCGGTGCCGGAGCCGATCCGCGCCCAGGTCGCGGCCCTGGTCGATCTCGCAAAGTCCGACGTGTAGGAGCGGGCTCAGGCCGCCAGACGGCCCTCGCGGAAATCGCTCAGCGCCTGGTAGATCTCCTGCTCGGTGTTCATGACGAAGGGGCCGTACTGCGCGATCGGCTCGTTGAGCGGCCGGCCGGCGATCAGCAGCAGCCTCGCGTCCTCGGCCGCCTCGATCACCACCCCGTCGGACTGCGCGTCATTGGCGAGAATGGCCATGCGCTGCACCGGCACCGCGTCGTCGCCCAGCTTCACCGCGCCGCGATACACATAGACGAAGGCGTTGTGCGCCGCCGGCAGGGCCTGCGCGAAGCGGCGGCCGGCCGGCAGGTGGATGTCCAGGTACAAGGGGGCAGTCGCCTCGCGCGTCACCGCGCCGGCCACGCCGTGGCTTTCGCCAGCGATCACGGTAACGTCGGCGCCAGCCGCGGTGGTGATGCGCGGCAGCTCGGCGTTGGCGAAGTCGCGGTACCAGGGGGCGCACATCTTGTCGCGCCCCGGCAGGTTCAGCCAGAGCTGGAAGCCTTCCATGACGCCTTCTTCCTGCTGCGGAATCTCCGAATGGATGACGCCGCGGCCGGCGG
Organism: Pseudomonadota bacterium; assembly: GCA_018240585.1. Taxonomy (GTDB): domain Bacteria; phylum Pseudomonadota; class Gammaproteobacteria; order Burkholderiales; family Rhodocyclaceae; genus Thauera. Next base: position 692 of record JAFEFM010000315.1, read on the forward strand.
TCATCCACTGCACACCACCGTTCTCGAGCAGGCCCTCGTGGCCGGCGCTGTCGCGGTGCAGCATGCGGCCGGCGATCATGTAGGTGATGGTCTCGAAGCCGCGATGCGGGTGATCGGGAAAGCCGGCGATGTAGTCGTCGGGGCGATCGCTGCCGAAGGCGTCCAGCATCAGGAAGGGATCCAGCCGGCGCTGCAGCGGCTGCGTCAGCACGCGGGTGAGCTTGACACCGGCGCCGTCCGACGTCGGCTTGCCGGCGACCAGGCGCTCGACGCGACGCGGCTGCTCGACCTGTTCGATGCGAAGTGCGGTTTGCATTGTCATGATCCCTCCTGCGGGAAATCCGTCATGGGGCGCCGGTCGCGCCCCGTGTATGACACGCTCAGGCGAGCGCGGCCTCGAGATCGGCGGCTGCCTGCGCGAAACCCTTCTGCGCCGCTTCCGGCCCCATGTTGAGCCCTTCGGCGTAGATGAAATGCAGGTCGGTCATGCCGAGGAAACCGAGCACCGCCTTGAGGTAGGGCACCTGGGTGTCGAGTTCGGTGCCACGGTACATGCCGCCGCGCGCGAGAGCGACATAGACCTTCTTGCCCTTGAGCAGCCCCTCGGGGCCATTCTCCGTATAGCGGAAGGTCACGCCGGCACGGGCAATGGCGTCGATCCAGTTCTTGAACTGCGCCGTCACGGTGAAGTTGTACATGGGCACGCCCAGCACCAGCACGTCGGCCGCCTGCACCTCGGCGATCAGTGCGTCGTACAAGGCGACGCGCGCCGCCTGTTCCGGCGTGCGCTGGTCGGCCGGGGTAAACAGCGCGCCCAGCGCCGCCTCGTCGAGCACCGGCACCGGTTCGGCGGCAAGGTCGCGTACCGACAGCTTCGCCGCGGGATTGGCTGCGACCACGCGGGCGGAGACTTCACTGGCAACGCGGGTGGAATTGGCGCCTTCGCGGCGGGCACTGGAATTGATCTGCAGGATGTTCATGAGGGACCTCTGTGGTGAATCAGGTTGGTGTGGAATGGACTTTAATCTTCCCGGCTTCTCCACATAAGCCCGCCAATCGGATTACATTATCCCGAATATGGAACAGTTCGATCCCAACGACTTGCTGATCTTCGCCCGCGTTGCCGACGCGGGCAGCTTCAGCCGCGCCGCCGATCGGCTCGGCCTGCCGAAGTCGACGGTGTCGCGCCGCATCGCGCTGCTGGAGGAGCGCCTGGGTGAACGCCTCATGCTGCGCACCACGCGCCGCCTGACGCTCACCGAGTTCGGCCAGCATCTGCTCGAGCATGCGCGCCAGGTGGCGTCCGAAGTGGACGCGGTGCAGGCGCTGGCCGAGCATCGCCAGGCGCGCCCCAGCGGCCGGTTGCGGGTGTCGATGCCGAGCGATTTCGCCAACCTGTTGCTCACCGACATGCTCGCTGCCTTCGTCGCGATGCACCCTGAGGTGTCGCTGGAGCTGGACCTGTCCCCACGCCGGGTCGACCTGGTCGGAGAAAACTTCGATGTCGCATTGCGCATGGGAGCCCTGCCCGACGATGCGCTGCTCGCGGCGCGCAAGATCGCCGTCTTTCCGCACGGACTGTATGCGGCGCCCTCCTATCTTGCCGAGCACGGCGAGCCTGCCGCCCCCGAGGATCTCGGCGAACACCAGGCCCTGCGACTGCTCGGGCGCAACGGCGATCCCATCCCGTGGATACTGGAGTGCGGCACACAACGCTGGGAAGGCGTGCCTCCGGGGCGCGCGACGGCGAACTCGCCGGAACTGCTGATCCGCCTCGCGCGTGCCGGCGCGGGGATCGCCGCAGTACCCGAATTCGCCGCCAGTCCGCGCGTGCGCCGGGGCGAGCTGCGTCGGGTTCTGCCAGACTGGTGCCTGCCCTCGCACACCGCCTGGGCGGTGTTTCCCGGACGCCGCCTGATGCCCGCCAAGACGCGCGCCTTCATCGACATGCTGCAGGTGGCCATGGCCGGCGATGGGGCACGGCAGGCGCGCATCTGAAGGAGGAACTTGCGATCCCGTCACCGGGTCAGCGGTCAAAGGCCGACACCATGGCGCGTCGCCGAAAGCATCATGGCTCCGCAATACAATCCGGGCTGCGGTTCGACATCGCCTACAATGTGGCGCCTGCGTCCCTGGACGCCAGCCGCAATCGCCCTTCCCGTCAAGAACCGATCACCGCTCCGATGTCACTGCTCTCGCAAGTCCTGCGCCTGCCCGCCCGTATCCTGTTCTTCGCGCTGTTCGTCGTCTGCATCGGCCTGCTCGGCGGCGGGTTGTTCCTGCAGCATGTCGTCGGACTGCAACCCTGCCCGATGTGCATCATGCAGCGCTACGCCTTCGTCCTCGTCGCCCTGATTGCGCTGATCGCCGCGCTGCACGGCCCCGGCGTGACGGGTGCGCGCATCTATGCCCTGCTCATCGGCGCCGCAGCGGTGGCCGGCGGCAGCGTGGCGGCGCGCCAGAGCTGGATGCAGCGCAACCCGCCGGAGTTTCCCGAATGCGGCCCCGGGCTGGAATACATGCTGGAAAGCTTTCCGTTGAACAAGTCGCTGCCGATGATCTTCCGCGGCGCGGGCGACTGCTCGGCGATCGACTGGACCTTTCTCGGCCTGTCACTGGCCAACTGGTCGCTGCTGTGCTTCGCCGGGGTGACGGTGTTCGCGCTGTGGATGCTGTTCCGCCGCAGCGGCGCGTGAATCGGCGCTGGCGCGCTCAGCCGACGACGCGCACGATGGCGCCGCCAATCTCGTACAGGCCGGCGCCTAGCGCGTTGCAGCGCCTCACCTGCAGGCGCACGCGCAAGGGCGGCTGGCGCACCCCGCCCTCCGGCCCGGCCACCTCCACGTCGAGCACCTCGTCCGCCGCGGGCACATAGGCGGCATGCAAGCTCATGCCGCCGACGCCGATTTCCATGCACTTCGCCGTCACGTGGCTTCCTGCTGCGAGATGGATCAGCGCCGGACAACCGATCGGGATGCGGCGGTCCAGGCGTCGGTCGTCATGGCCGGTTCTGTTGTGCATGCTGGTTGAAAGCGGGAATGAAGGCGCCGCATTGTATCCCGCCTGCAGCGGCACCCTCCTCGCGCCTTCGACTCAATCCTTCACGCCGAACTTGCGCAGGATGTTCTCCAGCGGACAGAGCCCGCTGAAGCCGCTCTGGAACAGGTTGGCGCCGACGAACACGGTGAACCACAGGAAGTTCTTGTTCACGAACAGCGGCGAGCCTTCCACGCCCAGCGCGAGCGAGATCAGCACGAAGGCGCCGGCGAAGATGCGTACGAGTTTATTGACGTTGAGTGTCATCAGATTGCCTCCTTGATGCGGTCGAGGCGCGCGCGCATCGCCGCGTAGTAGAGCACCGGGATCACGACCAGGGTCAGCAGCGTCGAGATGAAGATGCCGAAGATCAGGCTGATCGCCAGCCCGTTGAAGATCGGGTCGTCGAGGATGAAGAGCGCGCCTATCATCGCCGCCAGCGCGGTGAGGCCGATAGGCTTGGCGCGCACCGCCGCCGCGCGGATCACCGCCTCGCCGAAGTCCGCGCCCGGCTTGCCATCCTCGCCTCGCACCTGCTGGTTCACGAAATCGACGAGCAGGATGGAGTTGCGCACGATGATGCCGGCCAGCGCGATCATGCCGATCATCGACGTGGCGGTGAACTGCGCGCCCAGCAGCGCATGGCCAGGCATCACGCCGATGATGGTGAGCGGGATGGGCGCCATGATGATGAGCGGGGCCAGGTAGCTGCGGAACTGCGCGACCACCAGCAGGTAGATCAGCACCAGGCCCACCGCGTAGGCTGCGCCCATGTCGCGGAAGGTTTCATAGGTGATCTGCCACTCGCCGTCCCATTTGAGCTGGTAGCCGCCATAGGCGTCGGCGGGCTGGCGGATGAACCACTCGCCCAGCGTGCCGCCCAGGCCCGGTGCGCCTTCCAGCGCCATGTCCCTGAGCTTGCTGCGGATGTCGAACATGCCGTAGAGGGGCGAGTCGAGCTTGCCACCCATGTCGCCGGTCACATACACGACCGGCAGCAGGTCCTTGCGGTACAGCACCTGTTCGCGCGTCGTCTCGCTTACCTGGACCAGCTCGGAGATCGGGATCAGCCTGCCATCGCGGGCCCGCACCTTCATCGCCAGCAGATTGGCCACGTCGGACTGGCGCACCGAGGGCAACTGGATGCGCACCGGAATCTCGTACTTGTTGTCGCCGCCATGCAGGGGCGTGACGTCCTCACCCGACAGGCCGAGCCGCACCACCTCGACGATGTCGGCCTGCGCCACGCCCATGCGCGCCGCCTTGGCCTGATCCACGCGCAGCACAAGCTTGGGCGCCGCTTCGTCGACCGTGTCGTCGACGCCGACGATGTCGGCGGTGCCTTCGAATGCCGCGCGCACCTTCTTCGCCACGGCCACCTGCCCGTCGTAGTCGGGACCGTAGATCTCGGCGACGATGGGCGACAGCACCGGCGGCCCCGGCGGCACTTCGACCACCTTGGCATTGCCGCCGCTGCGCCGGGCGATCTCGGTCACCGCCTCGCGCACCGACACCGCGATCTCGTGGCTCTTGCGATGGCGCGCGTGCTTGTCGACCAGGTTCACCTGAACATCCCCCATCTCGGGGTTGGTGCGCAGGTAGTACTGCCGCACCAGGCCATTGAAGTTGATCGGCGCCGCGGTGCCGGCATAGGACTGCCAGTCGGTGACCTCGGGCACGGTCGCGAGGTAGGTGCCGATCTCGTTGAGCACGCGCGAGGTTTCCTCCACCGGCGTGCCCACCGGCATGTCGAGCACCACCTGGAACTCGCTCTTGTTGTCGAAGGGCAGCATCTTCATGACGACGAGCTGCACCACCGGCAGTGCCACCGAGACGACGATCAGCGCCAGCACCGCGAGCCAGAGCCTCAGCCGCGCGCGGCCGCCGGTCTGCGCGTCGAGCATCGGCGCCATGACGCGGCGGAACAGGCCGTCGAGCCGGCGGGTGAGCTTGTCCTCGCCCTCGTGGTGATGGGCGTCAACCGACTTGAGCAGCTTCTGCGCCAGCCACGGCGTGACGACGAACGCGACCGCCAGCGAAATGAACATGCCCATCGAGGCGTTGATCGGGATGGGGCTCATGTAAGGCCCCATCAGGCCGGTCACGAAGGCCATCGGCAGCAGCGCCGCAATGACGGTGAAGGTGGCGAGGATGGTCGGGCCGCCCACTTCGTCGACCGCACGCGGAATCAGCCTCCACAGCGGGGTGTCGGGCTCGAGCGTGTGCCAGCGATGGATGTTCTCCACCACCACGATGGCGTCATCCACCAGGATGCCGATGGAGAAGATCAGCGCGAACAGGCTCACCCGGTTCAGCGTGAAGCCCCACGCCCAGGACGCGAACAGCGTCGCGGCGAGCGTCAGCGACACGGCGATGCCGACGATCACCGCCTCGCGCCGGCCCAGGGCGAAGAACACCAGCGCCACCACCGCGGCGGTGGCAAAGACGAGCTTGCCGATGAGCTTGCTCGCCTTGTCGTTGGCCGTCTTGCCGTAGTCGCGGGTCACCGCGACCTCGACGCCCTCGGGGATGAGGCTGCCGTGCAGTGCGTCCATGCGCGCGATGGCCGCCTGCGCGACATCCGACGCATTGGCGCCGGGCTTCTTCGAGATCGCCAGCGTCACCGCGGGAAATAGTGTCTGCCCGCCAGCAGCCTGAGCGACCGCTTCGGGCGCCGCGGCGCCCGTGCCGAACCAGACGTATCGCGACGGCTGGTCGGGACCATCCTCGACCTGCGCAACATCGCGCAGGTAAACCGGCTTCGCATCCTGCACGCCGACCACCAGGCGGCGCACGTCCTCGGCCGACTCGAGATAGGTCCCGGTCTGCACCAGCACGTCACGGTTGCCGGCAACCAGGTTGCCCGCCGGCTGCGACGAATTGGCGAGTTGCAGCGCGGCGCGCAGATCCTGTGCGGTGACGCCGTGCGCGTTCATGCGTTCGGTGTCCATCTGCACACGGATGACGTGGCCCGGCCCGCCGATGGTGGTGACATCACGCGTACCGGCGATGCGCTTGAGCTCGGTCTCGGTCGCGCGCGCCACGCGCTGCAGATCGAAACCCGCGCGCGTCGGATCCGGCGTCCACAGCGTGAAGCTGATGATGGGCACGTCATCGATGCCCTTGGGCTTGATCAGCGGCGTGCCTACGCCCAGTTGCGGCGACAGCCAGTCGGAATTGGAATGCACCGTGTCATAGAGCCGCACCAGCGCCGTCTGGTTGGGCACGCCCACCTTGAACTGCACGGTGATCACCGCCATGCCCGGCCGCGACACGGTGTAGACATGATCGACACCGGCCATGCGCGACAGCACCTGTTCGGCCGGCCGCGCCACCAGCGCATCGACATCGCGTGCGGAAGCGCCCGGGAAAGGCACCAGCACGTTGGCCATGGTGACGTCGATTTGCGGCTCTTCTTCCTTGGGGGTGATCAGGGTCGCGAACACACCGGCCAGCAACAGCACCAGTGCGATCAGCGGCGTCAGCGCATTGCGCTGGAAGGCGGCCGCGATGCGGCCCGCGATGCCGAGTCCGTCTGCCATGGTCGGGCTCCGTCCTCAGCGCGCGGCAGCAGGCTTGGCCGCCTGCGCGGCGATCCCCGCCTGCACCGGGTCGAGCGCCACCGATTCACCGCCGGCGAGGCCGGCGAGCACTTCCACTTCACCCCGCGGGCCCATCGGCTGGCCGATGCGGACCTGCCGCAGCGAGAATCCGCCCTTGCCGTCGGCGACATAGACCGCCGTCAGCTCTCCTCGCCGCAGCACCGCGGCGGCCGGCACCATCACCGGCTGCAGCCGGGTCGCCTGGTCTGCCGAATAGAACTGGACACGGGCAAAACTGCCCGGCAGCACGCCGCGGGTGCCCGCCGGCAGATCGACGCGCACCCGCACCGTGTGCGTGCGCTCGTCGGCGGCGGGCAGCACCGTCACCCCTGCTGCATCGAAGGAACGCCCGCTGTCGGGCAGTTCGACGCGCGCGCGCAGCGCGGCCGCACCGCCGAGTTCGGCTATGCGCTGCTCCGGCAGATCCACCAGCGCGCGCATCGCCGTCGGGTCGTACACGGTGAGCAGGATGCGCCCGGGCTGGGCCATCTCGCCGCGCTCGATGTGGCGCGCCGCGACGAGGCCATCCAGCGGCGACACGATGGCCGTGTAACCCTGCACCGTTGCGGCCTGGCCGCGGCTCGCGCGCGCTGCGCGCACCTGCGCCTCTGCCGCCTGGTAACGGGTGCGAGCCTGATCCAGCCCCGACTGACTGATGAACTTGCGCTCGACCAGGCTGCGCGCGCGCTCGTATTCTGCACGCGCATTGATCAGATCGGCCTCGGCACGCGCCACCCCTGCATCGGCACCCGCGACCGCCGATGCCGCTTCCGCAGCATCGATGCGCATCAGCACCTGGCCGTGACGCACGGCATCGCCCGCGTCCACCGCGAGTTCGACGACGCGGCCGGCGACCTGCGCAGCAAGCACGGACTGCCGCACTGCCTCGATCGTGGCCTCGGCAGCCTGCGCGCGCATCACCGACTGCGCCTCGATGCGGACGACGGGCACTTCGGCCCGGGCGAAGCTTGCCGCCGAGGCGAGCAACACGACGGCGGAAAGGGGAGTGATGAAGTTCTTCATGTTTATAAGTATATTCTTATAAAGATCCACGTCAATGCCGTGTCACCGCCACTCCGCCGTGGCGCGCCATCCGGCGCTCAGCCGCAGCCGGCTTGCATCTCGTCTACACAATCCTTTGCGTAGCCGGCCATGGCACTGACCACGCCATCGGCCTCGCCGGCAGCGCGCGCAAGCGTGATCGCGCAGCCCGGGTGCGCGTGGCGCACCTCCTCGACCAGCAGCGGCAGATCACGCTTCAGATGCCCGCCCTGCGCCAGGAAGATGGGCACGACGGCGACGCGGTCCGCACCGCCGGCCACGAGCCGGGCGACGGCCTCGGGCAACGGCGGCGTCATGAACTCGAGAAAGGCGAGCTCCACGCGGACGCCCTGCTGCTCCAGCGCCGCACGAATGCGCTGCATCGGTCGCGCCCACTCGGGATCCCGCGCCCCATGTCCGAACAACACCACTGCCGATTCCGCGCCCGTCATCTCGTCCGCCACTTCGCATCCCCTGGATTCACGCTGCGCCACGCGCGCGCAGCAGTTGTTCGATCGCCCTCGCCGCCGCGAAGAGTCCCACGCAGGCCGTCACCGCCACGCTGGAGCCGTAGCCTGCGCAGGCCAGGCCCTGCGGCCCGCGCGCCGCCGCGCCCGCATGCGGCGCCTCGCCCACGTCGCAGGCCGCGGGCGCCGGGTAGCGCAGCGGCTCGGTCGAATAGACCGCCTCGATGCCGAACTTGCGCTTCGGGTCACGCGTAAAGCCATGTTCCTTGCGTAGCCGGGCGCGCACCTTGGCCAGCAGCGGGTCCTGCTGGGTGCGCGCGAGGTCGTCGACGCGAATGCGGCCGGGGTCGAGCTTGCCGCCGGCACCACCGGCCATCACCAGCGGAACGCGGCGCTCACGGCACACCGCGGCGATCGCCACCTTGGCACGCACGTTGTCGATGGCGTCGACGACCACATCGAAGCCCTCGAGCAGTCCGGCGGCGTTCTCGGCCGTCAGGAAATCGTCGACGGTGTCGATGCGGCATGCCGGATTGATGTCCCGCATGCGCGCCGCCATGGCCAGCACCTTGGCCTGGCCCAGGGTACTGTCGAGCGCCTGTGCCTGGCGGTTGATGTTGGATTCGGCAACGTGGTCGAGATCGACCAGCGCGATCCGGCCCACGCCGCTGCGCGCCAGCGCTTCCGCAACCCAGGAGCCGACACCACCGATGCCGACGACGCAGGCGCGCGCACTGGCGAGCGCGTGAACGGTGCCGGCGCCGTACAGGCGGTCGAGACCGCCAAAACGGCGCTCGGGATCGGGAGCCGAACTTGCAGGCAGCTCGGGCGAAGCGGAAAAGGGAGCGACGTGGTTCGGGGTCGTCATCGCGAATCGTGTCCTGCGCGTCGTGTGGGCGGGCGTTGCGACGTGCCCGCCGGTCATGTTCGGCGCATGTTACCGCAGCGAGCCATGACGGGATGAACTCGTACCCGCCGCCGCGCTCCAATTCGCAACCGCCGCTCGTGCTGCATGCAAGGTTCAACCGAAATCCATCATGACGAAGAATGCCAGTGCTGCCAGCAGGGCCCCAGCGAGCCGCGAGCAGGATGGTCGCGCGAGGACGATGAGACGCCGGTGCGTCTCGATCACCTGTGCGGCGCTGCTGCTCCTGGTACCGCCCGCGCACGCGGCGCCACCTGCTGCCGATGTCGCCCAGGCCGGCGTTGCCGCCTACGAAGACGGCCGCATGGCGGAGGCCGGCGCGCTGTTCGAGCGGGCAGCCCGCGCGGGCAACCGGCTCGCCCAGTTCAATTACGCAATGATGCTGTATCGGGGCGAGGCACCGGCTCAGGAAGTCGCGAACGACGCCGCCTGGGGCTGGTTGCGGCGCGCGGCGGGCGCCGGGCTGCCCCAGGCTCAGTACGTTCTCGCCCAGCTTTACGACCATGGCAACGGCGTACCGCGGTCCCTCACCACAGCCGAGGAGTGGTACCGGCGGGCAGCCGAGCAAGGCCACGTCGAGGCCCAGATTGCCCTGGCCACGATGTATTTCGTCGGCACGCCCGTCGCTGCGCCCGACTACGAGAAGGCGGCAAGGTGGTACCTCGCTGCGGCTCGCGCCGGCGAACCGGGCGCCCAGTTCCTGGTGGCCGACATGTATGACAAGGGATACGGCCTGCCGCACGACAAGCGGCTGGCGGCTCACTGGTATCGCGTCGCGGCGCGCCAGGGTGACCCGATTGCGGCGGCGCGCCTGGCCGCGCTGGGTGCTGATGCCACCGACGCGCCGGACGCGGGCGAGGCGAAGCCCGGCGCCATACCGGCGCCCCCGTCTACGCGCTGACGAGTCCGCCCGCGCGTTCGCGCTGCGCGTCGAGCCACTCGCCCAATCCCTGGGCGTTGAGCTCGAGGTCCATGCGCAGCAGCTCCAGCGCGTCATCCTCGGACAAGGCCCAGCTCTGCCGCGTCGTCTCCTCGCGCACGATCTGCTCCAGCCCGGCAAGGATCTCGACGTGGCGCGCGACGCCATTGCCGCGTGCGGCCCGGGCGACCGCCACCATCGTGTCGATCAGGCGATGGAGGTCGCCCGCGAGGCGCTCGACCTCGGTGACGCGGCTGAAATGGGTGAGATACATCGAGCGCGGTTCGAACGACAGCATGCGGTCGATCGATGCGTGCATCGCCGCCGGATCGAACTGGGTGGGCGTCGTGGTAGGAATGATGAAGGCGCGCCCATCGACGTCGAACTCGCGGTACGAGAGTCCGAACGTGTCTCCGGTGAAGAAGGAGCGTGAGGTCTCGTCCCAGATGCAGATGTGGTGGCGTGCATGGCCCGGCGTGTCGAGCATGCGCAGGCGGCGCCCGGCGAGCTCGATTTCCAGCCCATCGGCGGCAGCGACGATGCGCGAGGCCTCGACCGGGACGAGCCGTCCGTAAAGCTCGAACGCCTTGTCCGCGCCGTACACCGCCGCCGTGCCTTCCCACAGCCGCGCCGGATCGGCCATATGGCGGGCACCCCGCTCATGCACGACGAGGCGGGCGTTGGGCAGCGCACACATGAGGCTGCCGGCCGCGCCCGCGTGGTCGAGGTGGATGTGCGTGAGCAGCACCCAGTCTACCGCCTCGGGGGCGATGCCCAGATGCGCCAGCGCCGACAGCAGGCGCGGCACCGAGGCGTTGCTGCCGGTATCGACAATGGCCGCATGCCCCTTGTGCACGATGATGTGAATCGCGGCCAGCATCGGCCTGCCATAGCCCGAGTCGAGCGCATAGATACCCTGCGGATGGGCAATGAGATTCTGCACGGCTAACTCCCCCGTCGTTGTGCTTCTTCTGCCTGCTTTTCCGCCATTATAACTTCGCGGTCGAGCCTACTCCCCGGCGACCGCCTGTTCGCGTGATTTGATCACGCCCCCAGGAACCTCCCCTGCACTTGCCGAACGACGCGACGGGCTGCGGCAGCACTGCCACAGCCCGTCTGTCCGCCGATGTCGGCAGGCTTCTTACCTCGCGGGAGGCTGCTCCTGCTTCTGCTTGAGAGCTTCGGCACGCTTCGCGGCCATCTCTCGCGCCTTGTCGGCGAGCGGCGGGAAGGGACCGAACCTGTGCTGGTCGGCC
>JAFEFM010000316.1 GCA_018240585.1 Pseudomonadota bacterium
GGGCTACTGGGATGCCGACTACGAGCCGAAGGACACCGACGTGCTCGCAGTTTTCCGCATCACCCCGCAGGAAGGCGTCGATCCGATCGAGGCCGCCGCCGCGGTGGCGGGCGAATCCTCCACCGCCACCTGGACGGTGGTGTGGACCGACCGCCTGACCGCCTGCGACAAGTATCGCGCCAAGGCCTACCGCATCGACCCGGTCCCCGGCCAGGAAGGCCAGTACTTCTGCTGGGTGGCCTACGACCTCGACCTGTTCGAGGAAGGCTCCATCGCCAACCTCACCGCGTCGATCATCGGCAACGTGTTCAGCTTCAAGCCGCTCAAGGCCGCTCGTCTGGAAGACATGCGCCTGCCGGTGGCCTACGTGAAGACCTTCCGCGGCCCGCCGACCGGCATCGTCGTCGAGCGCGAGCGCCTGGAGAAATACGGCCGCCCGCTGCTGGGCGCGACGATGAAGCCCAAGCTCGGCCTCTCGGGCAAGAACTACGGCCGCGTGGTGTACGAAGCCCTGCGAGGCGGGCTGGACTTCACCAAGGACGACGAGAACATCAACTCGCAGCCCTTCATGCACTGGCGCGACCGCTTCCTGTACTGCATGGAAGGCGTGAACCAGGCCGCCGCCCAGACCGGCGAATCCAAGGGCCACTACCTCAACATCACCGCCGGCACCATGGAGGAGATGTACAAGCGCGCCGAATTCGCCCGCGACCTCGGCTCCTGCATCGTCATGATCGACCTGGTGATCGGCTGGACCGCCATCCAGTCGATCAGCAACTGGTGCCGCGACAACGACATGATCCTGCACATGCACCGCGCCGGCCACGGCACCTACACGCGGCAGAAGAACCATGGCGTGAGCTTCCGCGTGATCGCCAAGTGGCTGCGCCTGGCCGGCGTCGACCACCTGCACGCCGGCACCGCGGTGGGCAAGCTCGAAGGCGACCCGATGACGGTGCAGGGCTTCTACAACGTCTGCCGCGACACGGTGACGAAGCAGGACCTCACCCGCGGCCTGTTCTTCGAGCAGGACTGGGCCAGCATCAAGCGCGTGATGCCGGTCGCCTCCGGCGGCATCCACGCCGGTCAGATGCACCAGTTGCTCGGCCTGTTCGGCGACGAAGTGGTGCTGCAGTTCGGCGGCGGCACCATCGGCCACCCGATGGGCATCCAGGCGGGCGCCACCGCCAACCGCGTCGCGCTCGAAGCCATGGTGCTCGCCCGCAACGAAGGCCGCGACATCGCCAACGAAGGCCCGCAGATCCTCGCCGACGCCGCCAAGTGGTGCCAGCCGCTGCGCGCCGCGCTCGACACCTGGGGCGACATCACCTTCAACTACACCAGCACCGACACGTCGGACTTCGTGCCCACCGCCAGCGTGGCCTGAGCCATCGAGCCCCGAGGAGAAACCATCATGCGCATCACCCAAGGCTGCTTTTCCTTCCTGCCCGACCTCACCGACACGCAGATCGCCGCCCAGGTGAACTACTGCCTCGAGCAGGGCTGGGCCGTGTCCCTCGAATTCACCGACGACCCGCACCCGCGCAACACCTACTGGAACATGTGGGGCTTGCCGATGTTCGACCTGCGCGACCCCGCCGGCGTGATGGGCGAGCTGAAGGCCTGCCGCGAAGCCAACCCCGAGAACTACATCCGCATCAACGCCTTCGACTCGACCAAAGGCTGGGAGACGGTGCGCATGTCCTTCATCGTGCAGCGCCCGACGGCAGAGCCCGGCTTCCGCCTCGTCCGCCAGGAATCGAAAGGCCGCAGCCTGCACTACACGATGGAGAGCTACGCGGTGGGGAGGAATCCGGAGGGGGCGCGGTACGCGCCGTGAGCCGCGGTCAACAGCCCGTATTGGCTACGCGGCCCAATTATGCAATTGCCCGCTGTGGTAGAGCGTTCCTCCCCCTTCAAGGGGGAGGTTAGGAGGGGGATGGGGCTCTTCGACGCCCGCACAACCCCATCCCCACCCCAACCCTCCCCTTGAAGGGGAGGGAGCGCCGCACCACAACCGAACGAGACCGACAGGAGACGCCACCATGAACGCCCCCGAGCAGGCCCCCATCGCCCCGCCCGCCACGGCCATCGACCTCGGCGCCGAGTTTCGTGAGGCCGGCATCGGCGAAGTGCTCGACGCGCTCGAGCGCGATCTCGTCGGCCTCGCCCCGGTCAAGCGCCGTGTGCGCGAGATCGCCGCCCTGCTGCTGGTCGACCGCGTGCGCCAGCGCCTCGGCCTGGCCACCGAACACCCTTCGCTGCACATGAGCTTCACCGGCAACCCCGGCACCGGCAAGACGACCGTCGCCATGCGCATGGCCGAGATCCTGCACCGCCTCGGCTACTGCCGCCGCGGCCACGTCGTCGCCGTGACGCGCGACGACCTCGTCGGCCAGTACATCGGCCACACCGCGCCCAAGACCAAGGAAGTGCTCAAGCGCGCGATGGGCGGTGTGCTCTTCATCGACGAGGCCTACTACCTCTATCGCCCGGAGAACGAAAAGGACTACGGCCAGGAAGCAATCGAGATCCTGCTGCAGGTGATGGAAAACCAACGCGACGACCTGGTGGTGATCCTCGCGGGCTACGCCGACCGCATGGAGCGCTTCTTCGAATCCAACCCCGGCATGAAGTCGCGCATCGCCCACCATGTGGACTTCCCCGACTACAGCAACGGCGAGCTCGCCGAGATCGCGCAGCGCATGCTCGCCGGCTGGAACTACCGCTTCGACGACGCCGCGCGCGCCGCCTTCGACGAATACGTCGTGCTGCGCCGGGCGCAGCCGCACTTCGCCAATGCGCGCAGCATCCGCAACGCGCTCGACCGCATGCGCCTGCGCCAGGCCCTGCGCCTGTTCGAGACCGGCGGCCTGGTCGATGCCGAAACCCTCACCACGATCACCGCAGCCGACGTGCGCGCCAGCCGCCACTTCCAGGCCGACAGCGCCAGCCGCGCCCAATAACGACAGACCCTGATCCCGCGCCGATCCGGAGGAGACCACCATGTTCAGCCTCGACCGCAGCACGCTCACCGAATACCTGATCGAGCACCGCCGCCGCAACCCGGAAGCCACCGGGGAATTCAACGCCCTGATCCTGCAGGTCGCCCAGGCCTGCAAGGCGATCTCGCGCGCGGTGGCGCACGGCGCGCTCGCCGACGTGCTCGGCAGCCAGGGCAGCTCCAACGTGCAGGGCGAGGAGCAGAAGAA
>JAFEFM010000317.1 GCA_018240585.1 Pseudomonadota bacterium
CTCGTCCGCACCGCAATTGAAATCGAGGGACTACCCATCACCGTGCATCGGCCCAGCATGGTGGTCGGTGACTCGCGCGACGGCCGCATCATCCACTTCCAGATCTTCTATTACATCTGCGAGATTCTGTCGGGGCGCAATACCTTCGGCCTTTACCCCTATCTGGGCGCGGCGAGCCTGGACATCATTCCCGTGGACCGGGTTGCCAAGGCAATCGTGGAGGCTAGCCAGACTCAGGCAGCAGCGGGCCGCATCCTCCAGCTTTGTGCCGGACCGGAGCGGGCAATGTCATTGCGCAGGCTGAGTTCCATCATACGCGCCACCTTTCGCGAGCACGGCCTCCGCACCCCGATCCCCCTCACCATCCCGCGCTCCTGGTACGCCGCGCTGCCACGTCTCGCGGCACTCTTCAACTCGGGACGAGAACACCGCAAATTCTCGGTGTTACCGCTCTACATGGACCATCTGGCCAATCCCCAGGCCTTCGGGAACGAGGCCTATTTGCGCTGGCTCACCGAACGAGGCCAAGTCCTGCCCAAGGCGGATGAATTTCTGCCACGGGTGCTGGATTACTACCTGCAGGCAAGGAAGATGCAATAGGCGTCGGCAGCACCTCGGAATTGCCATTGCGCGCTGCTTGCCACACAAAAAAACCCGCTTTCGCGGGTTTTTTTGCCTTGAAGCCGTGAAACTCGGTTTATGCGGTGCGACGGCGACGAATGCCGAATGCGCCCATCAGACCGGCACCGATGAGGGCCAGCGAGCCCGGCTCGGGCACGCTCCAGCGGTATTGACCGTTGTTGGACACATAGAAATCGCCCGGAGGCGTGTTGGTATTGGCGGGAGCGCCGAAGGCATTCTGGTACAGCTCGCCCGCGATCTCGCTCACCACCTCGGTGGTCGGGTTGCCCGTGAACGAAGCATTGGTCGTCACGAAGCCGAACAGCAGCCCATCTGCCACCTTGGTGGAAAGATCGATTCCGTTCTGGTCGAAGAAGTAGCCCGACAGCAGACTCGTCGCGAGGAACTTCAAGGTGAGCTGGCCATTCGGGATACCGCTCGGATCCACGTTGCCAGTTCCGAACGAGAGCTGGAACGTGCCGATCTTGGTCCCGTTGTCCGCGCCGAACGTGCCATTGGTGGTGCCGAAATCGAAGGCCGTGTCCGAATACATGTCGAACGTCGACGTCGTATTGAAGTTGATCGCTCCATTCAGCGTTCCGGATCCGGTACCGGTGAATACCGCGGTAATCTCGGCCGAGCTAGGCGCCGCCTTGGTTCCGTCAAGACCGGCGACGCGGAACGCGCCGGCGTCCTTGAACGTGAAGGCCGGATACGTCGGATTCGGGGTCGTTTCGATGTAGCTCGCGCCGATCAGATCCATGAATTCGCTGACGTTGGCTGCGGCGCCTGCCCCCAGCGCTCCGTCGGCATCGATTTTCCAGTTCTGAAGGAACACTTCTGCATTAGCAGCGGCCGACGTCAGTGCCACCGATGCTACAGCCAAGGCTTTGATAAGTTTCATTTCAATCTCCTGATTATTGCCAGCACGAAGACAATTGTTGCCTGGGCGAATCTCAATCGATGGATGGCCAACTCCATCCTCTTCCGGCACTCGCCCGGTATTCAGCGACATGCCATCAGCGGATCGAACGATTAGCCCCATCCCCTTTTCAGCCACCGCGCTCTCATTCAGCAAGATCGATGCCAGCACTCAAGCGAGAATCATAAACTTCTGTATTTCCTGCGTTTTCAAACGAATCTCGAGTGAAACGACATCGTCACCAGGCGGGCCGTGTAAAAAAATCCGACACCCAAGCGCCTATCGGCTCCGGCACGGACGTGCGAGGAGACTAGAGGCGGAAGTGGTGAATCACGCTGATGACTTCGTGATTCTTTGTCTGCTGGGCAAGGGGCGCAGGCGTCCGAGGCCATGAGAGGGCTCATCGTCAGGCCGGGACTGACGGCCAACGAGAAGATGACGCGGCCGATGAAACTGGCGGGCCGGTCCCCTACCGGCCGCCGCAGCGCGACAGCGTGCTGGGCGGTCATGAAGCGTGGCTGCGGGAGCGCTTCCTGCAGCACCGAGGCGACTGCGACGTGGTCCGTCAGCAACTGAGTAAGCAACTGGGTGTCGAAACGAGCCTGCGCACGGTCGAGCGGGCGTGCCGAGCCTACCGCCACCGCGCCACATTCCGACGCCACCCACGGCGAGGATGCCGCTGTCGGCAAAGACGGTGAATGCCGTCCAGTTCGACGGCGCGTGGGCAAACCCCTTCGCCAGGGGGCGATCGGGGCACAAGCGTCGAAGATGATATTGAAGCCAGCGCTGGAACCACGTCAGAACGCGCCGGGTGTGTCGCTGCCGGATGGGCAGGCGCAGCTCCCGATCGGCGTCGGCCAGGCGACGTTCAATGCGGTACAGCAGCCCGATGAAGCGCAACGCGTCGTCGGACAGCCCGGGAGGCGCCCTCTTGGGGGCTGCCCTGACCACATCGAAGAACTTGCGCCGCACGTGCGCCCACCCGAGCACCCTCCCAAACCGTGTCGGAATTATTTACATCAACCCTTTTTCTTGACGCGGAAAATGTGAACTTTTTCCTTTGAAACAATATCCAGATCATTCTGACCTAAAACCTGCTCAATAGTCGACAAGGCCATTTTCAGTCGAAGCGCGACAACAACGGGGGGGCCAGACCATGAAATACGCGAAATTGACGAGCATCGCCACACTGCTGGGAGCTTTGGGACTTGCGATATCCTCTCCCGCCTCGGCAGCTACCACGAACCTGTTCATCCTGCCGACGGTGCAGAATACGGCGAGCCTGCCCATGCCGGTCACCCAGGGCACCTACCAGGATGCGAACGGGGTCTTGAGGCCGGCGCTGATCATGAACGGCATTCCCATCGCGTTCAAGTACGAAGACTACTGGTCCTACTCCGCCCCACTGCTTGACGCCATCCAGACGAAGAATCCCACCTGGCTGCCCACGGCAACGTTCGGCACCTACGACTTTTCCGTCGGAACAGGCACGATTGCGGTGAACCTGACGACCAACGCGGGCGGCGCCACCAACGTCAACCCCAATGGCAGCGGCGTGAATTTCCAGGATCCGGTCGATCTGTCCAGCAGCGACCCGGTCCAGGGGTGGACTGGCGTATGGGGTGGCAATACGCAGAGCTACACTGATCAGCCGGTTTCGAGCAAATCCTACAGCGATCCTGCGAGCGCCCAAGGGGGCACGTCCACCGTCGGGGAGATGCTCACCTACCTGCACACGCTGGACCCGCTGGCCAACATTCCGGTGTTCTACGCGGATTACAACCAGACCGGGAGCGGAGATTCGCTCTTCGTGAGTGCGAAGGTCGAGATTTGGGACAGCACGCAGACAATCCTGAGGACGAGCGCAACCTGGAATCTGGACCGCACCACGAACGGCGTCCTCGACATCAACGCCCCCACCTTCAACTCAGGGCAATCGCACCTACTTTGCATAGCTCCAGTTGAAATCTCGCTAACTTTCATGAGCTTGCCAAGCCCCTGTTCACAATGTCATAAATTGTGTAGTTTCCTACCTTTTTGGGCCTCCCATGA
>JAFEFM010000318.1 GCA_018240585.1 Pseudomonadota bacterium
GCGATATTCGTCGGGATTCTTCACCAGCACCATCTCGCCCGCGCGCGGCAGGTGGAAGTCGGCGGCGCGCGACATCCAGAAGCGGAACGCGGCGGCGCGCAGCATCGCCGGCCAGGCGGTGCGCTCGGTATCGGTGAAGGGGCGCTCGGCGTCGTAGGACTGCAGCAGCGCGGTGCAGCGGGCGAGGTCCAGCGTGCCGTCGGCGTTGGCGCACCAGTCGTTCACCGTGACGGCGACATCGAACAGCAGCGCGTCATAGCCGGCGAAGTAGAAATCGATCACGCCGCCGATGTGCGCATTGCCCGCCTCGTCCGCATCCCACAGCACGTTGTCGCGGAACAGGTCGGCGTGGATTGCGCCGGCCGGCAGTTCGGCGGCATTCACCCTTGCCTGGAAGGCCACTTCCGCGTCGAGCAGGGCCTGCTCGTCGGCCGGCAGGAAGCTGCGCACCGCCTGCGCGGTGGCCGCGCGCCAGGCCGGGCCGCGCGGGTTGTCCTGGCGGCGGCCGTAGGACTGGCCCGCCAGGTGCAGGCCGGCCAGCATGGCGCCGACCTTCTCGCAGTGCTGCGTGCCCGGCTCCATCACCGAGGCGCCGGACAGCCGCACCACCAGGGCGGCAGGCCGCTCCTGCAGCGTACCGAGGTATTCGTTGTCGCGGTTGGCGATCGGTGCCGGCACCGGCAGCCCGTGGCGCGCGAGATGCGCCATCAGGTTCAGGTAATAGGGCAGCTCGGCGCGTGGAATGCCTTCGAACAGCGTCAGCACGTAGCGGCCGAGCGTCGTGGTGACGAAGAAGTTGCTGTTCTGAACTCCGGCCGAAATGCCCTTCAGCTCGACGAGGCGGCCGATCGCGTAGTTCTTGAGCCAGTCGGCGAGGATGGATTCGTGGACGGGAGTGAAGACGGACATGGCGTGCGAGTGGTTGCTGGGGTTGCTGCGGGAAAATGAAGGTTGGGCCGCGGCTCAGGCGGCATGCGCCAGGGCGTGCGGGCGCGGCGTCGAGTCGGCATCGGTGCCGGCGAGCGCCTCGCGCACCGCCTGCCAGGCGGCGAGCTTGGCGGCGAAGTCGCGCGCCGCATGCGCCGGGCTGGTCGACGGCAGGCGGACGAAGCGCAACGACCGCAGCCCTTGCGGCAGCCGCACATGGCGGCGGAAGGCCGCTTCGGCCGCGCTGCCGTTGAAGAACACATGCCCGATCTGCGGGCAGGCGCCGAACAGGCGGGCGAAATCGTTGGCCTCGACGCTGTCGCGATCGATCGCGCTATCGAGGCTGCCCGGGCGGCGGCAGCGCGCGATCACGTCCCACAGCGCGACGCCGGCGTCGCTGAGCCGCGCCAGGCGTTCGTCGTAGGGCTGCTCGAGTCCGGCGCCGAACAGCCGGCCC
>JAFEFM010000319.1 GCA_018240585.1 Pseudomonadota bacterium
ATGTGGAATTCCTCCGGCCCGTCGCGATCGCCCGGTTGCTTGGGCCCGCAGTGGAAGGTGGTGTATTGGGTGACGTCCGCTCCGGTGGCGGAGCGGACCAGCAGCCGCAGCATGGCGATCGCGTGGCCCATGCTGGGGACGAGCTTCTCGATGCCGGCGGTGACGATGTGCACCCGCGGCGGAGTCGTCGTCAGCTCGGCGTTGCCTTCGTTGGTGACGGTGCAGGTGGCGCCAGTGTCGGCAATGAGGAAGTTGGCGCCCGAGATGGCGACATCTGCCGACAGGAACTTGTCGCGCAGTTCCCGCCGCGCGCTGTCGACCATCGCCTCGATGGTCTCCTCCTGATGCGGGGCGCGGTGCAGGCGCTTGAACATCTCGGACACCTGCTCGCGCGTGCGGTGCATCGACGGCCACACGATGTGCGAGGGTCGGTCGCCGCCGAGCTGCACGATGTGCTCGGCGAGGTCGGTCTCGACGCGCTCGATGCCGGCCTCGTCGAGCGCATGCGGCAGGCCGATCTCCTCGCCCAGCATCGACTTCACCCGGGTCACGCGCTTCGCGCCGGCTTCCTTGCACAGCCGCACGACGATCCCGGATGCTTCCTCGGCGGTCTTGGCCCAGTAAACCTTGGCGCCCGAGGCAATTGCATTGCGCTCGAACTCGAGCAGGTAATGGTCGAGGTTGGCAATGACATGGTCCTTGATCCGCTTGCCGCGCTCGCGCGCCGCGTCGAACTGCGGGAACTGCGACATCGCCACGGCGCGCTTGCGCTCCGCGGTGCCGGTCGTGCGGTCAATCGCAATCTTCAGCGTGGGGTCGGTCAACGCACGCTCTGCGCGCGCCTTGAAGGACAGGGTCGCCTCTTCCATGGCTCAGCCCTCCTCGCCGATGGCCGGGCCGTTGCCCGTGCCAGCCAGGACTTCGGCCGCATGGAAGGCGCGCACGCTCGAGCCCTTGCGCTTGAGCTTGCCGGCCATGTTCATCAGGCAACCGAGGTCGCCTCCCAGCAGCAGTTTCGCGCCGCTGCGCTCGATGGCGTCGGCCTTTTCGCCCACCACCGCGTTCGAGATCGACGGGTACTTGACGCAGAATGTGCCGCCGAAGCCGCAGCACACATCGTTGCCTTCGAGTGGCTTGAGGGTGAGTCCCGCCACCTTGCCCAGCAGGGCGCGCGGCTGGTCGTGGACGCCGAGCTCCCGCAGGCCGGAGCAACTGTCGTGATAGGTGAAGCTGGTGTCGAGCTTCACATCGGCCGGCGCGAAGCGCATCACATCCACGAGGAAGCTCATCAGCTCGTAGGTACGTTCGCCGAGCCGATGCGCCCGCGCTGCCCAGGCCGGATCATCGGCGAGGGCTTCGGCGTAATGCGCCCGCGTCATCCCGACGCAGGACCCTGAAGGGGCGACGACGTAGTCGTAGCCTTCGAAGGTTTCGATGAAATGGCGCGCGAGCGCGGCGGCGTGGGCGGTGTCGCCGCTGTTGAAGGCGGGCTGACCGCAACAGGTCTGCGCCTGAGGTACGTCGACCTGGCATCCGGCGTCGCGCAGCAGCTTGAGCGCGGCGAATCCCACGCTGGGGCGCATCGCATCGACCAGGCAGGTGACGAACAGCGCGAC
>JAFEFM010000031.1 GCA_018240585.1 Pseudomonadota bacterium
CACACAAGGACCCAACAAAGGAGAAATGGCGATGACGACCAACAATCAATCCCTTACCGAAGCCGCGACCAGCCGCTTCATGCACATCACCGAGGGCGACATCGACGCCCGCATCCATTACAACGACGCCGGCGAAGGTGCCGAGACGGTGGTGATGCTGCACGGCTCAGGCCCGGGCGCGACCGGCTGGGCGAACTTCCACCGCAACGTCGATGCCTTCGTGGCCGCCGGCTACCGCGTGGTGCTGATGGACTGCCTCGGCTGGGGCAAGAGCGATCCGGTGGTGTGTACCGGCTCGCGCTCGGATCTCAACGCGCGCACGCTGAAGGGCCTGCTCGACGGCCTCAAGCTCGACAAGGTGCACATCGTCGGCAACTCGATGGGTGGCCACAGCGCGGTCGCGTTCGCGCTGTCCAACCCGACGCGCGTCGGCAAGCTGATCCTGATGGGCGGCGGCACCGGCGGGCCGAGCCAGTTCGTGCCGATGCCCACCGAAGGCATCAAGCTGCTGCAGGGCCTGTATCGCGAGCCGACGATCGACAACCTGAAGAAGATGATGAACGTCTTCGTGTTCGATCCCAGCAGCATGACCGAGGAGCTGTTCCAGGCGCGGCTGGACAACATGCTGGCGCGGCGCGATCACCTCGAGAACTTCGTCAAGAGCCTGGCTGCCAATCCCAAGCAGTTCCCCGACCAGGGGCCGCGCCTCGGCGAGATCAGTGCGCACACGCTGGTGATCTGGGGGCGCGACGACCGCTTCGTGCCGATGGATACCGGCTTGCGCCTGGTGTGGGGCATGCAGAACGCCGAGATGCACATCTTCAACCGCTGCGGCCACTGGGCGCAGTGGGAGCATGCGGACAAATTCAACCGCATGGTGCTGGACTTCCTGGCGCACTGAACGCCGTTTCGGGGTCAGGGCTGGGGGCGGCGCGGCCCGAACAGGGCCAGCCACATCCCCCTGAGCCCGTCCCACTGCTGGCGCCAGAAACCGTCGTGATCCGGCGTGCCCGGCACGGTGTGGGGCGCGATGCCGGTGGGCGGATTGTCGCGGGCAAGGTAGAGCGTGCCGAACAGCCAGTCCCACACCGGGAACAGGATGGCGAAGTTGCAGCCGTGGCGGAAATTGCGCCCCGGCGGCAAGTCGAGCGAATGATGCCAGCGGTGGTAGTGCGGGCTGACGACCAGCCGTTCGCCGAGGTGGCCGTAGGACAGGCGCGCGTTGATGTGCGACAGGTTTTCCACCAGTTTCACCACCAGCATCAGGCCGATGAAGTGCCCGGGCGGAATGCCGATCAGCAAGGCAACGATCGCGAACCACAGCCCGCTGATCACGTCGTCGAGCAGATGGTTGCGGCTGTCGGTCCACAGACTCATCTGGCGCTGGCTGTGATGAATCGCGTGCAGCGCCCACCACCAGCCGAACGTGTGCGACAGTCGGTGGCGCCAGTATTCGGCGAAGTCGAGCGCCACCAGATAGACGAAGAAGCCCAGCAGCGGCGCGTGCTCCAGGGCCGGGAAGAGGTCCTCGAGCTGCGGCGGGATGTAGCCGCGGAAGCGCAGCCAGCCGTCGATCTCGACGAAGATGGGGGCGATGAGGGCGAACACCACCAGCGGGATGATGCCGAGCCGGTCGAGCAGGGTGTACAGCACGTCCACCCGCACCAGCTTGCGGTCCTTCCAGTGCTCCAGAGGCCGCAGGGATTCCAGCGGGCGCAATACCAGCAGCGCGACCAGCAACTGCAGCACGCCCCACATGAAGATCTCCACGCCGTCGAAGGCGAGCTCGATGTAGCTGCCGAGGCCAAGCGCCAGCAGTGGTGGCTGCACCAGCTTGTCCAGCAGCCAGCCCTGGACCGTGACGAAGGCGTCGAGAAATTGCTGGATCATGGTCTGCCCAGGGTTGCGAAGCAGAAGCCGCGTGCCTTGAGACCGGCGATCAGCGGCTCGAACATGGGCGCGAACGGGTCCTTGCGCGACCAGATCCCCAGGTGTGCCATGACGATGTCGCCGTCACGCAGGCTGGCCAGCGCGCGCTCCACCAGCATGGCGTTCGGGTAGGTTTCGGAGGG
>JAFEFM010000320.1 GCA_018240585.1 Pseudomonadota bacterium
CCGTCGCCGACACCTGGTCGACCGCGCTCGCGCACCATGAGCACAGCAGCGAAGCGCTGGGCGCCGACCTGCGCAGGACGCTGGATGCGTTCGCCGGCACTTTCGCCGAGCGCTCGGCCGCGCTGCTCGACCGCGTCGCCGACCGGACCGCGGCGTTGCAGACGGAGCTCGCCGCCGGTGAAGCGGCGCGCCGCAGCGAGCAGACCGAGGCGCTGGCCGCCCTGGCCGCATCGCTGGGGCAGGAATGGCAGGCCGCCGGCGAGCACGCCCGCGCACAGCAGGAGCGCATCTGCGCCACGCTGGATGAGACCGCCCGCAGCATCGCCGATAGCGCACAGGCGCAGGCCAGCCAGACCATCGCCCAGGTCGCCGGGCTGATGCAGACCGCCGCCGAGGCGCCCCGCGCCGCCGCCGAAGTCATCGGCCAGTTGCGCGCCGAGCTCTCCGCCAGCATCGCGCGCGACAACGACATGCTGGCCGAGCGCAGCCGCATCATGGAAACGCTGGCGACGCTGCTCGATGCGATCAACCACGCCTCGACCGAGCAGCGCGCGGCGATCGACGCGCTGGTGGCTTCGTCCGCCGACGCGCTGGAACGCGCCGGCAGCGCCTTCGCACAGAACATCGACGCGCAGGCCGCGCGCATGGCGGAAACCGCCGCCCAGGTGGCCGGCGGCGCCGTCGAGGTCGCCAGCCTGGGCGAGGCCTTCGGCGCTGCAGTGCAGCGCTTCGGCGAATCGAACGCCGAGCTGATGACCGCGCTGCAGCGCATCGAGGCGGCGCTGGACAAGTCGCTGGCGCGCAGCGACGACCAGCTCGCCTACTACGTCGCGCAGGCGCGCGAGCTCATCGACCTGAGCCTGATGTCGCAGAAGCAGATCGTCGACGACCTGCAGCAGCTCTCCGCCAGGCAGCCGTCGATGGTGGACGAGGCCTGATGATGGAAGACATCCACGCCGGCGACGCCGGCTACGAGCAGGCCACGCCGGTCTGGGCCGTCTTCGGCGACCTGATGTCCGGCCTGC
>JAFEFM010000321.1 GCA_018240585.1 Pseudomonadota bacterium
CCGCGATGGATTTGTAGGCGCGGGCTTGACCGCGATGGCCAAGCGTCGGTCGCGGTCAAGCCCGCTCCTAAACGGCGTGTCAATGGCCGGGGATGGCGTGTTTGCGCTGGGCTCCAGATTGGACGACTTCGACCTCCACCCCCTGCGTGCCGGGCCGGTACCACCAGCGCGTGGTGCGCTGCGGGCCGGCGATTTCGGCGCCGACGCGGCCGGCTTCTTCGAGGCGTCGCACGGTGGCGCGCGGCTTCTGGCCGGCGAGGCTGGGTTGCATGACGACCAGGAACTGGTCTTCCTTCGCCTCGCTGGGTGGCATCAGTTCGATGCGCCAGGCGCCGGGCTCGGGCCGGCCCGGCTCGGTGTTCTTCATGGCCTGCTGCACCTTGCCGCCGTCGTCGTAGTTCTTGCCGTCAACGAAGAACTCGAAGCCGGGGCCGCCGATCGTGTTCATTAGTGGCTTGCGCGGCAGCAGCACCTGGCCGGTGAGCTGGCCGCCGGCGTGGCCGGGCTGGGTGGTGGCGGGGACGAACAGGCTGAACCTGTCGGCGCCGACGAGTGGCGGTTCGATGGCGTGCAGCAGCCAGCGCTTGCGGAAACTCGCTTCGGTGGCGACGACGTCGTCGAACACGACGATGGTGTCGTTGGCGCGGTCATAGCCGAACACCCGCCACATGCGCTCGACGCGCTTGGTGCGATCGGGGAAGCTGCCGCGGCCGGACTGGCTGTTGGTATAGGCGGGGGTGAGGTCGGCGACTGCGACGACGAGGTCGTCCTCGTCCAGATGGCCGACGATGTGGCCGGTGTGGTAGGTGTCGCGCCGCTTCTCCCACTCGGCCCGATCCAGCGGCGCGGCCTCCACGGCCCAGCCCGAGCCGATGCGCCGCTGGCCGCCGTCGTTGGCGTAATGGCGCGGATTTCCGGCGTCGAAGCCGGGGCCGGGCATCACGTCGTCGGGGTCGGTGACGGTGACGAGGTTGTGCGCGATGCTCTGGTAGGTGTAGTTCATGTGGTGGTCCGAGCCATAGGCCGGACCGTACAGGCCGCTGTCGATCGCCAGCGCGCCGCCCTTGTAGATGGTGAAGGCGCCCTGGTCGAGGTGGCTGTGCGACCAGAAATTGTCGCCGGCCTTGAAGCTGATGTAGGTGGCGTCGGGCGACCAGTCGCTGCGCGCCACCAGCATGCCGATGCCGTCGAACAGCCTTGCCAGCGGCAGGGCTGCGGCGGCGTGCGGGTCGGTCAGGCTGGCGTCGGACAGCGGCCCCCAGGGCCAGCCGGTGGGCAGCGGCCCGCGCGCGGGCGGGGCCAGCGTGTACGCGGCCGCGTGGCGGAATTCCAGCGCCAGCGGCGTCGCGTCCGGCGAGGGGCGCAGGAAGTAGGAGCCGTCGCCCCAGCGGAACTGCGTTCCGTCCGGCCGCGTGCGATAGACGAGGAAGTCGAGGAAGCCGCGGATGCCGGGTTCCGATCTGAACAGATCCTCGCCAGTGGCGGCGCGCCACATCGCCGGCAGGGTGTAGATCGCCTGGCCGATGCCGATGGCGACGTATTCGCCGCCCTCGTGCCAGCCACCGTTGC
>JAFEFM010000322.1 GCA_018240585.1 Pseudomonadota bacterium
TACCTGATGTGCTTCCGCTTCCTGCAGGTGATGGTCGCCTTCATCCGCACGGGCGAACTGCCGCATCACGACCACGGCCATGTGGACGGCATCGAGGAGGAACACGTCCCGGTCGACGCCAACCCTTACGACATGGGTGACAACCTGCATCCGCACGACCTCAGGCACCAGCAGATGGGCGAGGGCGGCGGCGACCGCGAAGGAGACCGGAAATGAGCGCCGCCATCATCTTCGTTTTGCTGCTGGTGCTGATGCTCACCGGTATGCCGATCTCGATCTCGCTCGGCCTCACCGTGCTGACCTTCCTGTTCACGATGACCCAGGTGCCGATCGAGTCGGTGGCGCTGAAGCTGTTCACCGGCATCGAGAAGTTCGAGATCATGGCGATCCCGTTCTTCATCCTCGCGGGCAACTTCCTCACCCACGGCGGGGTGGCGCGGCGCATGATCAACTTCGCCACCTCCATGGTCGGGCATTGGCATGGCGGGCTGGGCCTGGGCGGCGTGATGGCATGCGCGCTGTTCGCCGCGGTGTCCGGGTCGAGCCCGGCAACGGTGGTGGCGATCGGCGCCATCCTGCTGCCGGCAATGGTGAAGCAGGGGTTCCCGAACAAGTTCGGCGCCGGCGTCATCGCCACCTCGGGTGCGCTCGGCATCCTGATCCCCCCCTCGATCGTGATGGTGATGTACTCGGTGTCGACCAACACCTCGGTGGGCGCGCTGTTCATGGCGGGCGTGGTGCCGGGGCTGCTGCTGGCGGTGTTCCTCGGCTTCACGACGTGGAACCGCGCGCGCAAGTTCGGCTACCCGCGCCAGCCCAGGGCAAGCTGGGGGGTGCGGGCGAAGGCTTTCAAGGATTCGGCCTGGGGCCTGTTCCTGATCGTGGTGGTGATGGGCGGCATCTACACCGGCATCTTCACGCCCACCGAGGCGGCGGCCATGAGCGCGGTGTATGCCTTCTTCGTGGCGGTGTTCGTGTACCGGGACCTGAGCATGAAGGACGTGCCCAAGGTGCTGCTGAACTCCGCCAACATGAGCGCGATGCTGCTCTACATCATCACCAATGCGGTGCTGTTCTCCTTCCTGCTGACGCACGAGAACATCCCGCAGCAGATGGCGGATTTCATGATCGGCACCGGCGTGGGCATGATCGGCTTCCTGATCATGGCCAACATCCTGATGTTGATCGCGGGCAACTTCATGGAGCCGTCTTCGATCGTGCTGATCCTGGCGCCGATCCTGTTCCCGATCGCGATCAAGCTGGGCATCGATCCGGTGCATTTCGGCATCATCATGGTGGTGAACATGGAAGTGGGCATGTGCCACCCGCCGGTGGGCCTCAATCTCTACGTGGCCAGCGGCATCACCAAGATGGGCATCACCGAACTTACGGTGGCGGTGTGGCCCTGGCTGCTGTCGATGCTGGTGTTCCTGGTGCTGGTCACCTATGTGCCGGTGATCTCGCTGTGGCTGCCGCGCACGCTGGGCATGATGTAGCCCCGCTGCGCTGACGGCGCCTGAGCGAAACCCGGGGGCCGCAGGGTTTCGCTCAGGCGCCGGTGTTTCGTCGTGTATCGCGGCGGGCAGGCGCTCAGGTGCTCGGGTAGAATCGCGCGACTTCTTCCCGCGGATGCTTCATGGAATTCCTCGCTTTCTTCATCGATCTCGTGCTGCACGTGGATCGCCATCTCGCCGAATTGCTGGCGAGCTACGGCAACTGGATCTACGCGATCCTCTTCCTGATCGTGTTCTGCGAAACCGGCCTGGTGGTCACACCCTTTCTGCCGGGCGACTCGCTGCTGTTCGTCGCGGGCGCGCTGGCGGCGGGCGGCGGCATGGATCCGGCGATCCTGATCGGTGTCCTGTTCGCTGCCGCGGTGCTCGGCGATTCGCTCAACTACAGCATCGGCCGGCGTTTCGGCGGGCGCATCTCGCAGTGGCCCGACAGCCGCTTCTTCAACCGCCGCGCGCTGGACAAGACCCACGAGTTCTACGAGCGCCACGGCGGCAAGACGATCATCATCGCCCGGTTCATGCCCATCATCCGCACCTTCGCGCCCTTCGTCGCAGGCATGGGCACGATGGACTATCGCCGCTTCCTCGCCTTCAACGTCGTCGGTGCGGCGCTTTGGGTGGGGCCGCTGGTCATGGCCGGCTACTGGTTCGGCAACCTTCCCATCGTCAAGAACAATCTGAGCCTGGTGATCCTCGGCATCATCGCGCTGTCGCTGATGCCGCTCTTCATCGGCTGGCTGCGCCACCGCAGCGAGGCGTCGCGCGCCGGCGCCTGAAGCGGTCGTCCGTCCGGTCAACGGGCGGACGCCAAAACCTGTTAAAATCCAACGTTTTCCCAAACACTGCCCGGAGTTCCCATGGCCATCGAACGCACCCTGTCCATCATCAAGCCCGACGCCGTCGCCAAGAACGTGATCGGCAAGATCTACCAGCGCTTCGAAGACGCTGGCCTGAAGATCATCGCCGCCAGGATGGTGCACCTGTCCGAGCAGGAAGCCGGCCAGTTCTATGCGGTGCACAAGGAGCGCCCCTTCTACAAGGATCTGGTGTCCTTCATGACCTCCGGCCCGGTGATGATCCAGTGCCTCGAAGGCGAGAACGCCATCGCCAAGAACCGCGAGCTGATGGGCGCCACCGACCCGAAGAAGGCCGATAAGGGCACGATCCGCGCCGACTTCGCCGACAGCATCGACGCCAACGCGGTGCATGGCTCCGACGCCCCTGAGACGGCCGCGGTGGAAGTGGCCTTCTTCTTCCCGGGCATGAACGTTTACTCGCGCTGAACGGTCAATTCGGGCGGCCCGTCGCGCGTGTCCCGCGGTGCCCTGGCGCCGCGGGACACGCGTACGGGCCGTTTGCATTACGGTTCAGACGCTGCAGCAGGTGAAGTTTCAGGCATGAGCACATCCAATCCGGTCAATCTGCTCGATTTCGACGTCGACGGTCTCGTCGCCTGGTTCGCCGGGCTGGGCGAGAAGCCGTTCCGCGCGCGCCAGGTGATGCGCTGGATGCACCACGAAGGCTGCGACGATTTCGATGCGATGACCGACGTCGCCAAGTCGCTGCGCGCGAAGTTGAAGGAGATCGCAGTGATCCGCCCGCCGGTGCCGGTGCGCGATTCGATCTCCATCGACGGCACGCGCAAGTGGCTGCTCGACGTGGGCAACGCCAATGCGGTCGAGACCGTGTTCATCCCCGAAACCAACCGCGGCACGCTGTGCGTGTCGTCGCAGGCGGGCTGCGCGCTGGATTGCGCGTTCTGCTCCACCGGCAAGCAGGGCTTCAACCGCAATCTGTCGGCGGCCGAGATCATCGGCCAGTTGTGGCTGGCCAACAAACTGCTCGGTGCAGCTCGAGGCGACCCAAATGAGCAAGCCGCCGACCTGGAAGCCGGCGAGAAGGACAACGGCCGCATCATCAGCAACGTGGTGATGATGGGCATGGGCGAACCGCTGGCCAACTTCGACAACGTCGTCACCGCGCTGCGCCTGATGCTCGACGACCACGCCTACGGCTTGTCGCGGCGTCGCGTCACGGTGTCGACCTCCGGTATCGTGCCGGCGATGGACCGCCTGCGCGACGAATGCCCAGTGGCCCTCGCGGTATCGCTGCATGCGTCCAACGATGCACTGCGCGACCGCCTGGTGCCGATCAACCAGAAGTACCCCTTGCGCGAACTGATGGCCGCCTGCCAGCGCTACCTCGAGCGTGCGCCGCGCGACTTCGTGACATTCGAGTACGTCATGCTCGACGGCGTCAATGACAGCGACGCGCACGCGCGCGAGCTGGTCGCGCTGGTCCGCGACGTGCCTTGCAAGTTCAACCTGATACCTTTCAATCCGTTCCCGAATTCGGGTTTCCTGCGCTCGCCGGCGGAACGCATCCGCCGCTTTGCCGGTATCCTGATTGACGCCGGCATCGTCACCACCACGCGCAAGACGCGCGGCGACGACGTCGACGCGGCCTGCGGCCAGCTCGCCGGCCAGGTCCAGGACAAGACCCGGCGCGTGGTGCGCCTGAAACAGGAAATGGAGATTCGTCGATGATGCGCAAGGCGGCGATGCTGTGCGCGACGCTCGTGACCGCGCTGCTCGCGGGGTGCGCCACCGTGCCGGGCTCGGGAGGCACCGAGGCGGCCAGCATCGGTCGGCCGCTCGCCGATCAGTCGCCGGTGGGCGACGCGGA
>JAFEFM010000323.1 GCA_018240585.1 Pseudomonadota bacterium
CAGGCGACGGCCGCAGCGCGCCGACGCTGCCCTCCTTCCCGTGGCCGCCGCCGCGCTATTCCGCTTTCTCCAGCATCGAGCGCGAATGGGTGGCGCCGGCCGCCGGCGCCACGCTGGGCTCCGCTGCGGCCAGGCTGGAGCGCGCCTTCGATGCCGCCGGATATGGCGAGCGCAGCTACTACCGCATTCCCGGCGGCTTCGCGCTCGCCTCGCGCATCGAGCACATCCGCGCCGACGCGTCCCCGTTCGCGCCGCCGGATCGCTGGGCGGTGGCGACGCCGCCGATGCGCGAGGGCCTCATCGACATCATCCGTGCGCTGTTCAACGCGCCGCCGGGCTACTACCGCGTGATCGTGTTCGCGGTGACCGACCGCGACTTTGCCGCGCGCGAGGAGCCGCCGACCGAGGCCGATGCCCGGCGCTGGGCGTCGGGCGGTGCGCTGCGTCTGCCGGCGGAGTTGGGCGCGCTGCCTTACTCGGCGCAGCACTACACCACCGCGCTGATCTACGAATTCGAGCGCCGCGCAGACCAGCCGGAGGCGAGCCTGCGCCAGCCGAGCGATGCGCCCGGCCGCACCCACCTCGAGCGCGCGGGGCTGTGGCAGGCGCTGGCGGCGCAATGACATGGGCGCCCTGCGTTCCGCCGATGACGTGATCGCCCTGCGCCGGCTGGCGCAGGTCTCCCTGCTGTTCGCGGTCGCCAGCCTGCTCGCCACCGCGGCGGCGTTGATGCTGCTGCCCTATGCCGCCAGTTCGGGGCAGGGCATCGTCGTCGGCGTGGGGTTGCTGGTCGGTGCGTCCGCCTTTGCCTTCGGCGTCATGATCAGCCTGCGCAAGTCGCGTGCAAGGCGGGTGGGCTTCCTGGTCGTGGCCATGGCCTTCGTCGCCGCGCTGCTGTTCGGCCTGCTGGCGGTCGCGGTACCCGAATCCGCCGCGGCCTTCGTCGGGTGGACGCTGGTGCTGCTCGCCTACGCGGCGTTCGCCGCCCACCGCCTGGTGCGCTGGCCGGCGGCGCTGCGCGACGAGCCCAAGGCGAGGCTGGGCATCTTCATCTCCTACCGCCGCGACGACAGCCGCGAGACGGTCGGCCGCATCCACGACCATCTGTGCGAAGGCTTCGACGAGCAGAGGATCTTCCTCGACGTCGATCGCCAG
>JAFEFM010000324.1 GCA_018240585.1 Pseudomonadota bacterium
CTTCGGCACCATGGCCTCGAAGGCGGTGGTGCGCGACGTCGGCCGCGTGCTCGATCTGCCCTATGGCCTGTGCGACCGCCTGTCCAAGCTGATCCCGATCGAAGGCGCCAAGCCGGTCTCGCTCGCCAAGGCCTACGAGATGGAGCCGCAGATCGGCGAGATGATGGCCGACGGCAATGACGGCGAGTCGGTGCGTGACCTGTGGAGCCTGGCGCAGCCGCTGGAGGGGCTCTCCCGCAACGTCGGCATGCACGCCGGCGGCGTGCTGATCGCGCCGGGCAAGCTCACCGACTTCTGTCCGCTCTACATCGCCGACGGCGACGATGCCACCCCGGTGTCGCAGTTCGACAAGGACGACGTGGAAGCCGTCGGCCTGGTGAAGTTCGACTTTCTGGGGCTACGCAACCTCACCATCATCGAGCTCGCGCTCGACTACGTGCAGCGCCTCGAAGGTGAGCGCATCGACTTGATGAGCCTCGGCTTCGAGGATCCCGCCGCCTACCAGATCCTGAAGGACGCCAACACCACGGCGATCTTCCAGGTCGAATCGGACGGCATGAAGAAGCTGCTGAAGAAGCTCGCGCCCGACCGCTTCGAGGACATCATCGCGGTGCTCGCGCTGTACCGTCCCGGGCCGCTCGGCTCGGGCATGGTGGACGACTTCATCCTGCGCAAGAAGGGCCAGCAGGAGATCGACTACTTCCACCCCGACCTGAAAGCCTGCCTGGAGCCGACCTACGGCGTGATCGTGTACCAGGAACAGGTGATGCAGATCTCGCAGATCATCGGCGGCTACACCCTGGGCGGCGCCGACATGCTGCGCCGCGCGATGGGCAAGAAGAAAGCCGACGAGATGGCCAAGCACCGCGCCACCATCGCCGAAGGCGCGAAGCAGAAGGGCTACGATCCGGCGCTGGCCGAGCAGCTCTTCGACCTGATGACCAAATTCGCGGAGTACGGCTTCAACAAGTCGCATACCGCGGCCTACGCGGTCGTCACTTATCACACCGCCTGGTTGAAGGCGCACCACTGCGCGGCCTTCATGGCGGCGACGATGTCGTCCGACCTCGACAACACCGACACCGTCAAGATCTTCTACGAGGACACGGTCGCCAACGGTATCGCGGTGCTGCCGCCGGAC
>JAFEFM010000325.1 GCA_018240585.1 Pseudomonadota bacterium
GCCGCGCCACCGCCGCATCCGTTACCAGGGCGTCGATCCGCAGGGCGCGCCGATCGACCGCGTCGCCGAGGGCTTTCATGCGCGCGTGGTGCAGCACGAGTGCGACCACTTGATCGGCATGCTGTACCCGATGCGGGTGCGCGACTTCTGCCGTTTCGGTTTCACCGACGTGCTGTTCCCCGAGCTGGCCGGCATGCCGGACGATTGATCCGTCCGCCGCCTGCAGCCTCCTGCGCCGCCCCCACCACGACACCCCGAACCGGAAAGCACCGCTCATGACCGAATCCGCAAAACCCCTCGCCGGCCTGAAGGTGATCGAGCTCGGCACGCTGATCGCCGGCCCGTTCGCCAGCCGCATCATGGCCGAGTTCGGCGCCGAGGTGATCAAGGTCGAAGCGCCCGACGGCGGCGACCCGCTGCGCAAGTGGCGCAAGCTGTACGAGGGCACTTCGCTGTGGTGGTACGTGCAGGCACGCAACAAGAAGTCGGTGACGCTGAACCTCAAGCACGCCGACGGCCGCGAGGTGCTGCGTCGGCTGGTGGCCGGCGCCGACATCGTCGTCGAGAACTTCCGCCCCGGCGTGTTGGAAAAGCTCGGCCTGGGCTGGGACGCGCTGTCGGCGCTGAACCCGGGGCTGGTCATGGTGCGCCTGTCGGGCTTCGGCCAGACCGGGCCGATGGCGGCGCAGCCGGGCTTCGGCGCGATCGGCGAATCGATGGGCGGGCTGCGCTACGTGACCGGCTTCCCGGACCGGCCGCCGGTGAAGACCGGCATCTCGATCGGCGACTCGATCGCGGCGCTGTGGGGCGTGATCGGCGCGCTGATGGCGCTGCGCCACAAGGAAGTGAATGGCGGCAAGGGCCAGGTGGTGGACGTGGCGCTGTACGAGGCGGTGTTCGCGATGATGGAGTCGCTGGTGCCGGAATTCGACGTGTTCGGCTTCGTGCGCGAGCGCACCGGCAACATCATGCCCGGCATCACGCCGTCGAACACCCACACCACCCGCGACGGCAAGCATGTGGCAGTCGGCGCCAACGGCGACGCAATCTTCAGGCGGCTGATGCAGACCATGGGCCGCCCGGATCTCGCCGACGACCCCACGCTGGCCGACAACGCCGGCCGCGATGCGCGGCGCGACGAGCTGTACGCGGCGATCGGCGCCTGGGTGGCGGCGCATGACGAGACCGAAGTGCTGGCGGCGCTGGCCGCCGCCGAAGTGCCGGCCTCGCGCATCTACTCGGTGGCCGACATGTTCGCCGACCCGCAGTTCCTCGCCCGCGGCATGATCGAGATGGTGAAACTGCCCGACGGCCGCGACTGCCGCGTGCCGGGGATCGTGCCCAGGCTGTCGGACACGCCCGGCGGCACCGAATGGATCGGCCCGAAGCTGGGCGAGCACAACGAGGCGGTGCTCGGCGAGCTCGGCTACGCGTCGGACGAGATCGCCGCCCTGCGCGCGGCCGGCGCAATCTGAGGGCTGCGCCAGTCAGCCGCGGCCGGGCAAGAGGGCTGCTGAGTTGGCGCCGCCCCGCGTCTCGCGCCCGGCTCAGGCGGTGCCGGGCATGGCTTCTTCCTCGTCGGCGCCTGCCGGCTCCTCGCCCAGCAGCGCCGCCACCAGGCGCTCCATGTCGGGCCTGAAATCGGGATCGGGGCGCACCGGCACGGCGGTGAGGAAGCA
>JAFEFM010000326.1 GCA_018240585.1 Pseudomonadota bacterium
GAACACCACCCGCCGGCCCAGCTTCTTTGCCGTCGCATGCACCAGCTCACCCGCGCGCAGGCATTCCTCGTGCGTCGACATCAGCACCGAGGGCAGCGCCACCACCGGCACGTCGCCGGTCGGGTCGAGGTACTGCAGCGGCACGAAGGTGCCGTAGTCCCACTCGAAGTACTCCGAGTCGTTGCGGTTCGAGGGCACGCCGCCCGCCTTGAACGCTTCGACCAGCGCGCCGGCGAATTCGGGGTCGCCCGGGTAGTCGTAGGGGCGGCCCGGGATCAGTTGCGGCGCCTCGTCGGCCACGCAATGCCCTTTGTGCCGCGGCTGGCAGGTCACCGGCCAGTCGAAGGTGGCCACCCAGTGGCTGGAGACGATCACCCACAGGTCAGGTTTCAACTGGCGGCGAATCGCTTCGCCCAGCTCGCGCTCGGCCGCCACCAGCGTCTGCTGATAGTCGGGGGTGTTCTTCGCCAAGCCCAGCGTGGGCACATGCGCCGCGATCGTCGCGGCAATCACTCCACTCATTGTCGTTTTCCCTCAGTTAGCAGCTCAGTTAACGGTATTCGCGCCCGCTTTCGCGGTCGCTTCTTCATCGGCCTCGCGCTTGGCGATGTTGGCCAGGATCTCGGCGCCGCGGTTGGCCGCCGACAGGCCGCGGAACAGGAAGGCCAGGCCGATGGTGGCCTGCAGTTCTTCCCAGGTGGCGCCGGCGCGGCGCGCGGCGATGGCGTGAAGCGGGGCGGCGTCGTTCAGATCCATCATCAACATGCCGAACAGCATCAACTGCGTGGTCTTCACGTCGAAGCACTTGGGGTACATGGCGTGCGCGCGCATCTGCTCCTGCAGCTCGAGCAGTTTCGGGTCGAGCGCGCCGGTGACGTTGATGCGCGCCTCGATGCGCGGCGGCACGAAGCCGATCAGATCCTTGTAGATCGCGAAGCGTTCTTCCTGCGTGTAGTCCTGCTCGGCGTAGGCGCCGATGCGTTCGCGGACGAGGTCGATGTTGACGCGAGGGGGAATCATGGGTGTCTCCAGAGAGGTGATGGATGGGCAACCGCGCCAGAGTAGGAATGCCGTGCCTCATTCACAATGCGCACGGCGGCAAAACGTGCGCACAGCGAACGGTGGCGAGAGCGTGCCGCCGCGGACCGCTCGTCGATCTCGGCACGAGCCAACCATTCGAAAACACTCATGAATTCGATCGACCAACATCGGTATATCAATCGTTCTGAAATCTCGATACTTCGGCCATCACATCATGCCGACCGGCACCCGAGGAGACTGAAATGAGCGAATACAAGGAACCCCTGCTGGACGTGGCCCATCTCGGCCGCCTGGAATTGCTGACCCCCAAGCTAGACCAGAGCCTGTGGTACTTCCGCGACCTGCTGGGCATGGAAGTGGTGGCCACCGAAGGCGATTCGGTCTACATGCGCGCCTATGGCGACTATGCCCACTCCACCTTCAAGCTGACCGCCGCCAGCCAGCCCGGCCCCGGCCGCATCTCGTGGCGCTGCATGAGCCCGCAGGCACTCGAGCGCCGCGTGAAGGCGATCGAGGTGGCCGGCCTGGGCATCGGCTGGAGGGACGGCGACATCGGCCGCGGCCGCTTCTACGAATTCCGCGACCCCGATGGCCACCACATGGACATCTACTTCGAGGAGCAGAAATACCGCGCCCCCGACGCCCTGCGCTCGACGCTGAAGAACCTGCCGCAGCGCTACACCGCACGCGGCGCCAACGTGCGGCGCATCGACCACCTTGCGCTGTGCGCCCAGGACGTCGCGGCCAACCGCGAATTCGCTATGGACCTGCTGGGCTTCCGGGTACGCGAGCAAGTGCTCTACAACGATGGCCAGACCGAGATCGGCTCGTGGATGAGCCTGGGCCAGATCCACCACGAGATGGCCTACGTGCTCGACGTGAAGGGCGCCCACGGCCGCATGCACCACATGTCGTTCTGGATCGACAACCGCGA
>JAFEFM010000327.1 GCA_018240585.1 Pseudomonadota bacterium
CGACGCCGGCGGCATCGTCCTGCGGCAGTGGGATGCGCTCGACGACGACAACCTGGCGCGGGTCAGGAAGGGCATGACGCGGCAAGAGGTGGCGCGCCTGCTGGGCGAGCACCGCTCTGAGCAGTTCTTCAAGCTGTCCGGCGAGGAGGTTTGGGACTGGAACATCAGCAACGATGGTCCGGGCATCGCCACCCTGTTCAACGTGCATTTCATCGACGGCAAGGTGGTGCGCACCAGCCAGACCTACGTGTTTCCGCGCGACGGAGCGATGTTCGGCCCCTGGGGCTATCCGCCGCCTTTCGGGTACCCGTATCCGCGCTTTCCCGGCTACGGGCCGTGGCCGTACTGGTGGTGAGTGCGGATTAGCAGCAATGCGGGATTGGCAGACGCCACCTTGAGTCGATAGAATCCACGGCACTGCCGAGGAGCGCTGCGACCCCGTGAATGACTCGGGGCCAGGCTCGGCAACCGATCAACGGCGCTCACAAACCTTCAGCCGGTTTGTGGCGCCGTTCGCATTTGTGCGTGGCGTTGCCCGGCGATCGTCGAACGACCGAGGAACACGCCATGCAAGCCGACCGCAGCACTGAACTCCGCCAGCTTCTCGCCGAACGCATCCTGATCCTGGATGGCGCGATGGGCACCATGATCCAGCAGCAGAAGCTGGGCGAGGCGGACTATCGCGGCGAGCGCTTCCACGATCACCCGAAGGACCTCAAGGGCAACAACGACCTGCTGGTGCTGACGCGCCCGGAGGTGATCGCCGGCATCCACCGCGCCTACCTCGAGGCTGGTGCCGACATCATCGAGACCAACACCTTCAACGCCACCCGCGTATCGCAGGCGGAATACGGGCTCGAGGCGCTGGCCCACGAGCTCAACGTCGAAGGCGCGCGCCTCGTGCGCCAGTTGTGCGACGAATACACCGCACGCAATCCCGCCAGGCCGCGCTTCTGCGCCGGCGTGCTGGGGCCGACCTCGCGCACGCTGTCGATCTCGCCGGACGTGAATGACCCCGGCTATCGCAACATCAGCTTCGATGCGCTGGTCGACGATTACTACGACTCGGCGAAGGGCCTGCTCGAAGGCGGCGCCGACCTGCTGCTGATCGAAACCATCTTCGACACGCTCAACGCCAAGGCCGCGGTGTTCGCGATCGAGAAGCTGTTCGAGGACCTCGGCCGGCGCTGGCCGGTGATGATTTCGGGCACGATCACCGACGCTTCAGGCCGCACGCTGTCGGGCCAGACTGCCGAGGCCTTCTGGAACTCGCTCAGTCACGCGCAGCCGATCAGCTTCGGCCTCAACTGCGCGCTGGGTGCCGACCAGTTGCGCCAGTATGTCGAGGAGCTGTCCAACGTCTGCGACACCCATGTTTCGGCCCACCCCAACGCCGGCCTGCCCAACCCGCTGTCGCCCACCGGCTACGACGAAACGCCCGAGCACCTCGCCGGCGAGATCCGCGAGTGGGCGCAGAGCGGCCTGGTGAACATCGTCGGCGGCTGCTGCGGCACGACGCCGGCGCACATCGCGGCGATCGCGCAGGCGGTGGCGGGTCTCGCGCCGCGCGCCGTGCCGGTGCTGGAGAAGAAGCTGCGCCTGTCGGGCCTCGAGCCCTTCAACGTCGGCGCCGACAGCCTGTTCGTCAATGTGGGCGAGCGCACCAACGTCACCGGCTCCAAGGCTTTCGCGCGCATGATCCTCGAAGGCCGCTTCGACGATGCGCTCGCGGTGGCGCGCCAGCAGGTCGAGAACGGCGCCCAGGTCATCGACATCAACATGGATGAGGCGATGCTGGACTCGATCGCCGCCATGGAGCGTTTCTGCAAGCTGATTGCCTCCGAGCCCGACATCTCGCGCGTGCCCATCATGCTCGACTCGTCGAAGTGGTCGGTGATCGAGACTGGCCTGAAGTGCATCCAGGGCAAGGGCGTGGTCAATTCGATCTCGATGAAGGAGGGCGAGGCCGAGTTCCTGCGCCAGGCGCGGCTGGCGCGCCGCTACGGCGCCGCGGTGATCGTGATGGCCTTCGACGAGCAGGGCCAGGCCGACACCTTCCGCCGCAAGACCGAGATCTGCGCGCGCGCCTACAAGCTGCTGGTGAAGCCGGTGGCCGAGGGCGGCGCCGGCTTCCCGCCGGAAGACATCATCTTCGACCCCAACATCTTCGCCATCGCCACCGGCATCGAGGAGCACGACAACTACGCGGTCGACTTCATCAACGCGGTGGCCTGGATCAAGGCGAACCTGCCCTGGGCCAAGACCTCGGGCGGGGTGTCGAACGTCTCCTTCAGCTTCCGCGGCAACGACCCGGTGCGCGAGGCGATCCACACCGTGTTCCTGTA
>JAFEFM010000328.1 GCA_018240585.1 Pseudomonadota bacterium
CGCAGCCACAGGTGGAAGGTGTTGCCCAGGCAGATCTGCGCGCCGATGTCGCCGAGCATGGCGGGCGTCATCGCCTTCACCGTGCCGTAGGTGCCGACCGGCATGAACACGGGCGTCTCGACCACGCCATGGGCGAGCGTCATGCGGCCGCGGCGTGCGCCGTCGCTGGTGCCGAGGAGTTCAAACTGCATCGTATTCAGTGTCGTTCTTGCGGGTCAGGAACATCGCGTCGCCGTAGCTGAAGAAGCGGTAGCGTGCGGCGACGGCGTGGGTATAGGCGGTGCGGATGGTGTGCATGCCGGCAAAGGCGGACACGAGCATCAGCAGCGTGGATCTCGGCAGGTGGAAATTGGTGATCAGTGCGTCGGCCACCTGGAAGCGGAAACCGGGCAGGATGAAAATCTCGGTCTCGCCGCTGCCGGCCCGCAGCGGGCCTTCCTGCGCCGCGGCCTCGAGTGCGCGCATGCTGGTCGTGCCCACCGCGATGACACGGCCGCCGGCGGCGCGGGTGGCGGCGATGGCGTCGGCCGTCTCCTGCGGGATCACGTAGCGTTCGCGGTGCATGCGATGCTCGCCGAGGTCGTCGACGCGCACCGGCTGGAACGTGCCGGCGCCCACATGCAAGGTGAGCCAGGCGCAGCGCGCGCCGCGTTCGATGAGGCGCGAGAGCAGCGCGTCGTCGAAGTGAAGCCCGGCGGTGGGTGCGGCGACCGAGCCGGGCTCGCGCGCAAAGACCGTCTGGTAGCGCGATTCGTCGTCGTGGCCGGCTGCGCGCTGGATGTAGGGCGGCAGCGGCAGCTTGCCGTGGCGCTCCAGCAGCGCGTGGACGTCCTCGGTGTCGGGGAAGCGCAGGTGGTAGAACTCGCCCACCCGCCCCAGCACGGTGGCGTCGAACGCATCGGCCAGGCGCAGCCGGCTGCCCGCCCTGGGCGACTTGCTCGCCCGTACCTGGGCGAGCGCCTCGTGCGGCCCGATCGCGCGTTCGACCAGCACCTCGATCTGGCCGCCGCTGTCCTTGTGTCCATGCAGGCGCGCGTGGATCACCCGCGTATCGTTGAACACCAGCAGGTCGCCCGGGCGGATGAATTCCGGCAGGTCGGTGAAGCGGCGGTCGGCCAGGCGCCCGTCATCCACCACCAGCAGGCGGCTGGCGCTGCGCTCGGGCAGCGGCGCCTGGGCGATCAGTTCGGGGGGCAGGGTGTAGTCGAAATCGTTCAGCTTGAGTGACATCGGGTAGTGACAAACGTCATGCAGGCATGCAATCGAAGCGCCCGGCTTGCTGCCGGCGCCAGTGTTCGGAGATAATGCGCGTCCCCAGCCGGGATGGCGGAATCGGTAGACGCAGCGGATTCAAAATCCGCCGCCGCAAGGTGTAAGGGTTCGAGTCCCTTTCCCGGCACCATTTTCA
>JAFEFM010000329.1 GCA_018240585.1 Pseudomonadota bacterium
GCCGGCGTGCGTTACCGCGCCTGGCAGCCGCCGTCCTGCCTGCACCCGACCATCGGCGTGCATGCGCCGCTGGTGTTCGATCTGGTCGATGGCTGGATGCAGCGTTCGATGGGCGGCTGCGTCTATCACGTGGCGCATCCGGGCGGGCGCAACTACGAGACCTACCCGGTGAACCCTTACGAGGCCGAAGGCCGGCGCCTGGCGCGCTTCACCACCACCGGCCACACGCCCGGTCGCATCGCGCCACCGTCCGGCGGGCGCAACGCCGACTTCCCCTTCACCCTCGACCTGCGCCGACAGGGCTGACGCACGATGCAGGTCCAGTTGCAGCGCCCGCCCGAACTGCTCGCCGCCTATGCGGCACGGCCCGACCGTTACGACGAGCTGTGCCAGCGCATCGGCAGCGTGGTGGTGGTGCGGCCGCACTGGCGCGAGTTCTTCCGCGCCCTGGCGGCGATGTCGCCGGGGGAGCTGGCGGCGCGGCGCTCGACGCTGCGGCGCCAGATCCACGAGAACGGCATCACCTACAACGTGTATGCCGATCCGCGCGGCTTCGAGCGGCCGTGGGAACTCGACCTGCTGCCCTACATCCTGCCGGCTGCCGAATGGGCGCAGATCGAGGCGGCGGTGATCCAGCGCGCGACCCTGTTCAACCGCATCCTCGCCGACCTCTACGGTGCGCAGACGCTGCTGCAGCAAGGCCTCATTCCGCCTGCGCTGATCTACGGCCACAGCGGTTTCCTGCGCCCGCTGGTGGGGGCGAAGCCACCTGGCGACCTGTTCCTGCACCTGTATGCGGTCGACCTGGCACGCTCGCCGGACGGCCGCTGGTGGGTGGTGGCCGACCGCACGCAGGCGCCGTCGGGCGCCGGCTATGCGCTGGAGAACCGCGGCGTGGTGGCGCGCGCGCTGCCCGAGCTGTATCGCGCATCGGGGGTGAAGCCGCTGGCGCCGTTCTTCGAGGGTTTCCGCGACAGCCTGGCGGCGCTGGCACCCGGCGACGCCGAAGGGGCGGGCGACGAGCCGTTGATCGTCGTGCTCACGCCCGGGCCATACAACGAGACCTACTTCGAGCACGCCTTCCTCGCGCGCGAGATGGGTTTTCCGCTGGTCGAAGGCCAGGACCTGACGGTGCGCGACGACAAGGTGTTCCTGCGCACGCTGGATGGCCTGCGCCGCGTGCACGTGATCCTGCGCCGGGTGGACGACAGTTGGTGCGACCCGCTGGAACTGCGCGACGATTCGGCGCTTGGCGTGGCCGGCCTGGTGTCGGCGGTGCGTGCCGGCAAGGTCACGGTGGCCAATGCGCTGGGCAGCGGCATCCTCGAGACGGGTGCCCTGCTGGGCTATCTGCCTCACCTGGCGGAGCATCTGCTGGGCCAGAGGTTGAAGATGCCTTCGGTCGCCACCTGGTGGTGCGGCGAGCCGGCCGCCTGCGACTACACGCTGAAGCATCTGCGCGAACTGGTGGTGAAGCCCGCCTATCCGCAGCTAGGCCGGCGTCCGGTGTTCTGCCAGGATCTGCCGGTGACGGACCTGGAGGCGCTGGCGGCGCGCATCACGGCGCGACCCTTCGATTTCGTCGCGCAGGAGATGGTGAACATCTCGCAGGCACCGGTGCTGGCCGCCGAGGATGCGCCCGGTGGCCTGGTGGCGCGCAACATCGGCCTGCGCGTCTTCGTCGCCGCGAGCCCCGATGGCTTCCGCGCCATGCCGGGCGGCCTCACCCGCGTCGCCTCCGGCCCCGACATGCGCATCGTGTCCATGCA
>JAFEFM010000032.1 GCA_018240585.1 Pseudomonadota bacterium
CGAAGATTTCCGCCGCGAGACCCGGGCCTGGCTCGAAGCCAACTGCCCGCCCTCGATGCGCACCGCAATGCCCGATGGAGAGCTGGTGTGGGGCGGCCGTACGGTCGAGTTCAAGAATGAGGACCAGCGCCTCTGGTTCGAGCGCATGCGCGACAAGGGCTGGTTCTGCCCTGAGTGGCCAGCGGAGTATGGCGGCGGGGGCCTGAGCCCCGAGCAGAACGCGGTGCTGGAGTCCGAGATGCGCCGGCTGCGCTGCCGCCCGCCGCAGATCAACCTCGGCATCTGGATGCTGGGCCCGGTGGTGCTGGAGTTCGGCACCGAGGCGCAGAAGCGCGAGCTGCTGCCGCCGATGGCGCGCGGCGAGATCCGCTGGTGCCAGGGCTTCTCCGAGCCCAACGCCGGCTCCGACCTCGCCAGCCTCAAGACCAGCGCGGTCGATGCCGGGGATCACTTCGTGGTCAATGGCACCAAGATCTGGACGTCCTACGGCGACAAGTCGGACTGGATGTACATGCTGGTGCGCACCAACCCGGATGTGCCCAAGCAGCAGGGCATCAGCCTGCTTGTGGTCGACATGGCCTCGGCCGGCATCGAGGCGCGGCCGATCGACCTCATCAGCGGCAAGTCGTCCTTCTGCCAGGTCTTCTTCGACAACGTCAAGGTGCCCAAGGGCCAGTTGATCGGCCCGCTCAACGGCGGCTGGACGCTGGCCAAGGCACTGCTGCAGCACGAGCGCCGCGCGATGTCGAAGTTCGGCGAATTCAGCCTGCCGACCCACTTCGACCTGTTGTCGATCGCCGGCAAGTACCTGCCGCCGACGGCTTCCTCGTCGCCCGCCGACGTCGCACTGCGCCAGCGCGCCTATGCGATGGCGATGGACGAGATGGCTTACAGCCTCACCGCGCAGCGCATGGGGGAGGAGGCGCGCGCGCGCAAGAATGTCTCCGGCCTGATGTCGATCATGAAGCTGGTGCACTCCGAACAGGAGAAGGACAAGTTCGAAGTGCTCGCCGACGTGCTCGGCCACCGCGCGCTGGGTTGGGAGGGCGAGGCCTTCGAGCCGCAGGAGCTGGCGCTGACGAAAGCCTGGCTGGGCAGCTTCGCGCAGACGATCGCCGGCGGCTCGTCCGAGGTGCAGTTGAACGTGATCGCCAAGCGCGTGCTGGAGTTGCCGGAAGGTAACGCCGGCAGGCAGGGCAAGTGAGGAGCAGTACGTCATGAGTCTGTTGTATTCCGAAGAGCAGCAACTGCTGGCCGACACCGCCGCCGAGTTCCTGATGGCGAAGAGCCCGGTCACCGCCCAGCGCAAGCTGCGCGACGACGGCATCGCGGTCGGCTTCGACGCTGCGCTGTGGCGCGAGATGGTCGACATGGGCTGGAGCGCCATTCCCTTCCCCGAGGAACTCGGCGGCCTGGCTTTCGGCTGCAAGGGTCTGGGCGCGGTGTTCGAGCAGATCGGCCGCAACCTGTCGGCCTCGCCGCTGCTGTCGAGCATCGTGCTGGCCGGATCGGTGATCGAACTGGGCGGTTCCGAAGCGCAGCAGGCCGAATGGATGGCCGCGCTGATCGGCGGTGACAAGCGCATCGCGCTGGCGGTGGATGAGACGCCGCGCCACGACCCGACCGCGGTCGAACTGCGCGCAGCACCTGACGGCGACGGCTATGTGCTGACGGGCACCAAGGCCTTCGTGGCCGATGGTGTCGGCGCAGACGCCTTCATCGTTGCCGCGCGCACGTCGGGCCGGGCCGGTGATCGCGACGGCATCAGCCTGTTCCTGTTGCCCGCCGATGCACTGGGCCTGCAGGTATCGGCAATGAAAACGCTGGATTCGCGCAACCACGCCAACCTGCTGCTGAAAAACGTGCGCGTCGGCGCCGCGGCGCTGCTGGGGGCGGAGGGCGCGGGCTTTGCCGCGCTTGACGCTGCGCTGGACCGCGGGCGCGTGTGCCTGGCGGCTGAAATGCTGGGTGCCACGCAGAGCCTGTTCGACACCACCGTCGAGTACCTGAAGACGCGCGTCCAGTTCGACGTGCCGATCGGCTCTTTCCAGGCGCTGCAGCACCGCGCGGCGTGGTGCTACGCCCACCTGCAGCTTGCGCGCAGTACGGTGATGGCCGGCCTGGCGGCGATGGACGACCCGGCGCTCGACGTGCGCGCGCGCGCGCGCATGGCCAGCCTCGCCAAGTGGAAAGCCGGCGACGCCGCCCACCGCATCAGCCGCGAGGCGGTGCAGATGCACGGTGGCATGGGCGTCACCGACGAGCTCGACGTCGGTCTCTACCTGAAGCGCATCCGTGTCGCCCAGGCC
>JAFEFM010000330.1 GCA_018240585.1 Pseudomonadota bacterium
CCGCAGGCGGCAAAGGTGCGATCCGGCAGCGCGACGATCACGCCGAAGCGATCGTCCTGGCCGCCGATGATGAACTGGTACGTCCCCTGCGCCCGGATCTGCTGCTCCACTTCGGCGAAGTCCTGATCCTGCTGGAACTTCTCGCGGAATTCGGCAAGGTCGTTGGCCTTGGCGATGACCATGGCGGCGTAGTACCTGTTCGTTCTGGGTGTCTGATTCATGATCTGAGTTCGCTCGATGACGGCCGGGCTGCGGGAAAGGATGCATGGCCGGCTGGGGTCGCCACATTAACACCCTCCGGGGCTCTCCCGAACCGCCCGAAGACACGGATAATCCGGACCACACGGATTCTGCATCCGACCGACCCGAGGACCCGCCCCATGCCCTGCTATGAAATCGACGGCCTGAAGCCCGT
Source organism: Pseudomonadota bacterium (assembly GCA_018240585.1). Lineage (GTDB taxonomy): Bacteria > Pseudomonadota > Gammaproteobacteria > Burkholderiales > Rhodocyclaceae > Thauera. The sequence continues at coordinate 416 of JAFEFM010000330.1, forward strand.
CATCCATCCCACCGCCTTCGTCCACCCCGACGCCGTGCTGATCGGCGACGTAATCGTCGGCCCGCGCTGCTATGTCGCGCCGCTCGCCTCGCTGCGCGGCGACTTCGGCCGCATCGTGCTGGAGGAAGGCAGCAACATCCAGGACACCTGCGTGATGCACGGCTTTCCCGGCACCGACACGGTGATCGGCGTGGATGGCCACGTCGGCCACGGCGCGGTGCTTCACGGCTGCCGCATCGGGCGCAATGCGCTGGTGGGCATGAACGCGGTGATCATGGACAACGCGGTGGTGGGCGATGAATCCATCGTCGCCGCCTGCGCCTTCGTCAAGGCCGGCATGGAGATCCCGCCGCGCAAGCTGGTCGCCGGCATGCCGGCCAAGGTGATGCGCGACCTCTCTGAGCAGGAAGTGGCGTGGAAGGGCGACGGCACCCGCACCTACCAGGAGCTGACCGAGCGCTGCCTGGCCACGCTGAAGCCGTGCGAGCCGCTCACCGAGATGGAACCCAGCCGCAAGCGCTTCGAGTTCCCCGGCGTGGTGCCGCTGGTGGAGGCGAAGAAGGAAGGCAAGGCTTGAGCGAGCGCGGCAAGCTGTTCGCCGGCCTGCCGCCAGCCGCGCGGCAGGAGCGTTTCGATACGCTGCTCGACCATCCGGCGGCGCGCATCGAGCGCATCGCCTCATTTGCCCACGCGAGCCCGCCGGGCTTCTGGTACGACCAGGCGGGCGACGAATGGGTGATGCTGGCGGCGGGACGCGCCGAGCTCGTGCTGGAACACGCAAGCGGCGATCTCGAGACGCTGGCGCTGGCGGCGGGAGACTGGGTCTTCATCCCGGCGCACCGGCGACACCGTGTGGCGTCGACGAGCGCGGATGCGGTCTGGCTGGCGGTGCATCTCGCCAGACCGGATTCGAGGCACCCGACGCACCCCGCCCCCACGTAACAAAGAACCGTCTTTCACCCCACCTGGCAGGCCAGGCCCTTGAGGTATTCGCCTTCCGGCACCGCGAGCCCGATCGGATGGTCCGGCGCGGCCGCAAGACGATAGATGATGCGCGCGTCGACACCGGCATCGGTGGCGGCGCCGGCGACGATCTTCTGGAACAGCTCCTGGCCAATGCCGCCCGAGCACGAGTAGGTCATCAGGATGCCGCCCGGATTGAGCAGGCGGAAGCCGAACAGGTTGATGTCCTTGTAGGCGCGCGCAGCGCGCTCGGCATGCGCGGCGGAGGGCGCGAACTTGGGTGGATCGAGCACGATCAGGTCGAAACGCCGGCCTTCGTCCTTCAGCGCGCGCAGCGCCTTGAACACATCGGCCTCGTGCCATTCGGCGCGGCCGGCGTCGAGCTGCGGATTGAGCGCGAGGTTGCGTCGCGCGGATTCCAGCGCCGGGCCGGAGGAGTCGATCGACAGCACCGATTGCGCGCCGCCCGCCAGCGACTGCAGCGAGAAGCCGCCGGTGTAGCAAAAACAGTTCAGCACCTCGCGGCCCACGGCGAGCTGGCCGGTGAGCAGGCGGTTGTCGCGCTGGTCGAGGTAGAAGCCGGTCTTGTGGCCACCCTCGACATCCACTTCCATGCGCACGCCGTTCTCGACGATGCTGAGGCCGCCCGCCGGCAGTTCGCCATGCACGGCGCCGGTGCGCGGCTGCAAGCCTTCCAGGCCGCGCACTTCG
>JAFEFM010000331.1 GCA_018240585.1 Pseudomonadota bacterium
CGAGGCCAAACCCAGCACCACATCGCCCGGCACGATCCTGCTGCCGTCGATGATGTCGGCCTTCTCCACCGCGCCAACCGCGAAGCCGGCGAGATCGTATTCGCCGGCCGGGTACATGCCCGGCATCTCGGCGGTCTCGCCGCCGATCAGCGCGCAGCCGGCGAGCTCGCAGCCCTGGGCGATGCCCTTCACCACATCGGCGGCGGTGTCGACGTCGAGCTTGCCGCAGGCGAAATAGTCGAGGAAGAACAGCGGCTCGGCACCCTGCACCAGGATGTCATTGACGCTCATCGCCACCAGGTCCTGGCCGACGGTGTCGTGCTTGTTCAACTGGAAGGCGAGCTTGAGCTTGGTGCCGACGCCGTCGGTGCCGGACACCAGCACCGGTTCGCGGTACTTCTTCGACAGCTCGAACAACGCGCCGAAACCGCCGATGCCGCCCAGCACCTCGGGGCGCATGGTGCGCCGGGCGAAGGGCTTGATGCGGTCGACCAGCGCGTCGCCAGCGTCGATGTCCACACCGGCGTCGCGATACGACAGGGAGGCTTTGTTGGAAGGAGTGGATGCGCTCAAGATCTTTCCTCTGGGCTTGCGGGATGCGGGGCGAAAGCCCCCGGCGGCGGACCGAACTTGAGGCCGCAACGCCAAGTGGCTACATTTATGGGTCTTGCGGGCCGCCTGTGCCCGCTTCAAGTCCGCGATTTTACTAGAAATGACCTCCCCCCGCGCCGACCGTCTGCAAACGCTCGTCTGGGCCGTCGCCGGCCTGGCGCTGGTCGCCCTGATATGGGCGCTCGGCCCGATCCTCACCCCCTTCGTGATCGCGTCGGTGTTCGCCTACATCTGCGATCCAGCGGTGAACTGGATGGCGGCGCGCCGCGTGCCGCGCGCCGTGGCGGTGCTGCTGGTGATCTTTGCCCTCGGCCTGCTGCTGGTGGCACTGGCGCTGATCCTGGTGCCCATGGTTTGGCGCGAAGGCGTGATGCTGGTGCGCCGCCTGCCCGACCTGGTCGAGATGTTCAACGCCCAGGTGTCACCCATGCTGCGGGCGCGGCTAGGGATGGACCTGCAGCTCGATGCGGCGCAGTTCCGCCAGTTGATCGCCGACAACTGGACCAGCGCGCAGGACATCGTGCCCATCGTACTCGGCCACCTGAAAACAGGCGGCCTGGCGCTGCTGGGCGTGGTCGCCAACGTATTCCTGATTCCGCTGGTGATGTTCTACCTGCTGCAGGAATGGCAGCGGATCCTCGCCGAACTCGAGCGCATCGTGCCGCGTCCCTGGCTGGAGCGCACCCTGCAGATCATCAACGACATCGATCGCGTGATGTCCGAATTCCTGCGCGGCCAGTTGTCGGTGATGCTGCTGCTGGCGGTCTTCTACAGCGCCGGCCTGTCGCTGGCGGGCCTGAACTTCGCCCTGCCGGTGGGCGTGCTGACCGGCCTGCTGGTCTTCATCCCCTACGTGGGCTTCGGCGGCGGGCTGATGCTGGCCATCGTCGCCGCGCTGCTGCAGGGCGGCGGCTGGCCGCCGCTGGCGGGGGTGGCCATCGTCTACGGCCTGGGGCAACTGGTGGAGAGCTTCCTGTTGACGCCCTATCTGGTGGGCGAGCGCATCGGCCTGCATCCGCTGGCGGTGATCTTCGCGCTGATGGCCTTCGGCCAGTTGTTCGGCTTCGTCGGCGTGCTGGTGGCGCTGCCGGTCAGCGCCGCGCTGCTGGTCGGCCTGCGCGTAGTGCGCAACGCCTGGTTCGCCAGCCCGGTGTATCTCGGCCAGCGGCCGCCGATCATCGAACACCCTGCGGACGACGCATGAAGCAGCTCGTCCTCGACATCCGCCCCGATGCGCCGCCGACGCTGGACAACTTCGTCTCCGGCGCCAACGCGGAACTCGTCGCCAC
>JAFEFM010000332.1 GCA_018240585.1 Pseudomonadota bacterium
ACCGCAGGCAGGTAGTACCGCCGCCACTTGAGGCTTCCCCTCAGGCCGAGGTTGCGCGCCGCGAGGCGCAGCTCGGCCGGCACGCTCGATGCGCCGGCCACGACGTTGAACAGCAGGTACCACTGGGTGCCGAAGATCATCAGCGGAGAGAGCCACAGCTCCGGGTCGAGCTTCCAACGCACGATCAGCATCACCGCGACCGGAAACATCAGGTTTGCCGGAAAGGCGGCAAGAAATTGCGCCGCCGCCTGCACCCGCTCGGCAATGCGGGGATTCAGCCCGACCCAGATCCCTACCGGCACCCAGACGACAGCAGCCAGTGCGATCAGCACCAGCACCCGCAGCAAGGTCAGGAAGCCGAGGCCGAAGACATGCCCGACTTCGGCCCAGCCGACTTCGGTGTGGATGAAGACGCCGAGGTGCCAGATCGCGAACATCAGCAGCGCCGCGATCACCGCGTCCCATCCGCGCTCGAGACCTGACGAGGACGGCGTCGGGCGCGCCCGGATCGACGTGCCATCGAAATCACGCCGGAACCAGGCGAAGGAGCGCTCGAGCAGCGCCGCGGCCAGTTCGGCCAGCCTGCGCAGTCCGGCCGAGCGGCGCAACCAGGTGAGCAGCCAGGACTGCTGCCCAGCCTCGCCGCCGCTCTCCTCGAAGCGGAACTTGTCCGCCCAGGCGAGCAGCGGACGGAAGAAGAGCTGATCGTAGATCAGCACGCCGACCAGCATGCCGCCGATCGCCCAGCCGATCGCCGGGAGATCGCGCGTCTCGATCGCCAGCGCGATGTAGGAGCCGATCCCCGGCAGCCGGATGCTCTGGTTGGAGATGGAGATGGCCTCCGAGGCGACGACGAAGAACCAGCCACCCGACATCGACATCATCATGTTCCACAGCAGGCCGGGCATCGCGTAAGGCAGTTCGAGCCGCCAGAAGCGCTGCCAGCCCGACAACTGGAAGACGCGCGCCGCCTCGCCCAGTTCGGCCGGCACCGTCTTCAGCGACTGGTAGAGGCTGAAGGCCATGTTCCACGCCTGCGACGTGAAGATCGCGAAGATGGCCGCGCATTCGACGCCGAGCAGGTTGCCGGGAAAGAGCGCGATGAATCCGGTGATCGTGATCGACAGGAAACCCAGGATGGGAATCGACTGCAGGATGTCGAGCAGGGGGATCAGGATTTTCTCGGCGAGCCGGGATTTCGCCGCCAGCGCCGCAAAGGCGCAGGCGAAGATCGCCGAGGCGCCGAGCGCGAGGAACATCCGCAGCGTGGTGCGCAGCAGGTAGTAGGGCAAGGCCTGTGGGTCGAGCGTCAGCGGCAGCGGGTCGCCCACATGATAGGGACGCGCCATCTGGCCGGCTCCGTAGGCCAGCGACACGAGCAGGGCCAGCACCAGCGGCAGGACAATCCAGTCCCACCTGTTGCCGGTGGCATCCACAACCTGGCGCGGAAAGAACACTCTGGAATCTGACATCAAACGACAGCGTGATCGTCACTGGAAATGAACCGCCATTGTCCGCCATCGAAGCTGTCATTTGGCTTGCGACCGGTGATGCGAACCGGGCCGCCTCGTATCCCGCAGCTTCGACGAGGGCTGTGCTCGGCCGCCGGGGCGGACCGCAGCGCGCGGAGCGTCGCTTGCGCCGGCGGGAAAATGTCAGGAATCTGAAGGCCGGGATGTCACAGGATGCAGGCTGGTGCTCCAGAAACGCTGGCGTGGCCGCGATCGATGTTCTTGCCCGATGGGCGATTGCGGCGCCCCGTCACCGGAGCCGATCCGAGCTTGCGAGTCCCTG
>JAFEFM010000333.1 GCA_018240585.1 Pseudomonadota bacterium
CCTCACCCGCGAGGCCGATCTCGGCCAGGCGGCCGGCAGCGGGGTCGCCGCCGGGCTGGACGTCGAACCGGGCGGCGGCGGCGACCGGCTGCTGGTGAGCGCCGGCCATGGCGTGACGCCGGCGGGCGAGCTGGTGCTGCTGCCGCGCGATGTCGAGGTGAGGCTGGCCGACATCCCGCACGCCGAGCAACTGTCGGCACGCTTCGGGCTGGGCCGCATCGCCCATCCACCCCTGCGCAGCCGCACCGGCCTGTTCGTGCTCGCGCTGCGGCCGGTCGAATTCACCGCGGGGCCGGTCGGCGCCTATCCGACCTCCATCACCGGGCCGCGCACCGTCGAGGATGGGGACATCATCGAGGCGACCGCGATCGTGCTCGTGCCGTGGAATGACGACGGTGCCGCGGACGACCTGCAGGCGCGGCGGGGCCGCGCGGCCGCGACAATCTTCGCCGCGGCCGGCATGCGGGCGCTGTCGTCGAACGTGCTGCCGGTCGCCATGGTGGCGCTGCAGAACAATATCGTGGCCTGGATCGACGTGGCGATGGTGCGCCGGGAATTGGGCGCCGATCGCGCCGACCTGCCGGGGCTGGGCCACGCGCCGCGCGCCTTGCGCCTCGCGCACCTGATGCAGCATCAGGTGCATCTGGCCGATGTGCTGAATGCCAACGGCGGCAAGAGCTTTGCCGCACGTGAGCAGTTTTCGGCGCTGCCACCCGCCGGGCCGCTGCCTCCGGGAATCATCGACACGCGCGATTTCACCCAGCGCTACTTCCCGCCGGAAGTGGCGGTCGATTTCTCCATCATTCCCGAAGACGAGCTGCCGGCGCTGGTGGAGGAGTCGCTTTCGCTGCCGCCGCTCAATCTCGAGGCCGACAGCGACACGCTGGAAGCCTGCTCGGTGCTGATCCTGGCACCGGTGCCGCGCAACGAGTGGCGGCTGGTCAGCAGCCGCCTGACGACGCGGACCCTGACGCTGCGACCGGCCGCGCTCAACCTGGTGGCAGCGCGCAAACCGCTGGAGATCCTGCAACGGCTGCGCATCCCGAGCGTGGCCGTGACTCCCGTGCCGGTCGATCCCTCCACTGCCGAGTGGGCGCGGCTGGCTGCCTTGCCCGACCTGTGGTTCGTTCGCCGGCGCAACCTGGCCTACCGGGACGCGCTGGCGGGTGAGGCGGTGCGGCTGGCTGCGGCGGAGGTCGCGCCGGCGGCAGTGCTCAATCGCCTGCAGGGCATCGGCCTGGATGCGTCCTTGAATCGCGTGCTGGAGCGGGCCACGCCACTGGCGGTGAGCGAGGCGAGCAGCCTGCTGGCCAGCCCGCGCTTTGCCGATTCGCCCACGCTGACTGCGGCGGCTCTTTCCGAGCTGTCGAAGGCCGAAACCATCGACCGCGCCACGGTGCTGAAGGTGGCCGCGGATCTTTCCGCGCCGGGGGTTGGAGATGGCCTGGTGAAGCTGGAGACGGCGACGGCGGACACGGCACCGAGCAAGGCCGCCTTGCAGACCATCGCCGATGGCGGGGAATGGCGCAGCGCGGATCTCGCCGCGGCCACGGCGACGCGCACCGAACTGACACCGTTGGCCAACAAGCTGCTGAGCCCGGAGGTGGTGCGGCCGACGACAGTTGTCACGGGTGCGCCCGTGCGGCCGAC
>JAFEFM010000334.1 GCA_018240585.1 Pseudomonadota bacterium
AGCCGTGGCAGTTCTTCCCGGAAGTGATGCAGGCCGACAGCGTCGGCCACGCGAAGGACTCGGTCTGGCAGGAACCTGAGAAGTTCAAGCGCCTGGCCCATGCGCTCGAGGATGCGACCGGCGCACTCGCCACGACTGCGCAGGAGCGTTCGCTCGACACGCTGAAGCCCGCCGTTTTCCGCGTCGAGAAGGCCTGCAGCAACTGTCACGACGAGTTTCGCCAGTAGACGCCCGGGAGCCTGCCGCGGCGCAGGCCGAATTCTTCATCTTCCCCGGCCCTCTTGCCGACTAAACTGCACGCTTGATTCCAGTGTCGTTGCAGGCCCGCATTCGGGCGTCGCGCGAGGGAGGCCAGATGCGTCAGGGCAGGCGCGAGCCGGTCGAGGTGGTCGAGCTGAACGAGCTCGTCGAAGATTTCCACGACCTGTTCGACGTACGCGTGATGTGCCATGTCGACAGCCGCGGCGAGCGACTGCCGGTATATCGGATCGCGATCGGCAATCGCTCGCGGGCAGTGCCGGCGGTAGGTTTCTTCGGCGGCGTGCATGGCGTCGAGCGCATCGGCTCCGATGTGGTGCTCGGCTATCTGCGCAGCGTGGCGACGCGACTGCGCTGGGACGAGACGCTGCACAACCAGTTGGCGACGATGCGCATGGTGTTCATGCCCATCGTCAACCCCGGCGGGCTCAGCCTGGGCACGCGCTGCAACCCGGCGGGGGTCGACCTGATGCGCAACGCGCCCGTCGCGGCGCGCGAATCGACCCCTTTCCTCGTCGGCGGCCAGCGCCTCAGTGCCCGCCTGCCGTGGTACCGCGGCGCGCGCGATGCGCCGATGCAGCCGGAAAGCCTCGCCCTGTGCCGCGTGGTGGAAGAGGAACTGCTCAGCCATCGCTTCAGCATCGCCGTCGATTGCCATTCGGGCTTCGGTCTGCGCGACCGCATCTGGTTTCCGTACGCGTGCACGCGGCAACCCATCGCCCACCTGCCGGAGATGCACGCGCTGGCCGAGATCCTCGACCAGACGCTGCTGCACCACCCCTATCTGTTCGAGCCGCAGAGCAGCCAGTACCTGGCGCATGGCGACCTGTGGGACCACCTCTATCAGCGCGCGTGCACCGATCCGCAGCGCATCCACCTGCCGCTGACGCTCGAGATGGGCTCGTGGCTGTGGATCAAGAAGAATCCGCGGCAGATGCTGTCGCTGCTCGGCTTCTACAACCCGCTGATCGCCCACCGCCACGCACGCGTGCTGCGCCGGCAGATCGGCTGGCTGGACTTCATCGGCCGGGCCGCTTTCGGCTACCACGGCTGGTGCCCGACCGGCGTCGCCCGCGCACAGCATCAGGAACGGGCATTGCGGCGCTGGTACGACAGGAGCGGGGCGTGAGCGTGTGGGTGCTGCTGCGCGGTCTCGCGCGCGAAAGCGGACACTGGGGCGGGTTTCCGCAGCAACTGCAGACGGCGCTGCCCGATGCCCGCATCCTGACCCTCGACCTGCCTGGCAACGGCGTGCTGCACGACCAGTCCAGCCCGACCTCGGTGGCGGAGATGGTCGACTGCTACCGCGCACAGCTTGCGCAGCAGGGCGTGGCCGGTCCGTTCAGCCTGCTGGCGCTATCGCTCGGCGCCATGGTCGCGGTGGCCTGGGCGGATACGCATCCGGCCGAAGTGAGCGCATGCGTGCTGATCAACGGCAGCCTGCGCGGCGTCAGCCCCTTCCACCACCGCCTGCGGCCTTCGGCCTGGCAGCCGCTGCTGTCGGTACTGATCCGCACCAG
>JAFEFM010000335.1 GCA_018240585.1 Pseudomonadota bacterium
ATCGCGCGCCTGCTCGGCTGCAAGAACGTCAAGTTCTTCTCCACCGTGCCGCACGGCGGCGGCGCCGCCTGCGCGCCGATCGTGCATGCCGCGATGGCCGTGGCGACCGGCGTGGCGAAAACGGTGGTGGTGTACCGGGCGATGAACGAGCGCTCGTGGTATCGCTTCGGCACCGGCACCTACGGTTTCGGCTCGACGCCGATCTTCGAGAATGTGAACTACGGCTGGTACATGCCCTACGGCTTCCACACTCCGGCCGCCTGGGTGGGCATGTTCGCGCGCCGCTACATGCACGCCTACGGCGCCACCAGCGAGGATTTCGGCCGCGTGTCGGTCGCCGTGCGCGACTTCGCCGCCACCAACCCGGCCGCCTTTTTCTACGGCAAGCCGATCACGCTGGAAGAGCACCAGGCCTCGAAGTGGATCGCCGAGCCGTTGCGCCTGCTCGACTGCTGCCAGGAATCCGACGGCGCGGTGGCGATGGTGATCACCTCGGCCGAGCGTGCCCGCGACCTGAAGCAGAAACCGGTGATCATCAAGGCCGGCTCGCAGGGCATCACCGAAGGCCAGCAGAGCATGACTTCGTTCTACCGCGACGACATCACCGGCCTGCCGGAAATGGGCGTGGTGGCGAAAGAGCTCTATGCCCAGTCCGGCCTCGGCCCCGACGCCATGCAGACGGCCGTGATCTACGACCACTTCACGCCTTTCGTGTTGCCGCAGCTCGAGGAGTTCGGCTTCTGCAAGCGCGGCGAGGCGAAGGACTTCATCCGCGCCGGCGAGCACGCCCGCGGCGGCAGGCTGCCGATCAACACCCACGGCGGCCAGTTGGGCGAGGCCTACATCCACGGCATGAACGGCGTCGCCGAGGCGGTGCGCCAGGTGCGCGGCAGCGCGGCCAACCAGGTGGCCGATGTCGAGAACGTGCTGGTCACCGCCGGTACCGGCGTGCCCACCAGCGGCCTGATCCTCGGCGTTGCCTGAGCGAAGGAGAACGGACCATGTTCGTCGATCTGACCCCGGAACAACACGCGCTGCGCCTGAAGGTGCGCGACTACTTCCAGACCCTGATGACCCCCGAGCTGCGCAGCGAGCTGCGCGGCAAGGAAGGCGGCGAGCTGTACCG
>JAFEFM010000336.1 GCA_018240585.1 Pseudomonadota bacterium
ACATCGCGCAGCTCGGCCTCCTTGAAGTTGGCCTCCACCCACAACTGGTCGTCCGGCACGATGGACAGCAGCGGCGCGCCCACCGCGATGCGCGCCCCCACCTGGGCGCTGCGCTTGGCCACATGTCCGCGCACCGGCGCGAGGATGCGCGTGCGCGCCAGCGCGAGATACGCCTCGCGCAGCTGCGCCGCCGCGGCCTGCACGCGCGGATGGGTTTCCAGCGAAGTGCCATCGACCAGCCCCTCGGCCCCGGCCTGCTGGCTGCGCGCCTGGGCGACCGCCGAGCGCGCCTGCTCCAGCGCGGCACTCGCCGCGTCGCGGCTGGCCCGCGCCGAATCGACCGCGGTGCGCGCCACCTGCAGCGCCTCGCTGGAGATGAACTTCTGCCGGTAGAGCGATTCACGCCGCGCCAGCTCGTCGGCGGCGCGGCGCAATTCGGCCTGCGCGCGATCCAGCTCGTGCTGGTTGCGCTGCACGTCCGCCAGACGCTGGGCGACACCGGCACTGGCCTCGCCCCTGCTGGCGTACAAACCGCGCACCGCCCTCACCGCCTCGCCCAGCGCGGCCTCCGCGGCCTGCAGTTGCACTTTCGCGTCGGCATCGTCGAGCTGCACCAGCGGCGCACCGGCCTCGACGAGATCGGTATCGTCGGCAAGGATGGCCACCACCGTTCCCGGCACCTGGGCTGAAACCTGCACCAGGTTGCCGGCCACGTAGGCGTTATCGGTGGTGACGTGGTAGCGGCCCCACAGCGCCCAGTAGGCGCCAAACGCCAGTGCGACGACGACGAGGAAGGCAGTGACGGCGAGCAGGACCCGCTTGCGCTTGCCCGACAGGGCGGACTCGTTTTCCATGGGCATCGTCGGCATGTTCAGGTGGTGGCATTGTGCAGAATCCGGCCGAGCACTTCGATGCCCGCCTGCAACTCGGCATCGGACAGACCGGACAGCATGTGCCGGCGCACGTCCATCACCTCGGCATCGATCTGCGCCATCAGCGCGCGGCCGTCCGCGGTGATCTCGACGTGCTTCTGGCGTCGGTCGCTCGCATCCGGCAGACGGCGCACGAGGCCGAGCTTCTCCAGCCGGTCCAGCAGCCGCACCAGGGTGGGCGTCTCGACCCCGACGCCGGCGGCGAGACAGCTCTGGTTGTAGCGCTGCTCGTCCGCGAGCAGCAACTTCAGGATGCGCCAGGTGGAATAGGTCATGCCACGTGGGCGCAGTTGCTCATCCACCTTGCCCCGCCACACGACGGCACAACGGTACAGCAGCGCGGCGAACTCATCCCTCTTGGCGGTCATTGTTAGCATGCTAATAATTTTGTTGCTAATATATTGCCGTCAACCTAACGCCTACGTCCACATGCTTCTGCTTCCTCGCGCCGCCTCCTTCGACACCTTGTCCCAGCGCCACGGGGAACGCTACAAGTGGCTGGTGCTGCTCGTCGTCGGCCTTGGCACGATCGCCGGCGTGCTGTCCACCACCAGCTTCACCGTCGCCATCCCCTCGCTGATGCGCGACTTCGGCCTGGGGCAGGAACAGGTGCAATGGACCATGACCGGTTTCATGGCGGCGATGAC
>JAFEFM010000337.1 GCA_018240585.1 Pseudomonadota bacterium
CACCAGGCCCAGCGCGAAGCCGGCGCGCCCGAATACCACTTCCCGGTGCTCGCCGGCATCGGCGCAGGCGGCACGATGGCGCTCGAAGTCGCCGGCCAGGCCTCCACCGCCACGCTGGACCGCGTACTGGCCGTCGACCCGGCGCCCGCGCTGCCCGGCAGCAAAGCCCTGTGCGGCGAGCAGCCCGGAGGCACGGCGCCGCGCGGCTCCGCCCACCGCGCGGCAGCCTACGACCTGCCCGCCGGTGCGCTGCCCTACGGCGTGGACATCCGGCTCAGCGCGTCCGCGAGCACCGGCGCACGCCTGCGCGCCGGCGAGTTCGCCACCAGGCATCCGCAAGTCGGGCTGGCGAGCGACTCGCAGGCAAGCCCGGCCGACGCGCTGCTCGACGGGCTGGCCGCGCCCGCACAGCCAGCAACCCCGGCAGCCGTGGCCGATCTGCCACTGGTCGAACTGCCGGTCGCCCATCCCGGCGGCACCTTCGCCGTGCTCTACTCCGGCGACGGCGGCTGGCGCGACCTTGACAAGCAGCTCGGCACGATCCTGCAACGCAGCGGCCTGCCCGTCGTGGGCGTGGACGTGCTGCGCTATTTCTGGGCGCACCGTACGCCGGAACAAGGCGCACAGGACCTCGCCCGCATCATCGAGGCCTACCGGCAGAAATGGGGCGCGAAGAAGGTGGTGCTGATCGGCTTTTCCTTTGGCGCCGACGTGCTGCCCGCGCTGTACAACCGCCTGCCGGCGGCAGCGCAGGCCGCGGTGGTGCAGTTGTCGCTGCTCGCCTTCGCGGCGGAGACGGACTTCGAGGTCACCGTGTCGGGCTGGCTGGAGCAGCATCGCGCCACCGCGCTGCCGACGCTGCCGGAAGTGCGGCGCATCGACCCGCGGCGCGTGCAGTGCTTCTACGGCGAGGACGACGACGAGGCCGCCTGCGCGCAGATCAACACCGGCGCGGAGCTCATCCACACCTCCGGCGGCCATCACTTCGACGGCGACTACGACGCCTTGGCACGCCGCATCCTGCAGGGCATCGGGCGTCGCGACACGCTGTGAAGCACCGTGGCCGCTCTGTCGCGGCCGGGTCCGCTCCTGCCGCGCTCCACCTCCGTGACTGCGGCCCGCGCCTGCGGGCTAGCGCCTGAGCTTGGTGCCGGTGATCATTGCGCCGACGAGGTTGGTGTGCTCGAGCCGCCCCATCACGATCGCGGACGCCGCGTGCAGGCCGGCCAGCCCGATCAGGGTGGAGGCCAGCGCCTCGTGCACTTCCTCCAGCCATTCGGTGCCCAGGAAGGCATCCAGTGTCAGCATCCAGCCCGACGCACCCAGGCCCAGGACCAGCGCCATCAGCGCGAGCATCATCAACGCGCCGAGCGGGTTGTGGCCTTCGGGGACTTCGCGCCGGCCGGAGACGAGGCCCGCCAGGTGGGCGCGCAGCCGCGCCGGCGTGGGGAAGAAACCGGCGAAGCGCGCATGCCGGGTGCCGACGAAGCCCCACACGATGCGCGCCATCACCAGCGCGGTGGCGGTGTAACCGAGCCAGATGTGCAGCGTTTCGCCGTCATCGACGACGAAGAAGTTCAGCAGCACGCACGCCACCAGGCTCCAGTGGAAGATGCGCACGAAAGGGTCCCACACCCGGGTCGGGCGGTTCGGTACGAGTTCGGTCATGGTCGA
>JAFEFM010000338.1 GCA_018240585.1 Pseudomonadota bacterium
CCGCGCGCGGTGGCGCGCACCGTGCCCGGGCTGATTGCGCCCCCCGAGCGGCGGGTGCGAACGCTCAGCCTGTCGAGCCGGGTGGCCGAGAATTTCTTCTGGCTCGGCCGCTACAGCGAGCGGGCCGATGCCGCTGCGCGCCTGGGCCGCGAGACGCTGGCGCGTCTGGGCGGCATGGACGCCACCGCGCCCGCGCACCGCAATGCCACGGCAGCAACGCTCGACGCGCCTGTGCCCGACGCGGCGGTGGCCGCGGCCGCCGTGCACGACCCGACCCTCGTGGGCCTGCTCGGGCTGTGCCGCCGCGCGGGCATCGTGCTGGCGCCCGCGGGCGCTGCCGGGGCGCCGCTGGCGGCGACCGGCGAAGCGCCAGCGCAGCAGCCGGCCGACGTTGTAGCGGGAGGCCACACCCCGACTGCAGGGGCTCCGGCCGAGGGAGCGCCTGCCGAGAGCTTCGCGCGCGCGCTGTTCGATCCGGCGTGCGGCGGCAGCGTTGCGGCGAACCTGCGTCAGGTGCTGCGCCTGGCCGGCCAGGTGCGCGACCGCCTGTCGCCGGATAGCTGGCGCATCTACAACCGCCTGTCCGACTTCGCCGCGGTCGGCGACGGCGTGGCCGGCTTCGGCGAGGCGCTGGACCGGCTGGACGAGGCGTTGCTGTCGCTCGTGACCCTGTCGGGCTTCGTCATGGAGAGCATGACGCGCGATGCGGGCTGGCGCTTCCTGTCCATCGGCCGGCGCATCGAGCGCCTGCAGTTCCTCGCCGCTGCGCTGTCCCTGCTGTTGCCGGCTTCCGGCCCGGGCGGGTTGCAGGCGCTGCTCGCCGTCACCGATGCCGAGCTGCGCTATCGCAGCCGCCACAGCCGCGGGCTCGCGCCGCTGCCGGTGGCCGAACTGGTCATGTTCGACGGCGACAATCCGCGCGCCCTGCGCTACCAGCTCGAATCCCTGATCGAGCACGTCAGCGCCTTGCGCGATGGCGAGCAGCTCGCCGTGCCCTTGCGGCAGCAGCTCGACGCCCTGCTGGCGCTGTCGCCGTGCGACTGTCTTGCGTACGAGCTGGCGGTCGCGGGCGCTGCAGGCGTACCGCGCGCCGCACGGCACTGCGCACCGCTGGGCGAGGTGCTCGGAGAGATCTGGGCTTGCGGCAACCGGCTCGCGGATGCGCTGGCACAGCGCTATTTCACCCATCTCGATGCGCGCAGCCAGGCTACCGCCTCGCTGTGAGCGCATGCGAAAGGAGCGGGGCACGGCATGCCGGACTACGACATCCTGCACGACACCCTCTACCGCTATGACAGCGCCGTGACGCTGTCGCAGCAGCTCGCCCACCTGCGCCCGCGCGAGCGCTCCGGCCAGCGCTGCCTGGCACACGCGCTGACGATCGCGCCCGAGGCGACGCGGTGCGTCGAGCGCTTCGACTTCTTCGGCAACCCGGTCACCGCCTTCTCGCTGCATGCGCCGCACGATACGCTGGCGGTCCGCGCCCGTTCGCGCGTCCGGGTCGAGGCGGCGAACGCGGCGGCGAGCCTGCCTCAGGCGGCGGCGAGCCTGCCGTGGGAGGCGGCGCGCGACCACCTGCGTGATGGCCTGTCCGGTCGTGCGCCGCTGCAGGCCGATGCGCGCGACGCCGGGCA
>JAFEFM010000339.1 GCA_018240585.1 Pseudomonadota bacterium
CGAGGCCCATCACAACTGAACGGCGCATATCTCCGACTCCCCGCATCGATCTCCACGCAGACAGGCTGCCCCGGACTCGCCCGGTCGGCGGCCTCTGCCGTCGACACACACCCCTGCGGACGCGGAAGCGCGGCAATTAGCCGCCGGGCTGCCCGGTGCCAGTATAATTCGGGGTTTCCCAGATTCAGCCGGAGCAGTTCCATGGACGCCGAACGCCTCAACGCCATCGCCGAAAAACTCGCCGACCTCAGCGCCCGGGGTCGCGAACTACGGAGGTATCTTTGACTACGATGTGAAAGCATCGAAGCTCGAAGAGGTCAATCGCGCGCTGGAAGACCCGGCCGTGTGGAACAACGCCGAGCGCGCGCAGGAGCTGGGCAAGGAGAAGCGACAGCTCGAGGACGTGGTGGTCACGCTGCAGAAGATCGACGCCCAGGCGCGCGACCTGAAGGACCTGTACGAACTGGCCGAAGCCGAGAACGACGACGACACCTTCGAGGCGGTCGAGACCGACCTCGGCGACCTGCAGGCGGAAGTCGAGAAGCTCGAGTTCCGCCGCATGTTCAGCAACCCGATGGACCCGAACAACTGCTTCATCGAGATCCAGGCCGGCGCCGGCGGCACCGAGGCGCAGGACTG
This sequence comes from Pseudomonadota bacterium, assembly GCA_018240585.1. Lineage (GTDB taxonomy): Bacteria > Pseudomonadota > Gammaproteobacteria > Burkholderiales > Rhodocyclaceae > Thauera. The sequence goes on from JAFEFM010000339.1 coordinate 640, forward strand.
GGCCGGCATGCTGGAGCGCATGTACCTGCGCTACTGCGAGAAGAAGGGATTCGGCGTCGAGGTGCTGGAAGAGACCGAAGGCGAAGTCGCCGGCCTGAAGAACTGCACGATCAAGGTCAGCGGCGAATACGCCTACGGCTTCCTGCGCACCGAAACCGGCATCCACCGCCTGGTGCGCAAGAGCCCGTTCGACTCCAACGCCCGCCGCCACACCAGCTTCACCTCGGTGTTCGTGTTCCCGGAGGTCGACGAATCCATCGAAGTGGAGATCAACCCGGCCGACCTGCGCATCGACACCTACCGCGCCTCCGGCGCCGGCGGCCAGCACATCAACAAGACGGACTCGGCGGTGCGCATCACCCACGTGCCGACCAACACCGTGGTGCAGTGCCAGAACGACCGCTCGCAGCACAAGAACAAGGCCGAGGCCATGTCCATGCTGAAGGCGCGCCTGTATGAACTGGAACTGCGCAAGCGCCAGGCCGAGCAGCAGAAGCTGGAAGACAGCAAGAGCGACATCGGCTGGGGTCACCAGATTCGCAGCTACGTGCTCGACCAGTCGCGCATCAAGGACCTGCGCACCAACCACGAAGTGGGCAACACCCAGTCGGTGCTCGACGGTGACCTCGACGACTTCATCGCGGCCAGCCTCAAGCAGGGCGTCTGATTGCTGCGGGCGGCCTGCCCGCCCTCGCCTCACATGCAAGCGCCGCCCTCTCGGGCGGCGCTTGTCGTTTACCGCCTCAGCGGCGCGGCGGCGGCGGCGGATAGTAGTAATCGGAGGGTTCGTCCGGCGCACCGGACGGCGCCCACTGGCGATAGCGGTAGGCGCGCGAATAGCCAGGGATCTGGTTGCCCTTCGCGTACATGCACTGCTGGTAGGCGATGTCGTAGCGCCGCTGCGCATCGGCGCCGGCATACGCCGCCTGCGACGAACCGCTCGCCGTTCCGGCCACCAGGCCGACCCCCGCACCGGTCGCAGCGCCGCGATGGCCGCCGACGAGCGCGCCGGCCGCAGCGCCCACCGCGGTACCCACGGCCGCGCTGCCTACCACGTTCTGCGCAGACACGTCGTTGCGCGTCAGGCCGATGGACTGCTCGGCGTAGAAGCGGCACTCGCGCTCCTCCTGCACGAACAGGTCGAAGGGTTTGCCCGGCGCCGGCATCACCGCGACGCGCGGTCCGGTCGGCACGGCAACGCAGCCGGTCAGCAGCGCAAGCGGCAGGATCAGGTAAAGGCGTTTCATGATTGCACTCCCGCTCAGTCTTCACGCAGCCCCGGCGGCACCGCCGGCACGGTGCGCCACCCCCTGGGGCAGCGCTGCACATAGGGGTAGTAGGCGTCGGACTCGGGGCAGAAATACCACACCGGCGGTGCGGCCTGGGGCGCAGGCTGCACGATCACCGGCTCGGGCTCCGGCGGCTGCACCACCACCGGCGGATACGGATAGACCGGGCGCGGATACAGGAACCAGGTCCCCGCCACCACCCACCACCAGCCAAGGTGGCCGCCATGGTCGCCATGCACCCATTGGCCGCCACGCCACTCGCGATGGTCGAAATGGCGGGCCGCCGGCCGGCCACGAAAGTCGCCCCTGTCGGCGTGAGCGGGCAGCACCAAGGTCGACGTCACCGCAGCGACGCAGGCCAGACTCGCGAGACGGGCAAGACGATTCGGAGGAATTTTCATGGTGTTTTCTCCTGCATCCGAGAGATCGCCGGGAGCCCGCTCAACCGGGCGCGGCCGGCCTGAAATCCATGGAAATTCTCGCTCTGCGGCAAACGGCGCGCAGGCGACAAGATGTAAGGATCGGTAAGTCGCGCGGCTATAATCCCGCGCTTTGCGCAGCGCCTGGGCCCGACCATCCCGCACGCCCCGCTGCCGCCGTTGCAGCCCCACCCCGAGCAGGCTGTCCTTGAACGACGAACCCGCCCCCTACCACGACTTCCTCGCCCCCGGCGTCGACGCGGACGAAGTGCCCGAGCTGGCCGCGCTGGATGCCGCGCGTCCGCTGCTCGACGCCTTCATCACGCTGTTCCGTGGCACCGAGGCCGAGGTGCTGATGCGCCTGCTGGTGCTGCGCGAGATCGGCGGCGAAGCCGAGGCGCCGCGCTGGTCGCCGACGCCCTGGCGCTGGTGCCGGACCTGCCACTGCTCGCGGGCGGCCACGAACTGCTCGACCGTGCCGAATCGGCGCTCGGCGACGAGCGCCTGCCCACCGGCTTGGACGCCGCCTTGCTACCAGCGGACGCCGCGCCGGTCAGCCTCGCGCCCGAAACGGAGGACCTCGCCCTGCTGCAGCATTTCACTCGGCGGATCTGGTCGCTGATCGTACTGCCCAAGCGCGAGCGCCAGGTCACCCGCCGCGAAGTCGTCGACGACGGTCAGGCCGACATGTTCGGCGGCGACAAGCCTGTGGCGCACGGCGACAGCGTGTCGGGCAGCCTGCCGGAAGCCTCGCTGCTGGCCGACTTCGCCCCGCGCCTGGGCGGCAAGACGAAGATGGGCATCGCCTTGGGCAAGCTCTCGCGCCCGGGCTTCATCGAGCGCCGC
>JAFEFM010000033.1 GCA_018240585.1 Pseudomonadota bacterium
GAGCGGTGCTCGCCCAGCAGGCGCGCCACCTCTTGCCGCGTCATGCCCTTCCTGACCCGCGCCAGGTTGTCGTCGTCGAGCGCATCCCACTGCCGCAGGACGATGCCGCCGGCGTCGACCTGCACCATCAGGCAGGTGTGGCCGTACGGCTGAGTGGCGTATTCCAGCGTGGTCGTCCCATCCTCGTTCTTCCAGCGCCGGCTGGGCTCGCCGCGCGCGGCCAGCGCCTCGGCCTCGGTAGTGAAGGGCTTCGGCGGCGCGAACGCGGCACAGCCTCCGAGGAATGCGGCTGCAATCAGCAGCAACAGGGCGAACAACGCTCCGCGACCTGAACCGGAGCGGACTGCGGCAGACATGTCGACCTCCCGGTCAATTCCTGTGCTTGGTGTAGCGGCCGGTGCCGACCACGCGGCCGTCGGTGTTGAACGACACGGTGAAATAGGTCGGCTCGCCGCCGGTGGCCTGGCCCTGGTCGATCTTCCATTCCCACACCGTCTCCTGCTTGAGCTGGAAGAACTGGCTGGACGCGGGCTTGCCGAGCAGACGCCGCACCTCGTCGCCGTTCATGCCGTTTTGGACCCGCGCGAAAGTCTTCTCGTTCAGCACCTGGTCGATGCTGCGCAGGATCTGATCGGGGCCGATGGTGATCATGAAGCACTCGACGCCCTCGGGCTGGCGCGAATACTCCCAGGTGACCGAGCCGTCGCGGTTGCTCCACTCCATCTGCGGCGGCCCGAAGCGGTCGCGCACTTCGAGCGCGGAGGAGACCCCGGGCTTGAGTTCGCGGATGTTGATGTAGTCGCAGGCAGTGATGCCGATTGCGGACAGCAGGGAACACAACCAGGCCATGAAGCGTTTCATCGATTGCTCACTCACGTCTCGTTTGCGGAGCAACGCCCCGCGCATCCATCTGCATTCCTGCGAAAGCTCAAATCCCGGCCATCGGCGCCTGGGCTAGAATCGGCGAACACCGGGCGATTTGCAATGCCCGCGCGGTGATCGTTTGCGACATTTCGGAGGTTTCACATGCTCAAGAAAACCCTGGTTGCCCTCGCCCTCGCCGGCCTGGGTCTGACGGCAGCGCATGCCCAGACGGTGGTCAAGATCGGCCACGCCGGCCCGCTGACCGGCCCGGCCGCGCACTTCGGCAAGGACGGCGAAAACGGCGCCCGCCTCGCCGTCGAGGAAATCAACGCCAAGAATCCCAAGATCGGCGGCCAGGCGGTCAAGTTCGAACTCGTCAGCGAGGACGACCAGGCCGACCCCCGCACCGCAACCACCGTTGCGCAGCGCCTGACCGACCTCGGCGTCAAGGGCGTGGTGGGCCACGTCACGTCCGGCGCGGCGATCCCGGCCTCCCGCATCTACGAACAGGCCGGCGTGCCGGTGATCACCGAATCGGCGACCAGCCCGAAGCTGACCCAGCAGGGCTTCAAGGTCACCTACCGCGTCATCGCCAACGACATGCAGCAGGGCGAGGCGATGGCCAAGTACGCGCTGGGCACGCTCAAGCTGAAGAAGGTCGCGATCATCGACGACCGCACCGCCTACGGCCAGGGCCTGGCCGATGCCTTCGCCGAGAGCCTGAAGAAGGCGGGCGGCGAACTCGTCGGGCGCGAATTCACCACCGACAAGGCCACCGACTTCACCGCCATCCTCACCAAGATCAAGTCCAAGGCGCCGGACGCGGTGTTCTACGGCGGCATGGATTCGCAGGGCGCCCCCCTGCTGCGCCAGATGCGCCAGCTCGGCATGAACGCCACTTACCTCGGCGGCGACGGAAGCTGCACCTCCGAGATGATCAAGCTCGCCAGCGGCGCCATCGACGACAAGGTGCTGTGCACCCAGGCCGGCATTCCGGCGACGAAGATGCCGGGGGGCTCGGACTTCCTCGCCCGCTTCAAGGCC
>JAFEFM010000340.1 GCA_018240585.1 Pseudomonadota bacterium
AAAGCACACAACGCATGAGCGAATTCGCACGCAAACTCGTCACCTGGCAGCGCGAGCACGGCCGCCACGACCTGCCCTGGCAGGGCGGGCGCGACCCCTACCGCATCTGGCTGTCGGAGATCATGCTGCAGCAGACGCAGGTGGAGACGGTGATCCCCTATTACCTGCGCTTTCTCGAGCGCTTTCCCGACGTCGCCGCGCTGGCTGCCGCGCCGGTGGAGGACGTGATGGCGCTGTGGAGCGGGCTGGGCTACTACGCCCGTGCGCGCAACCTGCACCGCGCGGCGCAGCAGATCGTGGAGCGCCACGGCGGGCATTTCCCCGGCAGTGCGGTGGAGATCGAGACGCTGCCCGGCATCGGCCGCTCCACTGCGGCGGCGATCGCCGCCTTCGCCCATGACGAGCGCGCCGCCATCCTCGACGGCAACGTCAAACGCGTGCTGTGCCGGGCGTTCGGCATCGAAGGCTTCCCGGGCGAAAAAGCGGTGGAGAACCGACTGTGGGCGTTGGCCGAGTCGCTGCTGCCGGAGCGCGGCATCGGCACCTACATCCAGGCGCAGATGGACCTCGGCGCCACCGTGTGCACCCGCGGCAAGCCGGCCTGCGCACGCTGCCCGCTGCAGGACGACTGCGTCGCATTGCGCGAGGGTCGCATCGGGGAGCTGCCGGCGGCGCGCCCGAGGAAGGCGGTGCCGCGGCGCAGCGTGCGGGTGGCGGTGATCCTGCACGAAGGCCGCGTGCTGCTAGAACGCCGCCCGCCTGCCGGCATCTGGGGCGGCCTGCTGGCACTGCCCGAGATCCCCGACGCTGCCGCCGACGTTGCCGCCTGGGCGGATGCCGCGCTGGGCGTGGAGTGCGGTGAAGCACGGGCGCTCGCACCGCTGACCCACACTTTCACCCACTTCGTGCTCGACATGCAGCCACTGCGGCTGGATGCCCGGCGGGCACACGCCGCCGCGATGGAGCCGGGGCACGCCTGGCAGCCGCTGGCCACCCTCGCCGCTGCCGCCCTGCCGACGCCGGTGCGGCGCATCCTCGGCGCGCTGGCGGCACCGGACCTGTTCAGCGCGTGAGCGGCGCGTCCGGGTCCTCGGGCAGCATGCCCAGTTCGTACAAGGTTTCGCGCACGAACTCCAGGCGCTCGAGCGGATCGTCCATCTCCAGCAGGCGCTGCTTGGCCTCCGGCTTCAGCGGCAGCCACTCGGCGTAGCGCGTGCCCACCCAGACGGCGTCGTCGAAGCGGTGGGGCTCGACGACATGGCCGCCGCCAAATTTTTCGATCAGGCGCTCGAGCAGCGGCACCACTTCGGCAAGATGCGGCGGAATCGGCTGCGACACCGGGTCGGCAAGCCAGCGCACGGTGCCGGTGAGCAGGCCGT
>JAFEFM010000341.1 GCA_018240585.1 Pseudomonadota bacterium
CTTTCTTTCCACCATCCAGATCGGCATCACCTCGATCGGCATCCTCAACGGCATCGTCGGCGAGGCCGCGCTTGCCGCGCCGTTCGCTCGCTGGATGCAGCACCTCGGCATGGCCGAGGATCTCAGCGGTGTCGTCTCCACCGTGCTGGTCGTGATGGTGATCACCTACGTGTCCATCGTCGTCGGCGAGTTGGTGCCCAAGCGCATCGGCCAGATCAATCCGGAAGGCATTGCCCGGCTGGTGGCGCGGCCGATGAACGCGCTGTCCATCGCGTCGCGCCCCTTCGTGAGGCTGCTGACCTGGTCGACCGGCATGCTCCTCAAGCTGATGGGCAAGCGCGACGAGAGCGGCCCCAGCGTCACCGAGGAGGAGATTCACGCCCTGCTCGAGGAAGGCTCGGAAGCCGGCATCATCGAGAAGAGCGAACACGAGATGGTGCGCAACGTGTTCCGCCTGGATGACCGCCAGATCGGCTCGCTGATGGTGCCGCGCTCGGACATCGTGTGGCTGGACACCACCCGCCCGCTCGACGAGAACCTCGCGCGCATGGCCGAATCGAACCACTCGCGCTTCCCGGTATGCTGCGGCGGTCTCGACGAGATCCTCGGCATCATCTCTTCCAAGCAGCTCTTCAACCAGACGCTGAAGGGCGGCAAGGCCGACCTCACGCATCAGTTGCAGATGCCGGTGTTCGTGCCCGAATCGCTCACCGGCATGGAACTGCTCGAGCAATTCCGCGCCTCGAGCACGCATACCGTGTTCGTGATCGACGAGTACGGCGAGGTGCAGGGCATGGTGACGCTGCAGGACGTGCTCGAAGCCGTGACCGGCGAATTCCAGCCGCACAGCCTGGAAGAAGCCTGGGCGGTGCAGCGCGAGGACGGCTCCTGGCTGCTCGACGGGCTGATTCCCGTCCCCGAGCTGAAGGACCGCCTGGGTCTGAAGACCGTGCCCGAGGAAGAACGCGGCCGCTATCACACCCTGTCCGGCATGGTCATGTGGCTGCTCGGCCGCCTGCCGCACACCGGCGACATCACCGTGTGGGACGACTGGCGTCTGGAAGTGGTCGACCTCGACGGCAAGCGGATCGACAAGGTCCTCGCCAGCCGGGTGCCGCCTCCGCTCGAGCCGGAAGCCGGCAACGTACCGACAGAACACCCCGACAACTGAGCCTGCACGGCCGCAAGACGTGCGCGCAGGATTGCGCCCACCCATCCGGCCTTGACGTCAGCATCACCGGCATGAGATGAAACTTTTGCCGATGTGCTGACGTCTGTCATCGGGGCTGCGCGGTGCGGCCGAAGGCTCGATCCGGGTGCGTGCGGCCGGCCTTCGCCACGTGCGATGGGCTGCGACCGGCCGCCATCGCTCCTCCACGCCCCGCGCGAGGGAGGTTTCGCCGCCAGCACCGCAGACGCTCCACGCCCACGCCGGAGCGGACGCAGCGGCACCGGGCCCGTGACCCCGCTGCGCGGTTGCGCCCCGCTCCATCTCGCGTGGCAAATTCATGACTTTTTTGGGAACCCTGATGCTGGATGACGCCGGAGTGATCGAAGCGTGAAGCTGGTGCTGATCGTGCTGCTGCCCTTCGC
>JAFEFM010000342.1 GCA_018240585.1 Pseudomonadota bacterium
ACAACCGCGGCAGGCACCCCTCGGGGGGCTGGATCCTCACCCACAATGGCGATGGCAGCACGGTCGATGTCTCCGAAGGATGGATCGTCGATGAGGCAAGAAGGACGATCTCCCCGCCGCTGGGCTGGCACGTGAAGTCGCATGGAAGGGGCAAGGGCGGAACCCTGATCGCGACGAGTCCGGGACATGCGGAACCGCTGGCACACTCTCCGTTCAAGATCCGCGAGATCTCCTGACCGCCGCATCGTCCGCCCTCACGTCCCGACTCTTCCTTGCCCGCACGCGCCCGGCCAGCACCGCCGCGCGTCGCTTTCCAGCGGGCCTGCCCCTTCGCTTCTGCAACGTGCCCCCGGCCGAAAGGCGCGGCAGTTCGCCACCTGCTTCGGCTGGCTGAGAAGAGGCCACAGTGTGGACGGTGGCCCTCCTCGTTGGCACATCAATAGTCGCGGCTGCTCAACGCCTCGCCCTGGCCGACGCCAGCCGCTGCAGCACGGCGACCAGCGTGTCGACTTCCTCGCAGGTGTTGTAAAACGCCAGCGAAGGCCGCACCGTGGCCTCGACACCAAAGCGGCGCAGGATGGGCTGCGCGCAATGATGACCGGAGCGCACCGCAATGCCTTCCTCGTTGAGCGCCCTGCCGACTTCCTCCGTGGTGTAGCCGTCGAGCACGAAGGAGAGCACGCTGGCCTTCTCCTTCGCAGTGCCGATCAGCTTGAGCCCCGGGACGGTCTGCAGTCCGCGCGTCGCGTACAGAAGCAGGTCGTGCTCGTAGCGCGCGATGTTCTCCAGGCCGATGCGCTCGACGTAGTCGATCGCCGCCCCCAGGCCGACCGCGTCGGCAATGTTGCCGGTGCCTGCCTCGAAGCGGGTCGGCGGACCGTGGTAGATCGTCTTCTCGAAAGTGACGTCGGCGATCATGTTGCCGCCCCCCTGCCATGGCGGCATGTCTTCGAACACCTCGCGCTTGCCATACACCGCACCGATGCCGGTCGGAGCGAACACCTTGTGCCCCGAAAACACGAAGAAGTCGGCGTCGATGTCCTGCACGTTCACCCGCATGTGCGACACCGACTGCGCACCATCGACCAGCGCCCTGGCACCCGCTCGATGCGCCATCGCGACGATCTCCTTCACCGGCACGACCGTGCCGAGCGCGTTCGACACCTGGGTGACCGCGACGATCCGGGTGCGATCGTTGAGCAGTTTCTGGTACCCGTCGAGCAGCACCTGGCCCGAGTCGTCGACCGGAATCACCCGCAGCTTCGCCCCCTTGGCTGCAGCAAGCTGTTGCCAGGGCACGATGTTGGCGTGATGTTCGAGGTGGGAGACGATGATCTCGTCGCCCTCGCCCACGTTCTGCCAGCCCCAGGTCTTGGCGATCAGGTTGATGCCTTCGGTGGCGCCGCGCACGAAGATGATCTCCTCCGCCGACGATGCGCCGAGAAAGCGCGCCACTTTGCCGCGCGCGCCTTCGTAGGCGTCGGTCGCCCGCGCTGCAAGTTCGTGCGCAGCGCGGTGGATGTTCGAGTTCTCGTGCTGGTAGAAATACGTCAGCCGGTCGATGACGGCGCGCGGCTTTTGCGTGGTGGCGGCGTTGTCGAACCAGATCAGCGGCTTGCCGTTGACGCGTTCCTGCAAGATCGGAAAGTCGCGCCGTACCGCATGGACATCGAACGGTGGATGCGCGCCCTGCGCCACTTCCGGCACCGGCTGCACGGCCGCCGGATCGAGGAAGTAGAACGCCGGTGCCGAAGACGGAGCCGGCGCGGCCGCGCGCTCGCCCGAGTCGAGTCCGGCGAGCAGTTCGCGCAATGCCCCTTCGCCCGGCAGGCCGAAGGACTGCGCAGTGACGCGGTCTTCCGGCGCTGCGGCGGTGGCCTCCCGGGCGGACGGAGAGGTGCTCGCCTCGCCGAGGAAGTAGTAGGGCGACGGCGACGGACCGCCGAGCGGCGCACCGCCAGACTGCGGCCCGTCCTGCGGCGTCACCTGTGGCAGCGCGGCAGCATAGGCCTCGGGCACGCCGTAGGCCGGGTTCGCGGCACGACCGCCTGCGGGCGCACGATCGACGACAGCCTCCGGCGCGCCGCCCGGCGTCCCGGCGGCCAGAGCCAGTGCGGGGGCACGGTTGCCCAACGCCAGTTCCGGCTGCGACGCCTGCGCCGGACTGAACGGTAGCCGCAGGTCGGGGCTGCCGTTGGGCAGCGCCGCGAAGAACTCGCCGGCGAGCTGCGCCAGCACCGCGGCGTCGGGCAAGCCCGCCGGTGCGCCGCCGAGGGCGGCCACCCCGTCACTTGTACGTGTCGAGTGCGGAGTAGTCATGGTACTTGCCCACTTCAACGTCATCGAGCACCGCCAGCGCATCCTCGGAATGCACGACCAGCGAGCAGTAAAGCGAGATCAGGTAGGACGCGATCGCGTTGCGGCTGATGCCCATGAAGCGCACCGACAGCCCCGGCCCCTGTTCGCCGGCGACCCCCGGCTGGAACAGTCCGGTCACACCCTGGCGCTTCTCGCCGACGCGCAGCAGCAGGATCTTGGTCTTGCCGTCCTCGACCGGCACCTTGTCCGAGGGCACCAGCGGAATGCCGCGCCAGGTCAGGAACTGCGAGCCGAACAGCGACACGGTCGGGGGCGGGACGCCGCGGCGGGTGCATTCACGGCCGAAGGCGGCGATGCCCAGCGGGTGCGTCAGGAAGAAGGCGGGCTCCTTCCACACTTTGGTCAGCAGATCGTCGAGATCGTCCGGGGTCGGCGCACCGGTGAGCGTGGAAAGCCGCTGTTCGTCGGCGACGTTGGCGAGCAGGCCGTAGTCCGGATTGTTGATCAGCTCGGATTCCTGGCGCTCCTTGACGGTCTCGACCGTGAGGCGGAGCTGCTCCTTGATCTGGTCGTGCGGGCTGCTGTAGAGGTCCGAGATCCGGGTATGAACGTCGAGCACGGTAGTGACGGCGTTCAGGAAATACTCGCGCGGCTGCTCCTCGTAATCGACGAAGATCTGTGGCAGCTCGCCCTCGCCATCGCGCTGCGAGCAGCTCACCCTCACGTCCTGCGGATTCTTGACCTTGTTCAGGCGATAGATGCCCGCCTCGACCGGCAGCCATTGCAGGAAGTGCACCAGCCAGCGTGGCGTGATGGTCGCGAGTTGAGGGACGGTCTTGGTGGCATTCGCAAGCTGGCGCGCGGCGGTATCGCCAAGCGCGTGATGCACCGTGGTTTCTGCAGCCATGATGACTCCTTGACCCTGCATGGGCAGGGGTTATGAAAAATTCGTCTGGAAGGACATGGGCGGGCAGGCGCCGCCCGGCGCCGGGGGAGCAGCTAGATGAAGTCGCCGCCGCCCTGCACCCGCTCGTGCTGCAGACTGGCCTGGGTGACGTGGCTGCCGGGCGACACGCTGCGCGTCAGCCATACGTTGCCGCCGATGCTCGAGCCGCGTCCGATCGTGATGCGACCGAGCACGGTCGCTCCGGCGTAGATCACCACGTCGTCCTCGATGATCGGATGGCGCGCCCCACCCTTGGCGATCCCGCCATCATTCGTGCTGGCAAAGCGCCGCGCCCCCAGCGTCACTGCCTGGTAGAGGCGCACGCGATTGCCGATGATCGCGGTCTCGCCGATGACGACGCCGGTGCCGTGGTCGATGAAGAAACCGGAACCGATCTCGGCGCCGGGATGGATGTCGATGCCCGTCTCGGAGTGCGCGATCTCCGACAGGATGCGGGCCACGAGGGGCGCACCGAGCCGATGGAGCGCATGAGCGAGGCGGTGATGGATGACTGCCAGCACGCCCGGGTAGCACAGCAGCACCTCATCCACGCTGCGTGCAGCGGGATCGCCATCGAAGGCCGCCTGGACGTCCTTGTCGAGCAGCATGCGCAGCCCGGGCAACCCGCGGGCGAA
>JAFEFM010000343.1 GCA_018240585.1 Pseudomonadota bacterium
CACTCGGTGAGGCCGAAAGGCTGCTCCTCCAGCGCATCGACGATCTGCGCCACGCTGATCTGCACTGCCGGCCGGCCCAGCGCATAGCCGCCGTGCAGGCCGCGCACGCTGCGCACGAGGTCGTGCCGGCCGAGCGTCTTGAGCACCTTGCTGACGGTGGGCGCGCCCAGGCCGAGGGTGGCGGCGAGGTCGGTGGCGCTGAACAGGCGATCGGGAAAGTTCGCCATGTGCGTCAGCACCAAGGTGCCGTAATCGGTGAGCTTGCTGATGCGCAGCATGATCAGGCCATCGCGTGCGGGCGCACGCAGCCGCTGGCGCTCAGCAGGCAGGCGAGCGGCACGCGGGCCGACGCCGGTTCGTCGTCGGCATCGTCGCTCCCAGCCCTGCGGTCGAGTTCGGCGGCGGCGCGCGCCGCGCTGTCCAGCCCGAAGTAACGGGCGGAGGTTTCAAGCAAGCGCCGGATCGTGTCGGGCTCCATGGCGATCTCCTGCAGTGCGTCTGTGGATGGCTCGGGATAAACAGTACTCTTTTGGTACTATTTAAGTCAAGCCATTCCACCACGACTCCTGCAGCTTGATTGCCGGCGAGCTGGAGCGGGCTACACGGACCGTCGCCGTACGAGCAGCACCGCCAGCATCAGCGCCGCAATCGCCAGCGCCGCGCGGTCGCCCCAATGGGCGTAGGGCGTCATGCCTTGGTAGCCGCGCACCCCGGCGCGCAGCACGCCGCGCTCGAACTCCGGCAGCACCGCGGCGACGCTGCCGTCGGGCTGCACCACCGCGGTCATGCCGGTGTTGGTGGCGCGCAGCATCGGCCGGCCGGTCTCGAGCGCACGCACGCGGGCGATCTGCAGGTGCTGCGGCTGGGCCAGCGAATTGCCGTACCAGGCGAGGTTGGAGAGGTTCAGCATGAGCGTGGCCTGCGGCAGCGCGCGGACCAGCTCGGCGCCGAAGAGGTCCTCGTAGCAGATGTTCAGCGCGATGCGCTGGCCACCGAGCGTCATCGGCGGCTGGTCCGGCGCGCCGCGCGTCTGGTCCGACATCGGGATGTCCACCAGACGGTAGAACCAGCCGAACAGCGGTGGCGAGTATTCGCCGAAAGGCACCAGGTGCTGCTTGGCGTAGGTCTGCATCGGCCCGTCGCCCAGGCTGATCGCGGCGTTGTAGATGCGCAGGCCGTCGCTGCCCTCGCCAGCCGCATCGTCACCCTCGGTGCGGAACACACCCAGCACCAGGTCGCCGCCATGCTCGCGCACGAAGCCGCGCAGCAGCTCCAGGTAACCCTCGGGCAGGCGGTCCATCAGCGTCGGCAGCGTGGTCTCCGGCAGCACCACCAGTTGCGCGTCGGTGTCGCGCACCAGTTGCGCATTGGCGCGCAGCACATCGACGAAATGCTCGGGATTCCACTTCAGCGACTGCTCGAAATTGGTCTGCACCAGCGCCACCGACAGCGGCGCGCCGGCCGGCGCGGTCCACGCCACCGTACGCAGCGCCGCGCCGCCGCCGAGCAGCAGCGCGCCCAGCGCCACCGCCGGCATGGCCGCACGCAGCCGATACCACCGCACGAAAGCCAGTCCGGCGGCAAGGAAGGCCACCAGCCCGCCCACCCCGTACACCCCGATCAGCGGCAGGAAGCCCGCCAGGGGACTGGGCGGCGTCTGCGTGTAGCCGATGGCGAGCCACGGGAAGCCGGTGAACAGCACGCCGCGCAGCCACTCCGCCAGCAGCCACAGCGCAGCGAACAGCGCCGCGCGGGCGAACGCCCCGCCGCTGCGCAGGCGCACGAACAGCGCCCCGGCCAGCGCCGGATACAGGGCCAGATAGACGCAGAATAGCGCGATCGCCAGCGCCGCCAGCGGCATCGGCATGCCGCCGTAGCGGTTGAGCGCCACGTACAACCACGAGACCCCTGCCGCAAAAGCGCCGAAACCCCAGGCCAGGCCGGCCAGGAAGCCGTCGCGCACGCGCGCCGCGCGCTGCAACTGCACAGCCAGCACCGCCAGCGCCGGCAAGGCCAGCACGAACAGATCGAAGGGCGCGAACGCGAACACCGACGCGCCGCCCGCAAGCAGCGCCAGCAGAAGGGAGCGCATGCTCAGCCGCCCGCGGTGTCGCCCGGCGGCAGCGGCTCGACCACCAGCGACAGGATGCGCCGGCTGTCGGCGCGCAGCACGCGCACGCGCAGGCCCTCGATCTCCAACGCCTCGCCGCGCTGCGGCACGCGGCCGAAGTGGTGGATCACATAGCCGCCGATGGTCTCGACGTCATCGCTGTGCAACTGAGTGGCAAAAGCCTGGTTGAAGGTGCCCAGCTCGGTCGTGCCTTTCACCCGGTAGCGGCTGCCCTGCAGCAGGCGGATGTTGTCGTCGAGATCGACGCCGTCGTACTCGTCCTCGATGTCGCCGACGATCTGCTCGAGCACGTCCTCGATCGTCACCAGGCCGGCGACGCCGCCGTACTCGTCGACGACGATGGCCATGTGGTTGCGGCTGACGCGGAATTCACGCAACAGCACGTTCAGGCGCTTGGTCTCGGGGATGAACACCGCCGGGCGCAGGGCCGCGCGCAGGTCGAACGGGCAGCCGACGAAATACGGCAGCAGGTCCTTGGCAAGGAAGATGCCGAGTACGTCGTCCTTGCTCTCGCCCACCACTGGAAAGCGCGAATGGCCGGTATCGATGGC
>JAFEFM010000344.1 GCA_018240585.1 Pseudomonadota bacterium
AGGCGCTGGCCGATGAGGGCGTGATCGCCCGCGACAAGGTCGCCGCGGCGATGGTCAAGTACAACCTCGACCCGGCCAAGCCGAACCCGATGTCGGTTTGAGCGCGCAAGGAGACTGAGAACATGAGCCAACTCATTGAAGTGAAGGTTCCGGACATCGGCGACTTCGACGCTGTGCCGGTGATCGAGCTGTTCGTGAAGGTCGGCGACACGATCGCCGTCGATGACGCGATCGCGACGCTCGAATCGGACAAGGCGACGATGGACGTGCCGTCCTCGGCCGCCGGCGTGGTCAAGGAAGTGCGGGTCAATATCGGCGACAAGGTGTCCGAGGGCAGCGTGCTGATCAAGGTCGAGGCGGCTGGCGCCGCTGCGAGCGCGCCCGCTGCCGCCCCTGCACCGGCTCCGGCTGCTGCGCCCGCCCCTGCTCCGGCTGCGGCGCCGGCGACTGCGGCCGCCCCGGCTGTGGCCGGTGGCGTGGTCGAGGTCAAGGTGCCCGACATCGGCGACTTCGACGCCGTGCCGGTGATCGAGCTGTTCGTGAAGGTCGGCGACACGATCAAGGTCGATGACGCGATCGCCACGCTCGAATCCGACAAGGCCACCATGGACGTGCCGTCCTCGCATGCCGGCGTGGTGAAGGAAGTGCTGGTCAGCGTCGGCGACAAGGTCGGCGAAGGCAGCGTGCTGCTCAAGCTCGAGACCGCGGGCGGTGCTGCCGCCGCGATCCCGGTCGCCCCGGCGGCTGCCGCGCCCGCAGCGGTCGCGGCCCCCTCGCCGGCCCCGCTCGCCGACGGCGGTCCCGCCGCCAGCGCCCCGGCGGCGATGCCGGCCGCGGCGCCGTCCGCGGTCAAGGTCGGCGGCAAGGTGCACGCCAGCCCGTCCGTGCGTGCGTTCGCCCGCGAGCTCGGGGTCGATCTCGGCCAGGTCAAGGCCACCGGTCCGAAGGGTCGCATCCTCAAGGAAGACGTCGCCGGCTTCATCAAGGCGGCAATGACCAGCGGCGTGGTCCCGGGCAAGACCCCGGCGGCTGCGGCCGCGGGTGCGAGCCTGGGCGGTGCTCAGTTGGGTGGCCTCGATCTGCTGCCGTGGCCCAAGGTCGACTTCGCCAAGTTCGGCGAGATCGAAGTCAAGCCGCTCTCGCGCATCAAGAAGATCTCCGGCCAGAACCTCGCCCGCAACTGGGTGATGATCCCGGC
>JAFEFM010000345.1 GCA_018240585.1 Pseudomonadota bacterium
CCGCCAGGCCCGCGATTGCGGCGAGCAGGGCCATGCCGTCGGTGCCGGCCGTTTCCTGCGCGACGATCGCGGCAGCCAGCGCCGCTGCCAGCGGCAGGCCGTAGGCGAGGCCCGCAGCCTGGAGCAGCGAGCGATCGTCGATGGCGACGACGAGCCGGTCACCCACGCGCAGTTCGGCCAGATCGAAGCCTGCGCCGCTGGCTGCCGCGCGGGCGATGGCGAAGCGCCGCGCCTCGAGCCGGCTGGCGAGCGTGCCGATGCCTTTCGCGCCGCAGGCCGCCGCCGAGGCGCAGCCGCCGCAGCTCGTGCCCTGCTCGGGCTCGAGCCAGGCGCGATCCGCTTCCACGGCGACGACGCGCACGATGCCTTCCTGCGTGCCCGCGGGCAGGCCAGGGTGAAACACGGATTCATGCATCGGGCTGCGGTCCATATTGCTGAGCGTGCTGCATCAGTATTTGCTGTTGGTGATAGTTTGCTGCGGCGCACCCTGGTTCCGGTTTGAGCAATGTCAATGGTTGGCGCATTTCGCTCCGATACAACGCAATGCGAGCGGATTGGAGGATGTGCATTTGCAGCAATCGGATCGAGGCCCCGCCCGCCTTGCGTGCGTTCCACCGCTGACTCCGGCCGCACTGGCGACCGGCGCCGCCGGGACACGCACGACACGATCGTCGGCCGTCGATTTCGGAACTAGATTGAAGGATCCGGGATTCCCGGCTTCGGCCTGGAGGCGACATGGTGTGCGCGGGGCTGCGTCGGAGCGTGCTGGTGCTGCTGCTGTGCGGCGCGGCTTCCTTGCCTGCGCTGTCGGCGGAGCAGGGGGGGGCGGCAGACGCCGTCCGCAGCATCGTCGAGCAGGCACGGAGCGCGCGCGCTGCGGGCAAGGTGTCTCAGGAGCGGGAAATTCTGGAGCAGGGGCTGGCAGCGGTCGGGGCGGAGAATCCGGCGAGCTTCACGCTGTATCAGATGCTCGGCCAGCATCATGCGGATCTCGGCAATCTTGCGCGGGCCGCCGAACTGTCCGAGCGGGCGCTGAAACTCGCGCGTTCCCCGCTCCAGGAACATGCCGCGCTTGCCCGGCTGGTTTCGCTGCGCGCGAGCCTGCGCCAGAAGATCATGGCCGATGCCGAACTCGAGCGCCTCGATGGCGTCGAGCTGAAGCTGCGCTCGTCGGCAACCTGGCAACAGTCCGGCAAGCTCGTCGAAGCACGCTCGGCGTGGGCGCGTGCCTATCTGAGCGCCTCGCGCGGACATCTGCCGCAGGCGGAGCAGGAGTGGACGCGCTGTCTGACGTCCGCGCGCGGCGTGTTGCAGGACAACGCGGATGACGAGGGGGCGCTCTTCTACCTGATCGACTGCACGGCCGGCCTGATGAACGTCCACATCGCCACCGGACAGCTCGCTGCCGCGGGCGCCGTTGCGGACGAGGCACGCGCAGCCATCGCGCGCCTGGTGGAGCGCGCCCGGCGTCCGGCGATCAATGCGCGCATCGCCGGCGCGTTCGGGCGTCTCGCGCTGGAGCAGGGCCGCCCCGAAGATGCGCGCCGCATCCTGCTGCAGGCGCTGGAATCGATGCAGGCCGCCGGCGCGGGGGATACCTCGCTGCGCGCGGCCGGCTTGCGTGGGCAGCTTGCCGAGGTCGAGATGCTGCTGGGCCGCTGGGACAAGGCCCTGGAATGGCACACGATCCGCGAGGAGGCGCTGCGGCGGGCGGGCGAGGCGCGTGGCAACCGGGGGTTGCTGTCCGTGGAATACGCCTACACCCTGCTGCGCCTGGGGCGGAAGCAAGAGGCGCTGAGCATGCTCGACCGCATCGTCGCCGCGCAACGCAAGCTGTTCGACGAGAACTCGCTGTTCCTGTGGGAAAGCCGGGCGTTTCGCGGCCTGGCGCTGGCCGCCAACGGGCGCCGCGATGAAGCGCTGGCGGAGCTGAAGATCGCGATGCCGCGCCTGCTGGACATCATGAAGGGCGACCGCAGTTCGAGCGAGGCGGGGGTGTTCCGCAGCGCGCGGCTGAACTGGCTGCTGGACGGCTACATCGCGGTGCTGTCGGATCCCCTGCGCGGGGCGGCGCC
>JAFEFM010000346.1 GCA_018240585.1 Pseudomonadota bacterium
CATGGCCTCCGCGGTGGCGGGCTTCATGCGCACCTTCGGCATCGACGAGCCGATGGGCTGCTACGACGACATCGAGAACACCGACACCTTCGTGTTGTGGGGCTCGAACATGGCCGAAATGCACCCCATCCTGTGGAGCCGCATCACCGACCGGCGCCTGTCCAAGGAGGGCACCGAAGTCCACGTGCTGTCGACTTTCGAGCACCGCTCCTACGAGCTCGCCGACAATCCGATGATCTTCGTGCCGCAGACCGACCTGGCGATCCTCAACTACATCTGCAACCACATCATCCAGACCAAGCGGGTCAACACCGCCTTCGTCAATCGCAACGTCCGCTTCAAGATGGGCGAGACGGACATCGGCTTCGGCCTGCGTCCCAACCATGTGCTGGAGGCGAAGGCCACCAACAACGGCTATCCCGATGCCGAGGGCAAGCCCAAGGGCGACACCGGCGCGGCGAAGGACATCAGCTTCGACGAGTTCGCGAAGTTCGTCTCGACGTACACCGCCGAATACACCTCCAAGCTGTCCGGCGTGCCGGCCGACAAGCTCAAGCGCCTGGCCGAAGTCTATGCCGACCCCAACCGCAAGGTGGTGTCGTTCTGGACCATGGGCTTCAACCAGCACACGCGCGGCACCTGGGTGAACAACATGATCTACAACGTCCACCTGCTGGTGGGCAAGATCAGCGAACCCGGCAACAGCCCGTTCTCGCTCACCGGCCAGCCTTCGGCCTGCGGCACCGCGCGCGAAGTCGGCACTTTCTCGCATCGCCTGCCGGCCGACATGGTCGTCACCAACCCGGTGCACCGCGCCCATGCCGAGGAGATCTGGAAGCTGCCCGAGGGCACCATCCCGGGCAAGGTCGGCCTGCATGCGGTGGCGCAAAGCCGTGCGCTGAAGGACGGCAAGATCAAGTGCTACTGGACCACCACCACCAACAACATGCAGGCGGGTCCCAACGTCAATGGCGAGGTCTACCCGGGCTGGCGCAATCCGGAAGCCTTCGTC
>JAFEFM010000347.1 GCA_018240585.1 Pseudomonadota bacterium
GAAGATCGTCACGCCGTCGCGGCGCGACAGGTCGATGATCAGCGCCCAGAACTGGTCGCGCGCCACCGGATCGACGCCCGAGGTGGGCTCGTCGAGGATCAGCACGTCGGGCCGGTGTAGCACCGCCACCGCAAGCTGCAGGCGCTGGCGGATGCCCAGCGGCAGCGCATCGGGCAGCGCGTCCATCACCGCGGCGAGGCCGAAGCGCGCGGCCAGGGCGGCGATGCGTTCGTCACTCTCGGCCGGCGGCAGGTCGAACAGGCGCGCATGCAGCTCCAGGTTGCGGCGCACCGACAGCTCGCCGTATAGCGAGAAGGACTGCGACATGTAGCCGACGCGGCGGCGGGTGTCGATGTTGTGCGCGTCCAGCACTTCGCCCAGCAGGCGCGCTTCGCCGCGGCTGGGCGGCAGCAGGCCGGTGAGCATCTTCATCGTCGTCGACTTGCCGCAGCCGTTGGAGCCGAGGAAGCCGAAGATCTCGCCGCGGCGCACCTGCAGGTTCACGTCGTCCACCGCGATGAAGTCGCCGAAACGCATCTGCAGCCTGCTGGCCTCGATCACCACTTCGCCGGCGGTGAGCGGCGGGATCGTCAGGCGCTGGTGGCCGGCGCGGCGCTCGGCCGGCAGCAGCGCGAGGAAGGCGTCTTCCAGCGTGGCGCCGGCGCCGCGCGCGCGCAGTTCCGCCGGGGTGCCGGTGGCGAGCACGCGGCCGCCGTCGATCGCGACCAGCCAGTCGTACTGTTCGGCTTCCTCCATGTAGGCGGTGGCCACCAGCACGCTCATGCCGGGGCGGCGGGCGCGCATGCGCGCGATCAGCTCCCAGAACTGGCGCCGCGACAGCGGATCGACACCGGTGGTGGGTTCGTCGAGGATCAGCAGGTCGGGGTCGTGGATCAGCGCGCAGCACAGGCCGAGCTTCTGCTTCATGCCGCCAGACAGCTTGTTGGCGGGGCGGTCCTCGAAGCCGGTCAGGCCGGTGGACTGCAGCAGCTCGGTGATGCGGCGCGCGCGCTCGGCGCGCGACTGGCCGAACAGGCGGCCGAAGAAGTCGATGTTCTCGACCACCGACAGCGTGGGGTAGAGGTTCTTGCCCAAGCCCTGCGGCATGTAGGCGATGCGCGGGCACACCGCGCTGCGATGGCGGGCGCTGGCCATGTCGCCGCCCAGCACTTCCACCCTGCCCTGCTGGATGCGCCGCGCGCCGGCGATCAGCCCCAGCA
>JAFEFM010000348.1 GCA_018240585.1 Pseudomonadota bacterium
CGCAGGCGCATCGCCAACGAGACGCTCGAGATCTACGCGCCGATCGCCAATCGGCTCGGCCTCAACGACCTGTTCCGCGAGCTGCAGGAGCTGTCGTTCGAGCACAAGTACCCGCTGCGCTTCCGCGTGCTGTCGAAGGCCATCCGTGCGGCGCGTGGCAACCGCCGCGAAGTGGTGGGCAAGGTGCTCGCCGCGCTCGAGGAGCGCTTGCCGCAATGGGGCATCGAGGCCGAGGTGCAGGGCCGCGAGAAGCACTTGTACGGCATCTACCGCAAGATGCTGGAAAAGCACCTGTCGTTTTCGCAGGTGCTCGACATCTACGGCTTCCGCGTCATCGTCAAGGACGTGCCGAGCTGCTATCTGGCGCTGGGCGCGCTGCACTCGATGTACAAGCCGGTGCCGGGCAAGTTCAAGGACTACCTCGCGATCCCCAAGGCCAATGGCTACCAGAGCCTTCACACGACGTTGATCGGGCCCTTCGGCATGCCGGTCGAGGTGCAGATCCGCACGCGCGAGATGCACCACATCGCCGAGGCCGGCGTCGCCTCGCACTGGCTGTACAAGGAAGACGAGAAGACGCTCACCGAGCTGCAGCAGAAGACGCACAGTTGGCTGCAGTCGCTGCTTGAGCTGCAGTCGGCGTCCGGCGAGGCCACGGAATTCCTCGAGCACGTCAAGATCGACCTGTTCCCGGGCGAGGTCTATGCGTTCTCGCCCAAGGGCAAGATCTTCTCGTTGCCCAAGGGCTCCACGCCGGTCGACTTCGCCTACGCGGTGCATACCGACGTCGGCAACCGCTGCGTGGCGTGCCGCATCAACGGCGACCTGATGCCGCTGCGCAGCGAGCTGCGCAACGGCGACCAGGTCGAGATCATCACCGCGGCGCACGCCAACCCGAATCCGGCCTGGCTGTCCTACGTGCGCACCGGCAAGGCGCGCGCGCAGATCCGCCATTTCATGAAGAGCGCGCAGCAGGACGAATCGGTCGCGCTGGGTGAGCGCCTGCTCAACCAGGCCCTCCGGCCGCACGGCCTCACGCTGGGGCAGATCTCCACCTTCGCGTGGGACCGCTTCCTGCGCGACCGCGGCGTGCGCAACAAAAAGGAAGTCTTCGCCGACCTGGGCCTCGGCAAGCGGCTGCCGGCGATCATCGCGCGGCGCCTGTCGCAGGCCCAGGACATGGAGTCCGGCCGCCCCGACGTGGTCAAGCCCAAGCCCGCCGGTGCGATCACCATCCGCGGTTCGGAAGGCATCGCGGTGCAACTGGCGCGCTGCTGCAATCCGATTCCGGGCGACCCCATCATCGGCACGATACGCAAGGGCCAGGGGCTGGAAGTCCACCTGCACGACTGTCCCGCCGTCGCCAAGCTGCGCGGCGATCGGGGGCGCTGGGTCGACGTGGAATGGGAGCCTGGCAGCGACCGCATGTTCGATGTCCGCATCCGCGTGCTGACCCAGAATCAGCGCGGCGTGCTGGCCAAGGTCGCGAGTTCGATTTCCGAGGAAGACTGCAACATCCAGACGGTCAACATGGACAACGAGCAGGGCGAGTACACCGCGCTCAACCTCACGCTGCAGGTGCGTGACCGCATGCACCTGGCGCGCGTGATGCGCGCGGTGCGTCGCATCCCGGAAGTGGTGCGCATCGGCCGCGTGCGCGGCGACGGCCGCGTCGGCTGAACGCAGCGACGGGGCGATCGGCTAGAATCAGGTCCGTTCATTGGGAGAGGGCCGACATGGCGACGTACGAATCCGATCACACCAAGTTCATGCGCGAATGGTTGCAGAAGCACCCGCAAGAGATCGCGGAGCGGAAAAAGGGCCGTGCGCTGTGGTGGGACAAGCCGCAATCGCTGGAAGAGCAGCGCCGCTTCACGGAAAGCGGCGTGCCGGTGAAGGCGTACTACTACGACGCGAATCATTGATCACCGTGCCGCACCGCCCGCATGCCGGCCGGGCGGGCGGTGCAGGGCGCGTGGGCGGGCTCGGCCTGCCCACGCGCTTTTGTGCGTGCGGCTGGCG
>JAFEFM010000349.1 GCA_018240585.1 Pseudomonadota bacterium
CTGGGCGACGATGAGGTTCTCCAGCACCGTCATCTTCGGGAACAGGCGGATGTTCTGGAAGGTGCGCACCACCTGCGCGTCGCGTGCGACGAGATGGCTGGCCAGCGCCTCCAGGCGAATCTCGCCGCGCGTCGGGTGGGCCAGGCGCAAGGTGCCGGTGGTCGGCTTGTAGAAGCCGGTGAGGCAGTTGAACAGCGTCGTCTTGCCCGCGCCGTTGGGCCCGATGATGCCGGTGATCTTGCCCGCCGGCACTTCCAGCGACAGGTCGTCGATCGCGGTGAGGCCGCCGAAGCGCATCGTCAGGTTGCGCACCGACAGCAGGGTGCCGCTCGCGTTCTTGCTCATCGTGCGCCCTCCTTGCCCGTCACGCCGAGGCGCAGCGTCGGTTCGCGATGAGCGAGCAGGCCGCCCGGTCGCCACACCATGATCAGCACCATCGCCAGGCCGAACAGCAGCATGCGGTATTCGGCGAAGTTGCGGCCGAACTCGGGGATCAGCACCAGCAGCGTCGCTGCCAGCACCACGCCCATCTGCGAGCCCATGCCGCCCAGCACGACGATGGCGAGGACGATGGCCGACTCGGTGAACACGAAGCTCTCCGGCGAGATGAAGCCCTGGCGCGAGGCGAAGAACACGCCGGCGAAGCCGCCCAGCATGGCGCCGATGGCAAACGCCGACAGCTTGATGTTGGTGGTGTTCATGCCCATCGCCTGGCACGCGATCTCGTCCTCGCGCAGCGCCTCCCAGGCACGGCCCACCGGCAGCTTGCGCAGCCGCGACACGAACAGGTTGGTGAGCAGCGCCAGCACCAGGATCAGGTAGTACAGGAAGATCAGCCGGTGCATGGGCGAGAAATCCAGCCCGAAGAAGCCGGCGAAGGTCTGCTGGCCTTCGGGCGCGCTGCGGCTGAAGTCCAGGCCGAAGAAGCTCGGCCGCGGGATCGAGCTGATGCCGTTGGGCCCGCCCGACAGCTCGGTCCAGTTCACCAGGATGATGCGGACGATCTCGCCGAAGCCGAGGGTGACGATCGCCAGATAGTCGCCGCGCAGGCGCAGGATGGGGTAGCCGAGCAGGATGCCGAAGCTCGCCGCGAGCGCGCCCGACACCGGCAGCGCCTCCCAGAAGCTCCAGCCGAACTGGGTCGACAGCAGCGCGTACGAGTAGGCGCCCACCGCATAGAAGGCCACGTAGCCGAGATCGAGCAGGCCGGCGAGGCCGACCACCACGTTCAGGCCCCAGCCCAGCATCACGTAGATCAGCACCGTGGTGGCGGTGTCGACCACGTAGCGGTTGTCGGAAAACAGGATCGGCAGCGCGATGGAAGCGCCCAGCATGAGCCAGCCGAGCGTGCTCACCACCTTCTGCGTACCGCTTGCGCGCTGTGCGGCGCTCGTGGTGCTGGCGCGGTCGCGCTCCAGC
>JAFEFM010000034.1 GCA_018240585.1 Pseudomonadota bacterium
CCTGAGGCTCGACACCACATGCTGGCGGCTGGCTGGCGCCGGGCGGGAGTGGTCCGCGCCGGCAGGCCCGGAGCCCGCATCGGCGCTCGCCGAACTGGGCGAGGCGGCCCTGCTGCGCCGCGGCCGCCTCGACGTGGAGTTGTCCGACGACTGCCTGCGCTACCTGGTCATCGAGTGGCCGAACGGTCTGAAGGGCCAGGCCGAGCGCAGGGCCTGGGTGGCCGAACGCTTTCGCGGCGTGCACGGCATCGACGCCGCGGGATGGGTGATGAGCGTCGACGAAACCGGTGCCGACACCGCGCTCGCCTGCGCGGCACCGCGGACGCTCGTCGAGGAACTGACCCGCTTTGCATCCGCGCACCGGATGAAGCTCGTCGCCATGCGTGGCGGCTTCGTCGCCGCCTACAACCACCTGCAGGGCCGCATGCGGCGGCAGGACGAGCTCACCTGCGGGGCGCTGGCCGAGTGCCGGAACGGCCGGCTGACGCTCGGCCTCTGGTATCGGGGCGGCTGGCAACGCATTCGCAGCGCGAGGACCGAGGGTCGCGCCGCGATGACGCTCAGCGCGACCCTCGCCGGCTGGCTCCCCGGCCTGGCAGCCACCCTGCCCGGCGCTTGCCCGGCGGGCGTCCTTCACGCGCGGGGCGTCATGCCCGACACGCTCCCTCACGGCTGGCGCGTGCAGCCCTGGGACGCATGCGCATGAACCTCGCACGAAACTGGCGCAGCCCGACTCGATGCACCCCTCCGTCGATCGAGCTCGATCTCGTGCCGATCCGGCGCCCCCCCGCCCTGCTCGGCTGGATGCTGCTGGCCGGCGGAATGCTGTGTGCGGGCATAGAGGCCCGGCATTTCATCGTTGCGCGCGAGGAGCTTGCCGAACGGAGTCGGATCCTGCACGAGCTGCGCGCCCGTCAGCCGGTTGCGGCGCCGCGCGTCGCAGCCGCACCGCCCCTTTCCATCCAGGAGGTGCAAGGAGCCCAGCGTGTCGTTGCCCGCCTCGAGGCCGACTGGAGCGGCGTGTTCGCCGCCCTGGCACGGGTGCGCGGTGCCGACGTCGCCTGGGTCGAAATCGACATGCTGGAGGCGCAGGGGCGCGCGTCCCGCCCGGCCGAG
>JAFEFM010000350.1 GCA_018240585.1 Pseudomonadota bacterium
ACGCAGGCGGCGGGCATCGGCGGCGACCTGCTGGAGCTTTACTGCGGCAATGGCAATTTCACGATCGCGCTGGCACCGCTGTTCGATCGCGTCCTCGCGACCGAACTCAGCAAGCCCTCGGTGAACGCGGCGCGCTACAACCTCGAGGCGAATGCCGTGGACAACGTGACGATGGTCCGCATGTCGAGCGAGGAGATCAGCGACGCGATTGCCGGCGGACGCCAGTATCGACGGATGCAGGGGATCGACCTCGCTGCGTATCGCTTCGGCACGCTGTTTGTCGACCCTCCCCGCAGCGGCCTGGACGAGGCGACGCTGCAACTGGCACGAGGCTTCGATGACGTGCTCTACATTTCCTGCAACCCGGAAACGCTGAAGCAGAACGTCGCCGCCCTGCAGGACACGCACCGCATCGCTGCGGCTGCCGCGTTCGACCAGTTTCCCTACACTCCTCATCTGGAGTGCGGCCTGCATCTCGTCCGCCGCCGGACCTGATGCTCGCCGAGACGACCTGAACCGGGAAATCAGCGCGCACGCGAGGACACCGCGATCCCCGCGACGATCAGCAGGAAGGCCAGCCCATGGTGGGCATGTGGCAATTCGCCGATCGCTGCTGCGGACAGGACGGCTGCGAACAGCGGCGTCAGGTTGTAGAAGATGGCGGCCATCGCCGGCCCCGCCTCGGCCACCGCGAGCCCCCAACTGCGGTAGGCGATGACGGACGGGCCGATGGCCATGAAAGCGATCGCCGCCGCCAGCCCCCATGACCACTGCGCAGGCGGCCCTGGAGCGACGACATCGCCCACGAGCGCGCTGCCGACCGCGCACGGAACGCCGAACACCGCTTGGGCGACGAGGAACTCCGCCCAGTTCCACGCGGGGCGTCTGTCGCCCAGCATGTGCGCCGGCGGCCTCGCCAGCATCCAGCTATAGACGGACCAGCCGACGATGGCCAGCAGCATCAGCAGATCGCCCTCGACGAACTCGACGCGCGTCAGGCTCGAAAGATCGCCGCGCGAGAGCACGAGCGCCACGCCCAACAGCGACAGCGCCGCGCCAAAGAGTTGCAGGCGCTTGGGAGTCACCCCATATGCCAGCGCACCGATCGCCATGGTCCACACCGGCGAACTCGAGGCGATCAGCGTGACGTTGAGCGGCGTGCTGGTGCGCAACGCCATGTACTGCAAGGCATTGTACCCGCCGATGCCGATCAGCCCCAGCGTGCCGAGGTAGCCCCAGCGCGCAGCGATCTGCGCCCTTGCCTCCGTCGTCGCCAGCGCGCGCCAACCAAACAACAGCAGCAGCACGAGGGCCACCACCCAGCGTAAGGCGTTCAGCCACAAGGGGCTGATGCTGTCGATCGACATGCGGCCGACGACCGCGTTGCCGGCCCACAGCAGCGGTGGAGTCGCCAACAACACGGCCAGGCGGGGAGACAGTTGCATCGGAACTCCGGGATCCTCCTGCTGGTGGGCCCGGCGAGGCGCTCGGGCAGGAGGCGATACCAAGGGCCCGCCAGTTTAACCAGCGGGCCGTCCCGGCGGACGATCACAGATGATAGAAGTCCAGCACCGCGTTGATCGTGTCGTTCAGCAGCACCACATGCTTGCGCGTGATCTTCCAGCCCTCGCCGGCAGGCTTGAGGTGATAGGTCGCGTAGCCGAAGAAGTGGCCTGGCACCGCGAAGCGATAGTAGTGCGTCGACCAGTTCACCCTGACCTCCAGTTCACCGTCGGCCCCGCCCGCACGGGGGGCGATGCGCACGTTGCTGATCTGGTGCTGCGTGCGAGGCATCGGCGTGCACGCAGCCGACTTGCCGGTGCGGATGCGGTACACGCGATCCTCCAGGCCGGAGCGGTTCGCGTAATAGATCAGCGACATGCCACGCTTGGGATCGGTCGTGTACTC
>JAFEFM010000351.1 GCA_018240585.1 Pseudomonadota bacterium
CAGCATCAGATCGGCGAAAGGCGCCGTCTCGGTGTTGCGATAGGCCTCCTGCAGCACGACGAATTCGCAGCGCTGCAGCGCCTCGCGCACCAGCTCGAGCTCGGGCAGCGACTGCGCCGGGTTGGTGCAGGCGATCCAGACGGCCTTCACCCGCCCCTCGCTCGCCGCGCGGAACAGCTCGACCGCGGTCAGGCCGGGCTGGTCGGGTACGGCGTCGACACCCCACAGCCGCGCGACCTCGGCGCGGTGCTCGGGGTTGCCCATGTCACGGTGCGCCGAAATCAGGTTGGCGAGGCCGCCGACCTCGCGCCCGCCCATCGCATTGGGCTGGCCGGTGAGCGAGAACGGCCCGCAACCCGGCTTGCCGATCTTGCCGGTGGCGAGCGACAGCGCGATCAGC
Source organism: Pseudomonadota bacterium (assembly GCA_018240585.1). Taxonomy (GTDB): domain Bacteria; phylum Pseudomonadota; class Gammaproteobacteria; order Burkholderiales; family Rhodocyclaceae; genus Thauera. The sequence continues at coordinate 401 of JAFEFM010000351.1, forward strand.
GCGGCACCGTTGTGCGTGCCGTGCGCCGACTGGTTCAGGCCCTGGCACCACAGCGACATCGCCGCCGGCGATTTGCCCCACCAGCGTGCGGCGGTGACGATGTCTTCCGCCTTCACGCCGCACACCTGGGCCGCCACTGCCGGCGTCACGTCGCGCACATGGTCGCGCAGCGCATCGAAGCCCTCCGTGTGGGCCGCGATGAAGGCGTGATCGACCATGCCCTCCCACAGCAGCACGTGCAGCATCGCGTTGAACAGCCAGATGTCGGTGCCGGGCAGGATCGCCAGGTGCAGGTCGGCGGCCGAGGCGGTGTCGGTGCGGCGCGGGTCGACGACGATGATCTTCAGGTCGGGCCGCGCCCTCTTCGCATCCTCGATGCGGCGGAACGCCACCGGATGCGCGTAGGCCGGATTGGCGCCGGCGATCAGGATGCAGTCGGCGTGGGCGAAATCCTCGTAGGCGCAGGGCGGCGCGTCCGCGCCCAGGGTCTGCTTGTAGGCGGCGACCGCGCTCGACATGCACAGGCGCGAGTTGGTGTCGACGTTGTTGCTGCCGATCAGGCCCTTCATCGCCTTGTTGAAGACGTAGTAGTCCTCGGTCAGCAACTGACCGGAGATGTAGAAGGCCACCGCGTCCGGGCCGTGCTGCTTGATCACGTCGGCGAAGCGCCGCGCGGCGACG
>JAFEFM010000352.1 GCA_018240585.1 Pseudomonadota bacterium
CGATCACGCCCGCCTGGGCGTTGTCGGCATCGATCAGTACGGCAAGACGCTTTGCCGGCTCCTCCGCCTCGACTCTGACGACCGTTTTCGGTTGCATCTCGACCTCATGTGTTTTGACTATGCAGTGAGCACCGCACGATTCGTCATCGATCGACGCTCTCAACTCAACGATGATCAGCTTCAGATTGCCACTGGGCTGCAACCGAGCTCGCAGAGGGTCGTCGCGCCCCAGCGAAAGCGTCGCAACAGCCTGCCCGCGCTATCCGCGCAAACTCCTGGACCATTCTCCCGATCAATCTTCGTCCGCCCGGCGGCAGTAACCCGCTTCGCGCTGGCCCCGAATCGCCAGCACGAACACCTTGTCAATTTCTTCGACGTAGCGGTAGAGCGCCACGTTGCCATGGGCGCGCCGGCCGATGATCAGTTCGCGGTTGCCGCCCGGCAGTGGACGACCGATGCAGGGGTTGTGCTCGAGCACGTCGAGGGCGGCGACGATTTCACCGATTCGCCCCGCCGGGTCAGCCCCCTCGAAGCGATCGAGGTGATCGAGAATGCGCTCGAAGTCGTCGGCGACCTCGGGCACCAGCTCGATCGCGGTCGCGCTCATCGCGCGAGCTTGCGTGCAGCAGGCGGCGCGACCTTGTCGCCGGCGATGCGGGCCCCGAGATAGCGCTTCATGTCATCCCAGGCGATCGATCGGCCAGACTGGACCAGTCGCGACAGCCGCGTCTGCGCTTCCTCCGCGAATGCGCTGCGGCGCTCGTCCTGCTCGATCTTCTCGGCGATCGCCTCGAGAATGAAACCGTGCGCCGTCGTGCCACCGCGCCGGGCCGCCTCGGCGAGGCGGGCCTTCAGCTCATCGGAAAGGCGGATCGTGGTGGTGGAAGACATCGTGCCGCTCCTCGAAAGTCGTGCCTTCAATGTAGCACACGCGTGCTACATTGCCCCCCGGATCAAGCTCCGGGCACGCCTCAGTCGACGACGATCGGCTTCACATCGCCGCTGAACTGCAGCCTCGCTCTCAGCGCCTGCGTCACCTCGACGCGGCCATCCTCCGCCACGCGCAGCGCGTGGTCGATGTTGAAGCGGCGCGTCATCGCGCGCCAGTCGTCGCCGGCGATGAAGGCAGGCTTGCTGGCGGCGTCCGACAGCGTGCCGACCGATTCATGCGCCATGGCGCCGGTGATGCTTGCCGGCGTGACCAGCACGGTGAGCGAATGCGTGCCGTGCGCGGGTTCGCCCGAGCGCGGGTCGAGCAGGTGGGAATAGCGCCGGCCGTCCAGCTCGAAGAAGCGCTGGTAGTCGCCCGAGGTGCCGATGGCCTCGCCGTCGTACAGCGGCAGGGTGGCGATCGGCGGCTGGCCGGGGCGCGGGTCCTGGATGCCGATGCGCCAGGGCTGGCCGCCCTTGGTGCCGAGCGCCATCAGGTTGCCGCTGATGTTGATCAGCGCGTTGGCCACCCCCTGCGCGCGCAGGATGCTCGCCGCGCGGTCGAGCGCGTAGCCCTTCGCGTAGCCGCCGAGGTCGAGTTGCACCGCCGGATTGCGGCTGGATATGCGGTTGCCGTCGATGACCAGGTCCGACATGCGCGGCTTCGCGGCAATCAGCGCCTGCACCTTGGCCGGGTCGGGCAGGCGCGGCACGAAGGTGTCGCTCTGGAAGCCCCACAGCGCGATGAGCTTGCCCAGCGCCGGGTCGAACAGCTC
>JAFEFM010000353.1 GCA_018240585.1 Pseudomonadota bacterium
AGCGCGGCGAGCGGGCTGGCGACGACGCGGCGCATCTCCAGCGCGGAGATGGCGAGCACCGCCAGCACCAGCGGCACGAGGTGATAGATCACCCGGTACAGCACCAGCGCGCCGAGTACCGCATCGACCCCGGCGCGCGGGCCCAGGCCGGCGACGATCACCGTCTCGAACACCCCCAGCCCCGCCGGCACGTGGCTCAGCACGCCAAGGCCCACGGCGACGGCATAGAGCGCGATGACGGCCGGCAGGCTGGCGCTGCCCGTCGGCAGCAGGGCCCACAGCACGGCGGCAGACGCCGACACATCGACTGCGGTGGCGACGAACTGGCGCAGCATCAGCCGCCGCGTTGGCAGCCGCCAGTCGCGGGCAAACAGGCGCAGCGTGCGCCCGTCGCCCGCCGCCAGCACCAGGCCCGCCAGCGCCAGCAGCACCGCACCGCCCAGCAAGCGCGCCGCCGGCGGCGACAGCAGCCCGGCAAGCTCGCCGCCGGCGACCAGCATGCCGGCGCCGGCCACCCCGGCCAGGCCCAGCCCGAAGGCCAGCGTGACGAAGGTGACGATGCCGGCGATCTCCTCCGGTTCCACGCCCTGCGAGGTGTAGAAGCGGTAGCGGATCGCGCCGGCGGTGAGCGCGCCGAAGCCGACGGTGTTGCCTACCGCATAGGCGCAGAACGAAGTCAGCGCCACCACCGGCAGCGGCAGGCGGCGTCCGACGAAGGCGAGCGCGCTGAGGTCATACACCGTGAGCGCGGCAAAGCTGAGCGCGGTGAAGGCGAGCGCAGCGATCAGCGCCAGCGCGCCGGTGCTGTCGATGGCCGAGCGGATGTCGGCGTAGGACACGTTCGCCGCCAGGTGGCTGACCGCGAACCAGGCCAGCACCAGCAACACCACGGCGATGGCCGGCATGGCGAAGCGGCGCAGGAATCCGGGCGGTTCGCCGGTGGCCTGAGCAGGATCGTCCCTTGCTTCGATCGCGGTCATGGGCTGCGTCGTCGTGTGTCGTCCTTGCGGGATGGCCTGCAGACCGCGAGCGACCTGCAGGCATCGCTTCGGCGCCACCTGCGCCGAGGTGTCCGGCGGCAGCGCCACGTCGGCGGCGTCGATGCGACGCAAGCGTAGCGGCATTTTCATGGACGTGCGACCTCGTCCGCCGATGTCATGTCCCGGCCTGCGCCCTTGGGAAGGGTCCAGAAGCGTTCCATGGCAAGGTAGGTGAAGGAGGCGGACCAGCCGATCAGCAACAGTCCGAGGAGCGCTTCCGTCCCGGCCAGCATGCGCACCGGGCCGGTGGGCGTCAGGTCGCCAAAGCCGAGGGAGGTGTAGGTTTCTGCCGACAGGTACATGCAGTTGGAGAAGCTGGCCGAGGCCGCGCCCAGGCTGCCCGCATCGGCGAGATGGATGAGCGCATGCATGGCCACGCCGAACAGCGCGATTTCGGCGCCGTGGGCGAGAAAGGCACCGGCCATGACCACGAGCAGCTTGGTGCGCGGAGGAATGCGCAAGGCCGGCAGGCGCAGGTGGAGAATGCGCAGCGCCTCATAGTGCAGGACGGTGCTCGACACGAGGAGCAGCAAGCAGGCGAAGAAGACGATGGGCATGGGGCGTGCTCGGTTGGGCTGGTGCGCAGGAGCAGGGGCTCAAGCAGCGTCGAGCGCGCCCGATCCGACCAGCATCGGGCGCCAGCCTAGGGTGGCGAGACTTAACGCAGGCTTAAGTGCGCGCGGCGCCTTGAGCGGTCGGCGCCAATCCGGCCAGCACGTCGATGGGTCTCCAATCGCGGAAAAGGGGCGGTGTCCGATGCCAGCGCGGTGGCGGCGCACGCACCGGCCGGGCTGGACATGAGCGGAGCAGTGGTCTGCCCGACACCGCGCTTCCCGGGGAAAACCGCATGACCGCCTCGACTGCAACCAGGCTTGCGTCCGGCCCCCGCGTCAACCGTCGGTGGACAGTGCATCCTCGCAAGGATGCGGCAGCGACCAGCGGCCTGCGGGGTCCTCGACGGCATCGATGCTCAGAACCGGCAGTTCGGAGCGGATGTTGCCGAAGATCGTGGCGAATGCGATGTCCGCGGCGTCGCGGCCGGTGCCGATGCGCAGCAGCCCCATCGGCATCGCGGTGCCGGAAGGGTCGAAAAGGTACCAGCGTCCATCCAGATAGACTTCCACGTAGGCGTGGAAGTCGGTCGGGCCGAGTGCCGGGTCGGCGCCATAATCGAGGCCCGAACAGAAGCGCGCCGGCATGTTGAGGGCACGGCACAGGGCGATCATCAGGTGGGCGAAGTCGCGGCAGACGCCAGCCTGGTGGTTGAGCGTATCCAGCGCCGAGGTACTGAAGTTGCTGCTGCCGGGCACGAAGCGTACGTGTGCGGTGACCCAGCGCCGGATCTGGTCCACCCGGGCGTAGCCGCGCGGCAGGTGGCCGAACTCCCGGTTGGCAAGCGCCTGCAACTTGTCGGATTCGCAGTAGCGGCTGGGGTACAGGAAGGGCAGCACTTCAGGCGGCAACTGCATGATCGGCATTTCGCCGATGTCGTGCGGTTTGGCGGTGTGGTGGTCGATGTCCACCTCGGCGTGGTAATCGACGTCGAGGCGGCCGGGGGCCGCCCGTAGCCGGACGAGGCGGTTATGGCGCAGCGGGTCGATATGGAACGCGGTCGCCACCGCCTGGCTGAGCAGCAGGGTTTCCGACGCCAGCTTTTGCCTTGCCGTCATCGCGGCCTGGATGTTGAAGATGAAGTCTGCGGGCTGCGCCACGATTTCATAGGAAAGGCGGATCGAGAAGCGAAGGCGAACCATGACGTCCTGCGAGGGATAGAGGGGGCGATGGCGCGGGAAGGCAGCGTCCGCGGCGCGGGCTTACAGGCGTGCCAGCAGGTCTGCCTTCTTGCCCTGATATTCGTCGTCGGTGAGCACGCCTTTGTTGCGCAGTTCGGCGAGGCGCTCGAGCGTCGCAAGGATGTCGACTGCGGACTGGGCTCTGGTCTCCGACGCCGCAGACTCGGTGCGCATGGTCGATGGCGCGGGCTGTGGCCGGGGCTGCTGCGGAGTCGCCGCGCCATCGATCGAGATGACCGGGAGCGTGGCGACGTCGATCAGTCCGTACTGGCTGTTGAAGCTCAGTGAGCCGCCGAAGGACTGCTGCTGGGCGAAGCCCGCGATCTGGTGGTCCAGCGTGTCGTAGATCGTCATGTTCGTCGCTGCACGATACGCGTGTGGTGCTCCGGCACTGTCGTTGGTGAACCGGCGATCGAATACAGCCGTTCGCCCAGAGTCCGTCGAAGGGTGCTGGCAGGGCTTCGAGACGCTCAGCCCGAATGGCATTTGCTTGTCGGATTGATGGTTCATGGCGGTCTTTGTCAACCGTCGCATCGCGCCGGACCGGCCTGTCGCGAAATTCGCATCCTGTGCGGCAGGTCGAGGCGGTTGCTCATCCCCTGGCGCGGGGAATGTCTCGACGTGCGGTGCCGACGTAGAGCTGACGCGGACGGCCGATCTTGTATTCCGGATCGGTGATCATCTCTTCCCACTGCGTGATCCAGCCCACGGTGCGGGCCAGCGCGAAGATGCAGGTGAACATCGAGGTCGGGATGCCGAGCGCCTTCTGCACGATGCCCGAGTAGAAGTCGACGTTCGGGTAGAGCTTCTTCTCGACGAAGTATTCGTCCTCAAGCGCGATGCGCTCGAGCTCCTTGGCGAGCTTGAACAGGCGGTCGTTCTCCAGGCCCAGCTCACCCAGCACGTCGGCGCACACCTTGCCCATCAGCTTGGCGCGCGGGTCGAAGTTCTTGTACAC
>JAFEFM010000354.1 GCA_018240585.1 Pseudomonadota bacterium
CCGGGCTGCCTTCGTTCTCGGCAGCCTCGTCGCCACCCTGCTCGCCGCCTGCGCGCCGATCGCGCCGCGCGGCCTGCAGGGCGCGACCTTCGTGCCTTCGCCCAATTTCGACGAGCGGCGGCCCGACCTGGTGGTGATCCACCACACCAGCAGTGACTCCCAGCAGCAGGCGCTGCGCACCCTGACGTCGCCGGCGCGCAAGGTCAGCGCGCACTACCTGATCGGGCGCGACGGCCAGATCCTGCAACTGGTGGACGAGCGCGCCCGCGCCTGGCATGCGGGGCTGTCGCACTGGGGCGGAAACACCGACATCAACTCGAGCTCCATCGGCATCGAACTCGACAACAACGGCGACGAAGCCTTCGCCGATGCGCAGATCGACGCACTGCTCGTCCTGCTCGCGGACCTGCGCACGCGCTACCGCCTTCCCGCGGCGAACTTCGTCGGCCATGCCGACGTCGCGCCCGCGCGCAAGGCCGACCCGAGCGCCTGGTTTCCGTGGCGCCGGCTGGCCGAACAGGGGTTCGGCCTGTGGTGCGACCCGCCGCTGCCGCCCGCACCGGACGGCTTCGACCTCGCACTGGCGCTCACCGCGCTGGGCTACGACCCGGCCGCACCGGAGGCCTCGCGGCAGGCCTTCCTGCTGCACTTCGCCCGCGGCGACGAGATGCTGCCGGAAGAGGAGGTGCGTGCGCTGGCCTACTGCCTCGCGCAGAAGAAGCCTGCCGCGAGCCGCTACGCGCGCTGATTTCTGTGAGTTGGTGTCATCGACGGCGCGATCACCGTCGCGCCGCACAAACGTACGCACGCGTACGAGCTGCCGCGGACCCCGGCAGGGCGCGGTGGTAGTTATTCGCGCTCGCTCAGCCCGGTCTGCGCAAACCAATCCTCCAGGAACTCGACGCAGACCCTGACCCTGGCCGCTGCGGACAGGCGGGACGGATGGACCGCCCAGACATCCGCCGGCTGGAAGTACTGGGGCAAGACCTGCACCAGCAGGCCGGCGTCGATCTCGCGGCCGACATCCCAGGTGGAACGCAGGATGATGCCGTGGCCGTCGATCGCCCACTGCCGCACCATCTCGCCGTTGTTGGCGGACAGCGGGCCGCTCACGCGGGCAAGGACGGGACCGTCGGGGCCTTCCAGTTCCCAGCGCCCGAAATCCTGGTCGCGCTCGCGGATGGGGATGCAGCGATGGGCCTTCAGCTCGTCGAGCGACTGCGGCGTGCCGAAGCGCTCCAGATAGGCGGGTGACGCACACAGCACGCGGCGGTTGCGGGCGATCCGGCGCTTGATGACATTGCCCTCGCGCACCTGACCGACACGGATGTCGAGCTGGAAGCCCTCGCCCACCAGATCCACCGGGCGATCCAGCAGCTCGACCTGGATTTCCAGCGCAGGGAAGCGGCGCGCCAGCTCGGACAGCGCCGGCGCGAGCCGGTTGCGGCCGAAGCCCGAGCTGCTGCACAGGCGCAGCAGGCCGCTCGGCGCCGCCCTCTCCTGCGACAGCGCTTCGGCCATCTGCTCGACGTCGTCGAGGATGCGCTGCGCCCACGCGTGGACGAGGCTCCCTTGCGCGGTGGGCGACACGCTGCGCGTCGTGCGGTGCAGCAGCTTTGTTGCCAGGGCCGCCTC
>JAFEFM010000355.1 GCA_018240585.1 Pseudomonadota bacterium
CCTGTTCCTGACCCTGCCCTACGGCAAGTTCGCCCACGGCATCTTCCGCAGCGCGGCACTGCTCAAGTGGGCCATCGAAAAGCGCCAGCCCAGCGCGCTGCAACTGGCGGAGGACTGATGGTGCAGCCCGTCCAGGACGAACCCGAGCGAGGCCCGGCCACCGGCGGCCTTCGCGGAGCCGCCGGAATGTCTCGAGGGGGCTCGTCGGGGGCGCCGAACTCATGCGAAATCGGCATCAAATAGCCGCTTTCTTTCATTTCACGCGGCCCGCCACGGACGCCAGAATGGGTTTCTGACCATCCCATTGCGAGAACAGGCATCGCCATGCTGAACAACATCCCCTGCACCTTGATGCGCGGCGGCACTTCTAAAGGTCCGTACTTCCACGGCAAGGATCTGCCCGCTGATCCTGCCGAGCGCGACCGGGTACTGCTGGCTGTAATGGGCTCGCCGCACATACGTCAGGTGGACGGAATCGGGGGCGGAGACACCTTGACCAGCAAGGTGGTGATCGTGGATCCCTCCAGCCAACCGGGCATCGACATCGAATACCTCTTCGCCCAGGTCTCAGTGGATAACGCCACTGTGGATACGACGCCCAACTGCGGCAACATGCTGGCCGGGGTGGGACCTTTTGCCATCGAGAACGGCCTGGTGCCGGCCACCGACCCGGTAACCACGCTGCGCATCCTGAACCGCAACACGGGCAAAGTGGTCGAGGCGGTCATCCAGACGCCGGGCGGCAAGGTCATCTACGACGGGGATGCCAGGATCGACGGAGTGCCTGGCACCGGCGCACCCATCCTCCTCAACTTCCTGGACGCCGCCGGCGCCAAGACGGGTCGCCTTTTCCCCACGGGAGAGCGGGTAAATGTGGTCGATGGCGTCCCCGTGTCCTGCATCGATTTCTCCTCACCCCTGGTCTTCGTGCCGGCTGACGCCTTGGGCAAGACTGGTTACGAGACGAAGAAAGAACTCGATGCGGATTCGGCGCTGGGGGCGCGACTGGAGTCCATCCGCCGGCAGGTGGCCCTGATGGCTGGATTTGGTGACGTCAGCGGGAAGGTGCTTCCCAAGATCGCCCTGGTGGCTCCCCCCCGTGGCGACGCTGCCATCGCCTCCCGCTATTTCACGCCATGGACCTGCCATTCCGCCTACGCGGTGACGGGCGCCCTATGTCTGGCCGCCGCCGCCAGCCTGCCAGGCACGGTCGTGGCAAGAGTGGCAAGGCTCGACCCCGAGGATGTCGAACGGGTCGGTATCGAGCACCCGGCGGGCCGCCTGGAAATCCGCATCCGTCCGGCCTCCGATTCGACTCCGAACCAACCGCGTTTTGCGATGGCAGGCCTCGTCCGGACCGCTCGCCCGCTCTTCATCGGCCGCGTCCACGTCCCGCCTTCATGCGCCTTGCCGAACGCTGCCTAGCACCGGTATCTCGGTGCAGCCACGCGGAATGACCTCCGTCTGATCGCCAAAGGCGGCTACGCGGCGTTCAGCCCGAACTCGCACATTCGGCCAAGAACTGCCTGTCGGCGCATCTTCTTGTTTGACCGCTTCACGCTTGGGAGCTGCCGTTCATTTCAAGTGTCTGGCTGACATTCGATCCTTCCCCTTGCACAGCGCTTGGGGTAGGCAGCCATTCGTCAATGTCACGTGATGTCAAGACTTAGGCGTCCTGGGTCATTTCTGCGATCTCCTATGTACGGCACAGTTGATCGTCGACTGACCTCTGAGAAACTGACCGATGATTACCTCATCCCATCGCGTGATCACTGCCGTCATGGTCGGCAGCCCGTCGTTCGCGGCCAGCGCAGCTGCGACGGGCCTCTCTGAAGCGAGCACCCGATTTCTGCCAGTCGGTGAAGGCCATGTTGCCTACGATGACACCGGCGGCAGTGGCCCACTCGTTCTGGCCATTCCGGGGATGGGCGATCTGCGTTCGGAATATCGGGCGCTGCGCCCGCTGCTTCACCAGGCCGGATATCGCGTCGTCACCATGGATGTCCGCGGACACGGGGATACGACAGCGCTTTGGCGTGACTATTCCGCTCATGCCGTCGGTCGTGATGCCTTGGCGCTGATTGACCATTTGAACGC
>JAFEFM010000356.1 GCA_018240585.1 Pseudomonadota bacterium
GAATGGCGGCGATCTCGGCCTCGAAATGGGTGAAGCGCTCCGGCGTGTGGGCGTCCATCGAGATGTGGATCAGCGCCATCAGCGACAGGCCCAGCTTCTTGGCGTCGAGCAGCGCGCGGTAGCCGGTGACGAGGCCGGATTCTTCCAGCGCGCGCAGCCGGCGCAGGCAGGACGAGGGCGACAGCGCGATGCGGTCGGCGAGATCCTGGTTGCTGATGCGGCCATCCTGCTGCAGCACGTCGAGGATCTGGCGGTCGTAGCGGTCGAGTTGCATGACGGAAATTCCTGATGAAGCCTGGAGCCTTAACGTGTAGGAGCGGGCTTGACACAATAAAAATGCACCTGTTTGACCTTCATTGCAACTTTCTTGCACGATGAAACCCAAACACCCCTCACTTCGCAATCGTCTGCGGCATCACTGCGCGTAAGATTTCGTCCATCGAATCACGCCATGCCCACGAGGACCGCGCCATGATGTTGCAGAACCCCGCCGCCAAGTACCGTCCCTTCGCCCCGATCGCGCTCGCCGACCGCCAGTGGCCGAACAAGGTCATCGACCGCGCCCCGATCTGGATGAGCACCGACCTGCGCGACGGCAACCAGGCGCTGTTCGAGCCGATGAACGCCGAGCGCAAGATGCGCATGTTCCGCACCGTGTGCGACATCGGCTTCAAGGAAATCGAGGTCGGCTTCCCGTCCGCGTCGCAGACCGACTTCGACTTCGTGCGCCAGCTCATCGAAGGCGGCCACATTCCGGCCGACGTCACCATCCAGGTGCTCACCCAGGCGCGCGAAGACCTCATCCGCCGCACGATGGAGTCGGTACGCGGCGCGCCGCGGGCCATCATCCACGTCTATAACGCCACCTCGCCGACCTTCCGTGAAGTGGTGTTCGGCATGGAGAAGCCGCAGGTGGTGGCGCTCGCGGTGTCGGCGGTGCGCCTGATCAAGCAGATCGGCGAAGAGATGAAAGCCGAGTGCGGCACCGGAATCCGCCTGGAATACAGCCCGGAGACCTTCTCCTCCACCGAGCTCGACTTCGCCAGGGAGGTGTGCGACGCCGTCACCGCCGCATGGGGCGCGACGCCGGATGACAAGGTGATCATCAACCTCCCCGCCACGGTCGAGGTCGCCACGCCCAACGTGTATGCCGACCAGGTCGAGTGGATGCACCGCAACCTCGCCCGGCGCGACAGCGTGGTGCTCTCGCTCCACCCGCACAACGACCGCGGCAGCGGCATCGCCGCCGCCGAGCTCGGCATGATGGCCGGCGCCGATCGCGTCGAAGGCTGCTTGTTCGGCAACGGCGAGCGCACCGGTAACGTCGACATCGTCACCCTCGCGCTCAACATGTACACCCAGGGCGTGCCGCCCGGGCTCGACTTCTCCGACATCAACGCCGTTGCGCGCACCGTCGAGTACTGCAACCAGTTGCCGATCCACCCACGCCACCCCTATGTGGGAGATCTCGTGTTCACCGCCTTCTCCGGCTCCCACCAGGACGCCATCAAGAAGGGATTCGCCGCCCAAAAGGCGCGCGAGGGTGAAACGGTTCAGTGGAACGTGCCCTACCTCCCGATCGACCCCGCCGACGTCGGCCGCAGCTACGACTCGGTGATCCGGGTGAACAGCCAGTCGGGCAAGGGCGGCATCGCCTACCTGCTCGAGACGGAATACGGCATCGTGATGCCGCGCCGCCTGCAGGTGGAGTTCTCGCGCGAGGTGCAGCAGGTGACCGACGCCACCGGTGGCGAGATGAGCGCCGCCGACATCTGGACCCTGTTCAGCCGCACCTATCTCGACTCGGCCGTGCCGGTGCGCTACGTCGAGCACCACCTCTTCGAGCACGGCGAAGCGCAGGGCATCCGCCTCGTGGTCGAGATCGACGGCATGCGCCACCTGCTCGTCGGCGAGGGCAACGGGCCGATCGACGCCACCGTGCATGCCTTGCGCAGCGCCGGCGTCCATGTGCAGGTGCGCAGCTACGAGGAGCGCTCGATCACGCCGAGCGAGGACGGCGGCAACGCCCAGGCCTGCGCCTTCCTCGAGCTCACGGCGGAGGACGGTGTCGGCGGTGACCGCTACGGCGTCGGCGTGGATGGCAACATCGTGACCGCGTCCATCCGCGCCATCGTCAGCGGGGTGAATCGGCTGCTCCCCGCCACCCGCAACGCACGCCACACGCTCGCGGCCTGAGCACGCGGGGCCGCCGGCGCCCGTCCGGCCGGCCCGCTGATCATCCAGGCGCGCCGGCCCGCTTCGCGGGGCCGGCGCGCCCTGCCGGTAATATCCCCGCGAAGTGCAACAAGGCCTATGAAATAATCGCCCGATCTACGGGGAGGCCTCGATGCAGCAGGCGCAGCGATCGCTCAGGACACGGCTGGCAGCAGGCGTACTGTGCGCCGTCGTGCTCTCGCTGTGGCTCGTGGCGCTGGCCATCGATCGCGAGCTGCGGCGCGACATGGAAGCGACGATTTCCGCCCAGCAGTTTTCCACCGTGGCACTCCTCGCCGCCGAGATCGACCGCTCGCTGCGCGAGCGCATCGACCTCCTCGAGTCGGTCGCCGGCCTCGTCGCCACCGAGCACCCCGCCACCAACGGCGCCGTGCGCGAGCTGGCCGGCATCGCTCCCGCCCTCGTCCGCGCGTTCAACGGGGGCGTCTTCGTGGCCGACGAGCACGGCCGCGAACTTCTGGGCGTGCCCGCCGAACGCAGCCATCCGGGCCTCGACCACGCGAACATCGCAGGCGTGCGCGAGGCGCTGGCCAGCGGCAGGATGTTCGTCACCGAACCGATCGCCGCGCCGCTCGACGGCGCCATGGTCTTCCACGTCGCCGTACCGGTGCGCGACGCCGAGGGGCGAACGACCGGCGTGATCGTCGGCGTCACCAACCTCGAGCGGCCCAACTTCCTCGATGAGATCAGCGCCGCCAAGTACGGGCTGACGGGCGATTTCCTGCTGACCGGCCCCCGGTCGCGCATCTGCATCGCTTCGTCCGACAAGCGGCGCGTGCTGCGCGCCGGGCCGCCGCCGGGCGTCAATCCGGTGTACGACAGTTACATCGCGGGCCGCGAAGGCTCCGGCGTGGCGGTGAGCTCGCGCGGCGTCGAAGAGCTCACCTCGTCAGTCCGCGTGCCCTCCACCGGCTGGCTGGTGCAGGCCGTGCTGCCGACGAAGGAGGCCTTTGCGCCCATTGCGGCCTTGCAGCGCCGCATCGCCATCGTATCGGTGCTGGTCGCCATGCTGGCGGGCGCTTTCGCCTTGTGGTGGCTGCGGCGCCAGCTCAGCCCGCTGCGCGAAGCCTCCCTGCTGCTCGAGCAGATGCGCAACGGCGTGCGGCCCCGTCAACCGCTGCCCGTGCGCCACCAGGACGAAATCGGCCAGATGGCGATCGCCTTCAACGGTCTGCTCGAAACGATCGTCGAGCGTGAGGCGCTGGCGGCGCAGGATGCCGCCAACCGGCGCATGCAGAAGATCCTCCGGCAGGTGCCCGGCATGGTGTTCCAGTATCAACTGGATGCGGACGGCACGGGCCACTTCCAGTTCGTGAGCCAGGCAGTCGAGGCGATCTACGGCATAACGGCCGACGCCCTCGTGCAGGACGCCGGCGTGATCCGCTCGATCATGCTGCCCGAAGACCACGAGCGCCTTTTCGGCAGCCTGCGCCGGTCGGCAGCATCGATGTCGCACTGGAAGACCGACTACCGCATCGTCAGGCCCGGCGGCAACATCCGCTGGCTTCATGTCGATGCCGTTCCCGAGAAGGCCGACGATGGACAGATCACCTGGTTCGGCTTCGTCACCGACGTGACCGCCACCAAGGCGATGGAATCCGAGTTGCGCATTGCCGCCGCGACCTTCGAGAGCCAGGAAGGAATCCTGATCACCGACGCGACCGGCACCATCCTGCGGGTGAATCGCGCCTTCACCCGCATCACCGGCTATCCCGAGACCGACGTCGTCGGCCGGCGGCCGTCGGTGCTGAGCTCGGGACGTCACGACGCAGCCTTCTACCAGCAACTGTGGCAGAGCCTGCTGAGGGACGGCGTCTGGTCGGGCGAAATCTGGAACCGGCGTCGAAACGGCAACATCTTCGCCGAATGGGTCACGATTTCCGCCGTCCGCGATGCCGACGGGAAAACCAGTCACTATGTGGCCTCGTTCACCGACGTCACCGAGCGCAAGGAGACCGAGCAGCGCATTCACCACCTCGCCTTCTTCGATCCGCTCACCAACCTGCCCAACCGCCGGCTGCTCATCGACCGCATCCGCCAGGCGCTGGCGGCCAGCCAGCGCAACCGACAGCATGGCGCGGTCCTGTTCCTCGATCTCGACCGCTTCAAGATCCTCAACGACACCCGCGGCCATGACGTCGGCGACCGCCTGCTGGTCGAGGTGGCCAGGCGGCTCAAGGCCAGCCTGCGCGAGGATGACACCGTCGCGCGGCTGGGCGGCGACGAATTCGTCGTGCTGCTGCAGAACCTCGGCCAGCAGGCCGGCAGCGCGGCCGGCACGGCCCGCCTGGTGGCCGACAAGCTCCGCCAGGCGCTCGATGCGCCTTACGATCTGGGCGGATACCGCCACCTGTCGTCGTCCAGCATCGGCGTCACGCTGTTCCTCGGCGAGGAACAGGGGGTGGACATCCTGCTCAAGCAGGCCGATGTCGCCCTCTACGAGGCGAAGGCGGCCGGCCGCAACACCGCGCGCTTCTTCGACCCCCAGATGCAGGAAGACATCGAGGCCCGCGCGGAACTCGAGAGCGGCCTGCGCGAGGCGATCGGTACCGACGCCTTGCAGCTCCACTACCAGCCGCAGGTCGATCTGCATGGCCGACCGATTGGCGCGGAAGCCCTGCTGCGCTGGTTCCCGCCGTCGGGAGAGGCGATTTCACCGGCTCGATTCATCCCGCTTGCCGAGGAAACCAACCTCATCCTGCCGCTGGGAGAGTGGGTGGTGCGCAGCGCGTGCCGCACGCTGCAGGCCTGGGCGACGCAGCCCGAACTGGCCGACCTCGTGCTGTCGATCAACATCAGCGCCCGCCAGTTCAGCCAGCATGACTTCATCGAGCAGATGGAGGAAATGCTCGACCTTCACGACGTCCGGCCCGACCGGCTGATGCTCGAACTGACCGAAAGCGCCGTCCTGCACAACGTCGACGACGCGATCGCACGCATGAAGCATCTGAAGGCACGGGGCGTGATGTTCGCCCTCGACGACTTCGGCACCGGGTATTCCTCGCTGTTCCATCTGAAGCGGCTGCCGGTCGACCAGCTCAAGATCGACCAGGCCTTCGTGCGCGATGTCGGAGTGGACCCCGAGGATGCCGCCATCGTGCGCACCATCGTCGCGCTGGGCCGCATGTTCGGGGTATCGGTCATCGCCGAGGGCGTCGAAACCCCCGAGCAGCTCGCCTTCCTGCAGGCTTGCCAATGCGAGGCCTACCAGGGCTACCTGTTCGGCCGTCCGTTGCGCCGCATCGACTTCGAAGACTTCGTCCACACCAGCGTCGCCGCACCGGCCGCAAGCTGAGGCGCGGCCGTTCCGCCATCCGGACTCGACAGGCCTGCCCCGCTGCAGGCGATGGTGCTACTCTTTTCGGGACGCACTGCCGGACCGAGGAGATGCCGCCATGGACAAGACCTGGCTTCCTGCCGCCTACGGATTGAAGGAGCAACCCGGCATCTACGACACCGGCACCGGCGCCATCGAGACCATCGAGGCCAACCCCGGTTTTCCCGGCATACAGCGCGTCACCATCCGCAGCTACTGCGGCAGGACGGAGGACGACCGCCGTTTCTACCGTCTCACCAGCGACCCGCAGCGCACCTTCGCCACGCTGGAGGAAGCCCTGGCGGCACGGCCGCTGCGGCTCACCTGACGGCCGCACACGCACGGCATGCCGCCGCGCGCCAAATACATTAGAATGTGCTTATATTTTTGTCGCGACGCGTTTGCCGCGCAACCACCTGCCGGAGGCATCAATGTTCAAACCCGCTCACGAACTGGTCCTGGAAGCGAAGAAATCCGTCCGCGAATGCAGCCCGGACGAGCTCCACGCGCTGCTCGCGGTGCCCGACACCCTGCTCATCGACGTGCGCGAACCGGATGAATATCGCCAGGGCCATATCGCCGGCGCGGTGAACATCCCGCGCGGCGTGCTCGAATTCCGCCTGTCCGGCGAACCCGCGCTGCAGGACGTGGCGCGCCCGATCATCGTCTACTGCAAGACCAGCGGCCGCGCGGCACTCTCGGTGGCCGCCATGCACAGCATGGGGTTCAGCAACGTGACGTCCGTCGCCGGCGGCTTCGACGCCTGGGTGGCGGGCAATCACCCGGTCGCGAAGCCACGCGACATCGCCTTCGAGTAAACGCGCCCGGGGCCTGTGGCCCGATAATGGCGCATGACCGCCACCACACCGCCACTTTCCCCGCCCGGCGCGCAGCCGCCTTCCGCCGACGCGCGCCCCTTCGACGAGCTGCCGCTGACCGCCGCCATGCTGGCGGCGGTGAAGCAGCTCGGCTACCTGACGATGACGCCGATCCAGGCCGCGAGCCTGCCGTTGGCGCTGGCCGGGCGCGACCTGATCGCACGCGCAAAGACCGGCAGCGGCAAGACGGTGGCGTTCGCGCTGCCGCTGCTGGCGCGCCTGGATACGCGCAACTTCGC
>JAFEFM010000357.1 GCA_018240585.1 Pseudomonadota bacterium
ACTCGATGACTGCGATGGGCATGGGCGGCTTCCGGCGGAAAAATCAGCCGGCGATTCTACCGCCAGCCTGCAGCCGCGTGACGGACGTGGGCCACGATGGCGGCCTCCTCCCTATAATGTCGCGCATGAAACTGCCCGCACTCGACACGCTCCTCGGCGGCCTGACGCCGCGCCAGTTCCTCGAAGAATACTGGCAGAAGAAACCCCTGCTGATCCGCCAGGCCGTGCCTGGCTTCACCGGCGTGCTGTCGCGCGACGAACTCTTCGATCTCGCCTGCGACCCCGACGTCGAGTCGCGCCACATCCTGCGCCACGGCGACGAATGGCGCCTTGAGCACGGCCCGCAGACGCGTGGCCGCCTGCGCGGCAAACGCAATCCATGGACGGTGCTGGTGCAGGGCGTGAACCTGTGGGTGCCGGAGGGCGATCGGCTTCTCCACCACTTCGACTTCATCCCGCAGGCGCGGCTCGACGACCTGATGGTCAGCTACGCAGTGGATGGCGGCGGCGTCGGCCCGCACTTCGACAACTACGACGTATTCCTGTTGCAGGGCATGGGCCAGCGCCGCTGGCTGATCTCCGACCAGCAGGACCGTACCCTGGTCGAGGGCGCGCCGCTGCGCATCCTGCAGGATTTCCGCCCTGGCGAGGACTGGGTGCTGAACCCGGGCGACATGTTGTACCTACCGCCGCACTGGGCGCACAACGGCATCGCCATCGGCGAATGCACGACCTACTCCATCGGGTTCCGCTCACCGACCGCGCAGGAGCTTGGCACGGGATTCCTCGGCTGGCTGCAGGAGCGGCTGGATCTGCAAGGTCTTTACGCCGACCCCGACCTGCAGCCGCAGGCGCACTCGGCGGAGATCGCACCGCGCATGATCGACCAGATCGAACGGATGCTCACGTCCATCCGCTGGAGCCGGCGCGACGTCGCCGAGTTCGTCGGCGAATACCTGACCGAGCCCAAGGCGCACGTCTTCTTCGATCCGCCCGAAGATCCGATGACCCGCAAGGCTTTCGAACGTGCCGTTGCCGCCTGCGGCTACGCGCTCGACGCACGCACGCTGCTACTGTTCTCGGAAGCGGGCTTCCACCTCAACGGCGAAGCGGTCGAACTCGCCGCCGAGCTTGCGCCGACGATCGTCGAACTGGCGAACCGCCGCCGCATCGGGGCGGCCGCCAATTACCCGCCGGCGCTGCTCGGTCTGCTCTACACGTGGTATTGCGATGGCTTCGGAGCACCGGAAGAAGGCCATGGCTGAAAACCCCGGCACACTCGTCGAGCGCGGATTCGACACCTACGTCGCATACCGCGAGCAGTTGCTCGATACGCTCCACGCCACCAGACGAAGCCTGCTCATCTTCGATCGCGACCTCGCCGAAACCGGCCTGGAGAGCGGCGCCGGCATCGAGGCGCTGGACGCGCTCGCACGCGACGTCGTCGGCGAGGAGCCGATCCGTCTACTGGTGAGCAGTTCGACGCATGTAGAGCAGGCGTGCCCCCGCCTCTTGAAGCTGCTGGAGCGCTATGGGCCGCGCATGCGCCTCAAGGTCGTCGCCGATGGAGCCGCGCGGCCGGATGCCTGCTTC
>JAFEFM010000358.1 GCA_018240585.1 Pseudomonadota bacterium
AAGATCTGGTAGTGCGCGCCGTTCTCATACACGAAGGTCGCGCCCAGCGTGCCGACGATGCCGGTGAACAGCGCGCCCGCCGCCAGGCCGATGACGATGAACTTCGCCCGGTTGCGTTCCGACAGGCGGTTGATGAGCACGTCGACCCCGACGTGGATGCCGGTGCGCACGCCGTAGGCGGCGCCGAACTTGGCCATCCACACGAACATGATGATGGTCAGTTCCTGCGCCCAGCCCAGGTTGATTCCCAGCAGCCAGTCCTGCAGCAGCGGGATATCCAGACCGGATCCGTAGCGGTGCACCACCGACACGAAGATGATCAGCGTTGCCGCACCCATGAGGAAGGTGATCAGCCATTCCTCCAGGTGATCGAGAAATCTCAGCATGAAAGCCTCCTGCGAAGAAACGCCCGCACGTGCACAAGCAATCGGCGGGCGTCGAGCGGAGTGGTGCGAAGAATCAGAGCCGCGATGGATCGAAGCCGGTTTCCTTGTAGATGGACTGGATCAGCTCGGCGCCGATGCGCGACTCCATCTTCTTGTGCACCGGCACCAGTGCCTTCTTGAACGCCATGCGCTCGGCGTCGGTGAGTTTGGTGACCTGGGTCTTGCCCGAGACACGAACGGCTTCGAGCGCCTTGTCGTTCTCGTCCTTGGCGATCTTGTTGGCGTACTCGGTGGATTCCTGCATTGCCTTCTCGAGCTGGGTGCGCACATTGGCCGGAAGGCCGTCCCAGAACTTCTTGTTGGTGATCACCGCATAGCCCAGATAACCGTGATCGGTCAGGGTCAGGTACTTCTGCACCTCGTGCATCTTCTGCGTGTAGAGGTTGGAGATCGGGTTCTCGGTGCCGTCGACCACGCCCGTCTGCAGCGCCTGGTAGACCTCGGAGAAGGCCATCACCTGCGGCAGTGCCTTCAGCTCGCGCATCTGCTCCTCGAGCACCTTGGACGACTGGATGCGCATCTTCTTGCCCTTCAGATCCTCCGGCGTCCTGATCGGCGTGTTGGCGGAGAAGGACTTGAAGCCGTTGTCCCAGTAGGCCAGTCCCTTGATGCCCTTGCCTTCCAGCTTGGCGAAGAGCTGCTTGCCCACCGCGCCGTAGGTCACCTTGTGCAGGTCGTCGTAGCCGTCGAAGATGTAGGGCAGGTCGAACACCTCGAACTCCTTCACACCCAGCGGGCCGAACTTGGCGAGCGAGGGCGCGAGCAACTGCACGGCCCCCAGTTGCAAGGCCTCCAGCTCTTCCTTGTCCTTGTACAGCGTGCTGTTCGGATAAACCTCGACCTTGACTGCGCCAGCGGTGTATTTTTCCGCGAGCTCCTTGAACTTCTCGGCGCCCTTGCCCTTGGGCGTGTCGTTGGCCACCACGTGGCTGAACTTGATCACGATGGGCTCGGCCGCCACGGCTGCCGCCGACAACCCGACCGCGATCAGGCCAACCAAAAGTGCGCGAATCTTCATCATGATGCCTCCTCCGTCATTGCAGGCGTTTGCCTCATTGGTATTCCGCGCCCGCACCGGGAAAGGGATCGCCGGGCAGCCGGGGAGCCGCACAGGGAGGGCGTTTGAGGGCGCTCCCGGCACGGCACGCGTCGAGTATCGGCCGCGCGATTTGCGGCTGACTATTGTGGACATCCACAACGCCAGCCGCGGCCCGCACGGCGCCCGCCACTGAGCCAGGCCGCGATGGCGAACATTCCTGTCGAACCGCCCGCCCGCGCGCGCTGGCTCAGCCGTCTGCCCTACATCGCCCTCGCCCTGTTCCTCGGCGCGATCGCGGCGCTGGTTTGGCTGACGCACCAGCACGATGCGGACGAACAGCAGGCGACGCTGATCAGCGACGTGCTGTGGATGGAACAGAACCTGCGCTTCCAGCTCGAGCGCAACGAGACCAGCCTGCAGCAGCTCGGGCCCGAGCTTCTCGGCGGTGGTCCGCTCACACCGCCGATCGAGACACAACTGCGCCATCTGCTGAGCGCCGAGCGCGGGCTCGTCCGCGTCACCTGGCTGTCACCCGACCAGCACGTCGTCGGCGCCCTGCCGCCACATGCCGGCGACGCCGGGACCTATGCCTCGCCGGCAGGTTCGGCGGAAGCGCTGACCTTTGCCCTCGCACGCGGCGGCGAACAGCCGGTATATGGCCCCGCCTACCGCGCGGCCGACGGCGACTACCGCTTCGAGGTGCATGTCCCGGTGTGGACCGATCACGGTCTGCGGGGGGTGGTCGTCGGCGTGTATTCGCTGCCCAACCTGGTCGTACGCGAGCTTCCGTGGTGGTTCGCGGAGCGCTATCGGGTCGCCGTGCTCGATGCCGATGGCCACGAAATCGCTGCCCGGTCGAAGATCTCGCCGGTGGCCGCGCAGGTGAGCTACACGACGCCCCTGGAACCGCCCGGCCAGGGGCTCACCCTGCAGGTGACCGCCTACAGGACCGAAACGCGCTGGGTAACGATGCTGCTTGCCGGCGCGATCGTGCTCTTTGGCGCGATCATCGTGTGGAGCGTGTGGCAGTTACGCCGCCAGCTTGCGCGCCGCCAGGCGGCCGAAGCCGCGCTGCGCGAGGAATCCGCCTACCGCAAGGCGATGGAGGACTCGATGATCACCGGAATGCGCGCGCGTGACCGCGAGGGCCGGCTCACGTACGTGAATCCCGCGTTCTGCCAGATGACCGGCTACAGCGCGGACGAACTGCTCGGCCACAAGGCGCCGATGCCCTACTGGGACCCGGACCACCTCGAGCAGACCTATGAGTTGCACCGCCAGATCCTCACCAGCGGGTCCGCGCCCGGAGGCACCGAAGTCCAGTTGCGGCGCAAGAACGGCGAAGTCCTCGACGTGCTCGTCTTCGAGGCGCCGCTGATCGACGCGCAGGGCCGTCACACCGGCTGGATGGGCTCGGTGCTGGACATCACCGAGCGCAAGCGCGCGCGCGAGCTCGCCCGCCAGCAGCAGGAGCGCCTGCAGGCCACCTCGCGCCTGGTGACGATGGGCGAGATGGCCTCCACGCTGGCGCACGAGCTGAATCAGCCGCTCGCCGCGATTGCCAGCTACAACAGCGGCTGCATCAACCGCCTGAGGACAGCCGAACCCGACCGCGACGAACTGATCGAGATCCACGAGAAGATCGGCCGCCAGGCGCGGCGCGCGGGCGAGATCATCCGCCGCGTGCACGATTTCGTGCGCCGCGCCGAACCCAAGCGCGAACCGCTGGACCTCAATGTGGTGATCCGCGACGCGGTGGGGCTGCTGGAAGCCGACACGCGCAAGCGCGGCATGCAGGTCGTCACCGAACTCGCCCCCGGCCTCCCCACGGTCGAGGCCGACGCGGTGATGATCGAACAGGTGGTGGTCAATCTGGTGCGAAACGGCATGGATGCAATGCAGGCCGCGGCCACCGACCGCCCGGTGATCCGCATCGGCACCCGGTCCGAGGGCAGGCATGTCAGCATCCGCGTTGCCGACCGCGGGCCGGGCATCCCCGCCGAAATCACCGAACGGCTGTTCCAGCCCTTCTACACGACCAAGGCCGAAGGCATGGGCATGGGCCTCAACATCTGCCGCTCGATCGCCGAAGTGCACCATGGCCGCCTCAGCTTCGAGCCGAACCCCGAGGGCGGCACCATCTTCATCCTCACGCTTCCCGTGGAGCCCGCATGAGCACCGCCATCGCCCACATCATCGACGACGACGAGGCGATCCGCGACGCGCTCGCCTGGCTGCTCAAGACGCGCGACGTGCCCTGCCGGCCATGGCCCGGCGGCGAGGACTTCCTCGCCGAATGGCAGCCCGGCTGGCGTGGCTGCATCGTGCTCGACATCCGCATGGCGGGCATGAGCGGCCTGGAGTGCTTCGACACCCTGAACGCGCGCGGCAACGCAATGCCGGTGATCTTCATCACCGGCCACGGCGACGTGCCGATGGCCGTATCGGCGTTGAAGAAGGGTGCGTTCGATTTCATCGAGAAGCCGTTCAACGACCTCGACCTCGCCACGCTCGTCGAGAAGGCCATCGCCCACGACAACGCGCGCCAGCGTGCCGCCGCCGACCGCGACACGATCGAGGCCCGGCTGGCCACGCTAAGCGCGCGCGAGCGCGAGGTCATGGAGCTGATCCTCGAGGGGCTCTACAACAAGGTCATCGCCGACCGCCTGTCGATCTCCATGCGCACGGTGGAAGCGCACCGTTCGCGGGTGTTCGAGAAGATGAACGTGCGCTCGGCAGTGGAGCTGGCGCAGATGCTGACCTCGCTGCGCGGCTGAACCGCGCGGTCAGTCCCGCGCGCGCCACTCCGGCTCGATGCCGGGTTCGCCGGGCCGGCAGGCAAAATCGACCTCCACGCCGATGCCGCCGACCCACGCCGGCACACCATCGACTTCCAGCACCGGCAGGCGATCGCGCAGCCAGGCCGGAATACCGGCGTCCTGGCACAGCTTCCTGAGGCTGCGGCGTGGCCGGTCGGCCGCCAGGCGAAGATGCAAGCCAGCCACGCGTGGGGCAACGTGCACACGCATCGCGCGCTCCAGCGTCGCGCGCGAAAGGCCGCTGCCGACGACCGCCACGAATTCCACCACACCATCCGCCCATGGCAAGCGCGGCTCGCCCCGCCACGGCTGACGCGCCGGCGTTGCCGCGGGCTCGGCGCGCTCCAGCCACAGCTTGCCGCGATACACGCAGCAGACGAGCACGCCGAGGGAAAGACGCAGCGGGCGCTGCGTCTCGACTTCGCGCAACTGGCGCAGCGCCTCCGCAAGCCGCGCACGGGCCGGCGCCGTCACCCCGAGCCGCCGGATCTGCCAGCGCAGCAGGTTGGCAATGCGGGCATCGTCCAGGCGCAGCACTGCATCGCGATCGAGCATCGCGCCCCCGCATGCGGCCTCATCCTGCCGGGCGAGCTGATCGAGCAGGCCGGCGGCCTCGTTGAAATGATCCGCCGCGCGCGCCAGCGCCGGCACGGCGCCAGGAAACGCCTGCTCGATCGCGGGCACAATGCGATGGCGGATGTCGTTGCGGGCGAAGCGGCGATCGGCGTTGCTCTCGTCCTCGACCCACGCCAGCGCGTGCGCCCGCGCCCAGGCTTCGATCTGCGCCCGTCGCACGCCCAGCAGCGGGCGCAGGCGCCCGGCGCGCCCCGCCGTCGGCGGCTCGACCGCCGCCATCGCCGCCGCGCCACGCACTCCCGCGCCGCGAAAAAGGCGGAACAGCAGGGTTTCGGCCTGGTCGTCCTGATGATGGCCGAAGACGAGCCAATCGCAATCCACCGTCTTCAGCGCGGCATGGCGCGCCTCGCGCGCCGCCGCTTCGGTGCCGTGGGGGTCGTCACGCCGCACGTCGACGCGAAAGGCGATGAAGGGCACTTCCAGCCGTGCGCACACGTCACCGCAGAACGCGAGCCAGTGGTCGGCGTTCGCGCTGAGCCCGTGGTGGACGTGCGCCGCACTGAGCGCAAAACCCAGTCCGTGCCGCAACTCGCACAGGCGGTGCAGCAGGACGACCGAATCGACGCCGCCCGACAGGCAGCAGCATACCCGGCTACCGCGCGCAACCCCGGCCTGCGCCAGCGCGCCGGCAACCGGATCGGTCACCTCAGGCGGCGTGCTCCTTGAAGCGGCCATAACTCATCAGCTTGTCGATGCGCTGCGCGACCAGTTCGGACGACGACATCGCATCGACCTGGCGCAGCGCCTCGGCCAGCGCGCGCTTGAGCGAGGCGGCCATCGCGCGGTGGTCGCGGTGCGCACCGCCAACCGGCTCGTTGACGATCTTGTCGATGAGGCCGAGCGACTTCAGCCGCGCCGCGGTGATGCCCATTGTCTCGGCGGCTTCCGACGCCTTGTCGGCGCTCTTCCACAGGATGGAGGCGCAGCCCTCGGGCGAGATCACGGAATAGGTCGAGTACTGCAGCATCAGCACCTGGTCGCCCACCGCGATCGCAAGCGCGCCACCGGAGCCGCCTTCGCCGATGATGGTGCAGATCAGCGGCACCTTGAGCTCCGCCATCAGGTACAGGCTGTGGCCGATGGCCTCGGACTGGCCACGCTCCTCGGCGCCGATGCCGGGATAGGCGCCCGGCGTGTCGACGAAGGTGAATACCGGCAGGCCGAACTTCTCCGCCAGCTTCATCAGCCGCATCGCCTTGCGATAGCCCTCGGGGCGCGGCATGCCGAAGTTGCGCGCGATCTTCTCCTTGGTGTCGCGCCCCTTCTGGTGGCCGATCACGACACAGCTCTGGCCGTTGAAACGCGCCAGCCCGCCGACGATGGCCTTGTCATCGGCGTAGCTGCGGTCGCCGTGCAGTTCCTCGAAGTCGGTGAACATGTGCTGGACGTAATCCAGCGTGTAGGGGCGCTGCGGATGGCGCGCCACCTGGGCGATCTGCCAGGGCGTGAGCTTGCCGTAGATGTCCTTGGTCAGCGACTGGCTCTTGGCCTCCAGGCGGGTGATTTCCTCGGAGATGTCGACCGCGGAGTCGTCCTGCACGAAGCGCAATTGCTCGATCTTGGCGTCGAGTTCGGCGATTGCCTGTTCGAAATCCAGAAAGGTGGTTTTCATCCAGCCGTTCTCAGCGAAAAATGGCCGCCATTGTACCGCGTGCGGCGAAAAAGCCATCGCCCACGCGGTGGCTGCAGGCGGGAAGCGAAGATTTGCGCAAAGATGGATGACAGCGAACCTCATGTCGGGCATGATTTCTGCTGTCGAAACAAAAAGAAGGAGCAGCGGGGCCGAGTGCGCTCCGCGCCATGGAAATAGTCGTCCTGATCGCACTGATCATCGTGAATGGCCTCTTCGCCATGTCCGAAATCGCCCTCGTCACCGCACGCAGGGCCCGCCTCGCGCGCCTCGCCGAAGACGGCGACACGGCCGCCGCGGTGGCCATCAAGCTGGGTGAAGAGCCCACCCGCTTTCTTTCCACCATCCAGATCGGCATCACCTCGATCGGCATCCTCAACGGCATCGTCGGCGAGGCCGCGCTTGCCGCGCCGTTCGCGCGCTGGATGCAGCACCTCGGCATGGCCGAGGATGTCAGCGGTGTCGTCTCCACCGTGCTGGTCGTGATGGTGATCACCTACGTGTCCATCGTCGTCGGCGAGTTGGTGCCCAAGCGCATCGGTCAGATC
>JAFEFM010000359.1 GCA_018240585.1 Pseudomonadota bacterium
CGCTGGCGCGGGCTGTCGGGGTCGGACAGGTCGGCCGCGGTCAGCGCCACATAGCGCGAGCGGGTGACGGCGGTGGCGTAGTTGTGGCCCACCCAGACGAGCGCGCCGAGGAAGTGCAGCCAGCGCGCCGCCACTTCGAGCAGGACATCCATGACGGCGCTCCTCAGGACAGCAGGCGCAGCATCAGCGCCAGCGCCGCGGTCAGCGCCAGGCCGAGGGCGACGGTGAAGGCCGAGGAGTCGAACAGGCGCAGCAGGGCGTCAGACATGATCGGGCTCCATGCGCGCAGTGCCGCTGCCGCAGCCCGTCCCGCTGCCGCAGCCGCCCTGGCCACCCCGGGCCAGCCGGCGCGAGTTGCCGTCGTTGCGCATCACCAGCGGCTGCACCTTGCGCCCGGGAGCGTGCGCCCTCGCGATCGCCTCGCCGATCAGGTGGTGGTGCGGCGAGCGCGCGCAGGCGGGATCGGTGTTCGCCGCGTCGCCGGTCATCAGGAAGGCCTGGCAGCGGCAGCCGCCGAAGTCCTTCTCCTTCTCGTCGCAACTGCGGCAGGTCGGGCTCATCCACGCGTCGCCGCGGAACTTCTCGAAAGTGGGCGATTCGTTCCACAGCCAGGCCAGGCTCTTGTCGCGCACGGTGGGAAAGTCCAGCCCCTGGATGATGCGCGCCTCCTGGCAGGGCATGGCGGCACCATCGGGCGCGATCGTCAGGTGGATCGAACCCCAGCCATTCATGCACGCCTTGGGCCGGCCTTCGTAGTAGTCGGGGATGACGAAGTAGATCGTCATGCGATCGCCGAGGCGCTCGCGTGCGGCCTGCACCTCGCGCTCGGCGGCGGCGATCTGCTCGCGCGTCGGCAGCAGCTCGTCGCGATTGACCATCGCCCAGTTGTAGTACTGGATGTTGGCGAACTCGAGGTAATCCACACCGATGTCCTCGGCCAGCGCCAGGATGTCGGCGACCTGGCCGATGTTCTGGCGGAACACCGGCACGTTGAGCACCATCGGGAAACCCTGGGCCTTGATCTGGTGCGCGACCTTCAGCTTGAGGTCGAAGGCGCGCGCGCCGACCAGGGTGTCGGTGAGCTCGCGATCGCTCGACTGCAGCGAAAGCTGGATCTGGTTCAGGCCGGCGGCCTTCAGCGCGCGCAGGCGGTTCTCGGTGAGACCGACGCCCGAGGTGATCAGGTTGGTGTAGTAGCCCAGCGCGCTGGCGTCGGCGACGAGCTCTTCCAGGTCGTCGCGCAGCAAGGGTTCGCCGCCGGTGAAGCCGAGCTGCAGCGCGCCCAGCTCGCGGCCTTCGCGCATCACCCGCTTCCATTCCGCGGTGGAGAGTTCAGCCTCGCCGTCACGCGCGTAATCGACCGGGTTGCTGCACCACGGGCACTTCAGCGGGCAGCGGTAGGTCAGCTCGAGCACCAGCCACAGCGGCTTGCCCTGCCCATCAAGCCTGACGACGGATCCATCCTTTGGCACGAAACACCTCCAGGAATTTGTAGACGCCTTCCGCGACGCGTACGTCGTCGCCGGGATAGCGCTGCTGCAGTTCGCCGACCAGGTCGGCGACGGTGCGGCGACCGTCGCAGCGCGCGATGATGTCGCCGGCGGTCTGGTTGAGCTTGACGATGCCTTCCGGGTAGAGCAGGACATGCGCGTCCTGCGTCGGCTCCCAGCGGAACAGGTACATCGGGTTGAGCACGTAGCGCTCGCCCGCGGCGGGCGGGCTCGGGGCGGTGATGTCGGTCATGCGGGCATCCGTTCCGGTTGCACGAGGAGGTGCCGAGGCGGGCGGCGCGGCGCGCACCGCGGACAGGCCCGGTGCGGTGCGCCGGGCCTGCGCCCCTCAGCGCACGTACACGTAGGCGGTCACCTCGAAGCCGAGGCGGATGTCGCAATAGGCGGGGTCGATCCACTGCATGATGAGTCTCCTGGTTGCGGTTGAAGATGAACCGCCCGGGTGGTCGGTTCGGACTCATCTTCCGCTCGGGGAAACAGGGCAGGATCAGCGCAATCGGGGTTTGCGCATCGAGGAAGGAAGGAACGCGAGCTGGCGAAAATCATGATTCTCGCCAGCTCGAGCGCGCCTGTTGACGCGAGTCAACACGGCGCATCGACGCTTCTGGCAGCCGGCTGAAGTGCGCAGCATCGCGCTGCGCGCCGGCGGAGGAAATTTCAGCGGCGCTGGCGGCGCGCCTCGAACAGGCAGATGCCGCTCGCCACCGACACGTTGAGGCTCTCGACCGTGCCGTGCATCGGGATCTGCGCCAGCTCGTCGCAGGTTTCACGGGTGAGCCGGCGCAGGCCGTCGCCTTCGGCGCCGAGCACCCAGGCGATGGGCACCTTCTGGTCGATGTCGTAGAGGGATTTCTCCGCCTCGCCGGCCGCGCCCACCACCCAGATGCCGGCATCCTGCATCTCGCGCAGCGCACGCGCCAGGTTGGTGACGGTGACATAAGGCACGGTGTCCGCCGCACCGCTGGCGACCTTCACCGCGGTGGCATTGAGCCCCACCGCACGGTCCTTGGGCGCGACCACCGCATGCGCGCCGGCGGCGTCGGCGACGCGCAGGCAGGCGCCGAGGTTGTGCGGATCCTGCACGCCGTCGAGCACGAGGATCAGCGCGTTCTCGTCCAGGCTGTCGAGCACGTCGGCAAGCTTGAGTTCGCGCCGCGTCGCATCCACCCGGGCGACGACGCCCTGGTGGCGGCGGGTGCCGACCATGGCGTCGAGCCGCTCGCCCTCGCTCGCCGTCAGGCGCACGCCGGCCGCCTCGGCCAGCGCGACGAACTTCCTCACCCGCACGTCCTTGCGGTCGCCGGACAGGTAGACCTCGAACACCGATTCGGGCGCCTGGCGCAGCTTGGCCGACACCGCGTGGAAGCCGTAGATCAGGCGCGAGCCGCCGGTGTGAGCTGAGGACGGAGCGTGTTCGGGAGTCTTAGCCACGTCGGGAATCCTTTGCCGGTTTCTTGCCGGCGGAACGCGCCGCCGGCGTGGAGGTGCGCGATTCTACCGGCTCGGCGCGCGCCGCGGACTTGCGCCGCGACGCGGCAGGCTTTTCGGTCGGCTGAACGGCGGCCTCGGGCGCCGGCTCGGCGACCTTCTTGCGTCGGCGCGCGCTCGCCCTCGTCGCCGGCTCTGCCGGCGTTGCCGGTTCGATCTGCGCGGGCTGTGCCGGCCGCGCGGCCGGCAAGGGGCCCTCGACCAGCCGGAAGTCGATCTTGTTGGTCTCCATGTCCACCCGCACCAGTTGCACCTTCAGCCGGTCCGACAGGCGGAACTGCTTGCCGGTGCGCTCGCCCAGCATGGCATGGCGGGTCTCGTCGTAATGGAAGTAGTCGCTGCCGAGATCGGAGATGTGCAACAGGCCTTCGATGAAGATGTCGTCGAGCGCGACGAAGAGGCCGAACGGCACCACCGCCGACACGCTGCCGGTGAATTCCTCGCCGACACGGTCCTGCATGAAGTAGCACTTGAGGAAGGCGACCACGTCGCGCGTGGCATCGTCGGCGCGGCGCTCGGTCATCGAGCAGTGCAGGCCGATGTCGTCCCAGTTCCCCGGACGATACTGCTCGCCCGCCAGCGCCGCCTTGATGCCGCGATGCACCAGCAGGTCGGGATAGCGGCGGATCGGCGAGGTGAAATGCGTGTAGGCCTCGTAGGCCAGCCCGAAGTGGCCGACGTTGTCCGGGCTGTACATCGCCTGCTTGAGCGAGCGCAGCATCACCGTCTGCAGCAGTTGCGCGTCGGGGCGGTCCTTCACCTTCTCGAGCAGCTTGGCGTAGTCCGATGCCCGCGGCTCGTCGCCGCCACCCAGGCCGAGGCCGAACTCGGCGAGGAATTCGCGCAGCTTGGCGAGCTTGTCCTCGGAGGGCGCGTCATGGATACGGTACAGCGCCGGATGTTCGCGCTTGGCGAGGAAGTCGGAGGCGCACACGTTGGCAGCGAGCATGCACTCCTCGATCAGCCGGTGCGCGTCGTTGCGCACTTCCGGCACGATCTGCGCGATCTTGCCGTTGTCGTCGAAGATCATGCGTGTCTCGGTCGTCTCGAAGTCGATCGCGCCACGCTTGGCGCGCGCCTTGAGCAGCACGCGGAACAGCTTGTCGAGGTTCTCCAGGTGGGGCAGCAGCGCGGCCAATTCCTCGCGCGCGGCGGCGTCCTGCTGGTACAGTGCCGCCGCCACCTTGGTGTAGGTCAGCCGCGCATGCGACCAGATCACTGCCGGATAGAAGCGGTAGGCCTTGATGTCGCCCGTCATGGAGATGCTCATGTCGGCCACCATGGCCAGACGCTCGACTTCCGGATTCAGCGAGCACAGGCCGTTGGAGAGCTTCTCGGGCAGCATCGGGATCACCCGGCGCGGGAAGTACACCGAGTTGCCGCGGTCGTAGGCGTCGAGGTCCAGCGCCCCGCCGGCCGCCACATAGTGCGACACGTCGGCAATCGCCACCACCAGCCGGTAACCGCGGCCCTGGCGCTCGCAATACACCGCGTCGTCGAAGTCCTTCGCCGTCTCGCCGTCGATCGTGACCAGCGGCAACGCGGTCAGATCCTCGCGGCCAACCCAGTCCTTCTTGCGCACCTTCAGCGGCAGCTTGCGCGTCTCGGCCTTCGCCTCGGATGAGAACTCGAACGGCAGATCGTGTTTGCGCAGCGCGATCTCGATCTCCATGCCAGGGTCGGCATAGTTGCCGAGCACCTCGACGATGCGACCGATCGGCTGGGCGTACTTGGTCGGCTGCTCGACCAGCTCGACGGTGACCACCTGCCCGGCCTCCGGCTTCTTCCCACCCGGCGCGATCAGGATGTCCTGCGCCAGGCGCCGGTTCTCCGGCACCACGATCATCACGCCATGCTCGTTCAGCACGCGGCCGACGACGCGCTTGTTGGCGCGCTCGAGCACCTCGACGATGCGGCCTTCCGGCCGGCCGCGGCGATCGACGCCCGAGATGCGCACGATGGCACGGTCGCCGTGCAGCACTTCGCGCATGTCGCGGGCGCCGATGAAGATGTCGGGCCCGCCGTCGTCGCGGCGCAGGAAGCCGAAGCCGTCGGGGTGGCCCTCGACCCGTCCCTTGATCAGGTCGGCCTTGTCGGGCAGCAGGTAGGCGTCGCGGCGGTTGCGGATGAGCTGCCCATCGCGCTCCATCGCACGCAGCCTGCGGTCGAAGTGCTCCAGCTCGTGAGGCTGGATGTCCAGCGCCTCGGCCAGCGCGGGGAATGGCATCGGCACGCCGCGGTCGGCCAGGATGTCCAGGACGTACTCCCGGCTGGGCAGCGGCTGCTCGTATTTCTGCGACTCGCGCTCGAAATACGGATCCGCAAGGCGCGTGCCGCTCAGCCGCGGCCTCGGGGCCTTCGCTGCGCCGTGGCCGGCGGATTTGCCTGTTGCGGACGTTTCTTTGGTTCTTTTCTTGTGATTCATTGACATTCTTCTATTTGTGCTTATAATGCGCGGCTCTTGCCCAGATGGCGGAATTGGTAGACGCACTAGTTTCAGGTACTAGCGCCGCGAGGCGTGGAGGTTCGAGTCCTCTTCTGGGCACCAGTTTCACAGGAAAGCCGCTCTTCGGAGCGGCTTTTTTGTTTCCATTGCCCGATGGCGCTCGATTCGGATTCGTCCGCCCACGCGGCGGCGCGGGGTCGCAAATCTGCGCTGAAAAACCCCTTTCCTCCCGCAAGCGCCTTTGCTATTATGCGCGTCCCTGCCCAGATGGCGGAATTGGTAGACGCACTAGTTTCAGGTACTAGCGCTGCGAGGCGTGGAGGTTCGAGTCCTCTTCTGGGCACCAGTTTCAGGGAAAAGCCGGCGATCAGCCGGCTTTTTTCGTTTACCGACCCGACGGGCACTCCGTTGGAGTCGATGA
>JAFEFM010000035.1 GCA_018240585.1 Pseudomonadota bacterium
CGCTCGCCGAGGGCGAATTCGAACTCGATCTCGGTCTGCAGCGCGTCGTCGGCGTGGTGGCTGCGCATCTCGCGCGCGCTGCGCTCGCCGCCCGAGGTGTCGCCATACAGCGCATAGGTGATGCCGTCGAGGATGGACGTCTTGCCGGCGCCGGTGGGGCCGGAGATCAGGAACAGCGCGCCGGCAGGCAGGCGGGTGAAATCCACTTCCTCGCGCCCGGCGAAGGGGCCGAAGGCCTGCAGCGTGAGCTTGAGCGGCTTCATGCGTGGCGCTCCTCGTGTTCCAGGCGGCCGATGATGCGTTCCAGCGCGGCGGCGGCCTCCGGCTCGACGGTGAGGCCGGTGGTGTCCTCGTGGAAGCTGGCGAAGAGGTCCTGCATGCGGATGCGGCGGTGGTCGGCCGCGGCGCGACCCGGTCCGTCGCCCACCATCTCGGGGCGCTCGATGGCGAGCGCGTTGGGATAGGCGGTGCGCAGCTTGCCCATGGCGTCGAGCAGCGCGCCGCGGTCCGTGAGCCGCGCCAGCAGGTAGTCGTCACGCGCCGGGTCGGCGGCTGCGGCGGCGATCAGCGCGTCGAGCTCGCCCTCGACGATGCGCAGGTCGCGCCGCGGCACGAGCGGGATGCGCTGCACGGCGCAGCGGCCCTGCGCATCCATGTCGACCAGATTCACCGACTTCACATGATCGGCCTCGGCAAAGGAATACTTCAGCAACGAGCCGGAATACTGGATGCGCTCGTTTCCGGCCTGCTGCGGCCGGTGCAGATGGCCGAGCGCAACGTAGTCGAAGCTGTCGAACACGTCGGCGCCGACCGCGCCGCTGCCGCCCACCGACAGCGGCCGCTCCGACTCGCTCTCGCTGCCGCCGAGCACGAAGGCGTGCGCCACCACCACCGCGCGCATGCCGGCCGGCTGCCTGGCGCGCGCCGCCTGCAATTGCGCGGCCAGCGCCGCGTGATGGTCGGCGATCGCCTCGTCGCCACAGGCGCCGCGCACCACCGTGGGCTCGCCGTAGGGCAGCGCATGAATGGCGACGCCGCCGTGAGCGTCGTGCAGGACGAGCGGCGGCGCGTCGACATCCACCGGTCCACGCACGGTGAGGCCGGCGCGCGTCAGCAGTTCCGAGC
>JAFEFM010000360.1 GCA_018240585.1 Pseudomonadota bacterium
ACCTTATGGTTACTGATCTGATCCCCACCCGGCAACACACAATGCCCGCCGTGCGTTTCGCGTCGCCCGGACAGGCGGATGCCGCCAATCGGTCCGGTGCGATGTTCCCCCCTGTGGAAGAGCCCGCCAGCGCCGTCACCGCGGAGACGGCGAGCCGGATCTTCCGCTGGTTGTGCGCCGGCCACGTCCTGGTGTGGACCCTGCTCCCTGCCCTGCTCTACCACAACGCGCCTGCCGACTCGCTGGAAGGTCTGGCCTGGGGCCGCATGTGGCTGTCTGGCTACGACAAGCACCCGTTCCTTGCGCCGTGGCTTACCGCCCTGTTCTCCGACCTGTTCGGCACCGTGGGATGGCCGATCTACCTGCTGGGGCAGTTGTCGGTCGTGACCTGCTTCTGGGCGGTGCGCAGGATCGCGCTCCCCATCGTCGGACCGGTTGGCGCGCTGCTCGCCGTGGTCGTCCTCGAGGGCATCTACTACTACAACATCAGCGCCATCACCTTCAATCCCAACGTGGCGATGCTCGCGACCTGGGCTCTGGCCACCTGGGCCTTTCGCGAAGCACTGCAGCGTCCGGACCTTTTCCGCTGGGTGCGCGTCGGCGTGTTCGCCGGACTCGCCACGCTCGCGAAGTACGAATCCGCGATCCTGTTCGTGGTCATGCTGTTCGCCCTGTTCGCGTTGCCGGAGGGGCGCCGGGCAATGCGTGGCAAGTCCTTCCTCGCCGGCATCGCGGCGGCCGTGCTGGTCGCCTCGCCGAACCTGTGGTGGTTGATCACGCATGATTTCGCGCCCTTCCACTATGCGATGGACAGCATGAACCTCGCCCAGGGCGGCCTGCAGCCCGGCACCCATGCATTGGCTCAGGCACGTCACCCTTACTATGCGCCGCTGTGGTTCCTGCTCGAACAGATAGGCGCCCTGCTGCCCATGCTGCTGCTGTATGTCCCGTTCGTGCGCTGGCGCGACAGGAATTTCAGCCTTCGCTCGTTCGACCGCCGCTTCATCCTCATCATGGCAATCGGTCCGATCCTGGTGACCGAGCTGTTCGCGGTGACGGCCGACATCAAGCTGGTTGCGCGCTGGGGTTATTCCTTCTTCTCGCTCGCCGGGCTCGCCCTGGTGCTCTTCTTCCCGCCCCAGCTCAGTGCTGCACGCTGGCGCCGCTTCGGCGTGCTCGGGCTCGCCCTGTTGCTGGTGCAGGTCTGCGGCGTGTGCTGGAGCATCCTGGTCAATCCCTGGCTGAGCGGCAAACCGCCCTACACGACGGCCGCACCGCGCCATGAAGAGGCCGAATTCATGCACACCTGGTGGCATGAGCGCCAACCGGGGCCCCTGAAATACATCGCCGGCGATCGCTGGGTGATCAGCGGCATGACCGCCTATTCGGACGAGAGGCCCACCCCCTACTTCGAGTTCAGCGACGCGCAGAGCCCGTGGATGAGCGAGGCCGACCTGCGGCGCGACGGTGGCGTGCTGGTTCACAAGCTCACCGGCGACGGCAACAGCGACGATGAAATCAGCGCGATTCGCCAGCGCTTTCCCGGCCTGGAAGCCGAAACCGTGGCCGCATTCGCCCACGAAACCCGCGCCCCGGTGCCGCCCGAACGGCTGTGGATTGCCATCCTGCCGCCCGCAGCAGGGCGCCCCTGAGCGGACGCGACCTCGCTGCATCGCCCCTGGAGGGAGAGTTCCGAGCGTCCGATCGCCCCTGGAGGGAGAGTTCCGAGCGTCCGTCGCGAACGCGGATTTCAGCTACGAGGTCATCCGCTTCGATCGATGCGGCTTACGAATCCCCTTGCTTCAGCACGCCGTCGCCGCCGGTCGACGCACCCTTCATCGGCTCTACCCCGGCCAGCGGATTTATCCGCCCGGCCCGCTGAAGTTTCCCTGCCGCCTCGAGTGCAGGGTAGGCAGCCGCGCAGATGTGGGAATGGATGCGCTTCAGGTCCCGCAGGATGTCGAGATGAAGGGAACTCGTTTCGATGCTTTCGATTCTTCCTTCCTTCAGCCGCGCCATGTGATTCTCCGACGCCGAGAATTCGAGTTCCCTGATCCTCGATTTCTCGTCGAGGAGCTGCCTGGCCGCTTTCAGGTCTCCTGACAGGAAGACGGTCATCGCCAGCTTCAGGTTATCCCGCACGATGCGGTGGAATTCCTGCAACTCGGCCGCACCTTCGGTGGAGAACCGCAGTTGGCGCTTGATCTTCTTGCTGGCGAGCTCCATCAGGTTCTTGTCGATGATGTCCCCGATATGTTCGAGATTGATCGCCATGCTGAGGATCTCCATCGCCCGCCGGCCTTCGGCATCGTCGAGGCTGTCGTGCGTGATCTTGAGGACATACAGCTTGATGGCCTCGTGGAGGCGGTCGACCACATCGTCCTGCTGACTCACCTCGGCGACCAGTTTCCTGTCGTTGGTCCGTATGGCCGTCATCGTCTGCTGCAACATCGAATCGATCATGTCGCCCACTCGCATCGTTTCCCTGGCCGCGCACGCCAGCGCGACCGTGGGGGTTTCGATGACGCCTTGATCGAGATAACGCGGCACTGAGGGATCGTTGGCCGGACTCACATCGGGCAGCAAGCGCTCAAGCCCCCGGGCGAACCTGCCCAGCGGAAGGATGAACGCCAGCGCCATGACCACGTTGAACAGGGTGTGGAAATCGGCGGCGAGACGGACCGGGTTGGGCTCGATTCTCTCCAGCACTCGCACCACCGGATCGAGCAGCGGCAGGAACAGGATGCAGCCGACGACGCGGTTGATCAGGTTGCCCAGGGGCATGCGCTTGTGGGCGGGATTGCCGCTCCCGATTCCCTCCAGCAGCGGATTGAGCGCGCTGCCGAGATTCGCGCCCAGAACCAGGGCGAGCGCCGCGGCCGGCGTGAGGAAGCCGGACGAAGCCAGCGACATCGTCAGCAGAACGGTCGCGACGCTCGAATGTGCTGCCCAGGTGAGCACGGCGCCGATGAGAAGCGTCAGCACGGGTTCGCCGGTGATGGCAGACAGCAGCTCGCGGACCACGGGGACATGCTCCGCAGGCGCCAGGCTGTCCAGCAGGGTGTGCAGCGAGAGCAGCATCAGCCCCAGACCGATGGCAACCCGCCCCAGGTCTCTGACGATGGTGCGCGCACCGCGCTTGAACGCGACGACGCCGGTCACGAGCAGCAGCGGCGCCACGGCAGAGGAGTCGAAGGAGAGCAGTTGCACGATCAGCGTCGTGCCCACGTTCGCCCCGAGCATGACCGCCAGCGCCGGCGCAAGATCGACAAGCCCCGAGGCGGAAAACGAACTCAGCATCAGCGCAGTAGCGGTGCTGCTCTGCAACACGGCAGTCACGCCCACACCCGCCGCGAAGGCGTGGAACCGACTCTTCAGGACGCTGCCCAGAAAGCGCCTGATCTTGGCGCCGAAAGCGCGCACGATGCCGCTATGCACCATGTGGAGCCCCCACAGGAGCAGCGCCACGCCTCCAATGAGATCCAGCAGAATCCTTGTTCCCATCGATTCCTCCTTCCGTGAAGGAAGCCTGTTCGGTGGGAATCCGGCTCACCCTGCGCCCGAACGTCTCCCATCCTGCGCGCGCAAGAGAGCGCGGGAAGCCGCCTCACCGTCCTGTGCCCAAGCGATGCGCCATGCCAGCCGGCAAGCTCGCCAACACCCGTCTGTCGAAAGGGCCGAAGAGTGATGACGTTTCATGCTAGCACCTGCGACGGAGCGGAACATCACACTGTCGCGACCGAAAGACCTATCGTGGTGATGCCGTCGCGGCTTTCGGCGAACACAGTGCCGCCATGCATTGCCGCGACGGCCTTGACGATGGCCAGGCCGAGGCCATGACTCGCGCCGTCGCCGCTGCTGCGCGCCGCGTCCACCCGGTAGAAGCGGTCGAAAAGTCGGCCCAGATGCTCGGGCGAAATCGTCGGCCCCGGGTTGGACACGGCGACGCGTGCCTGGCCGCCTGCGGACGAAACCTCGACCAGGATCTGCGCCTGCGCCGGCGCGTGGCGGATCGCGTTATGCAGCAGGTTGGTCACCGCGCGGCCGAACAGCGCGCGCTCGATCGGCGCCTCGGCATCTCCCTGCACCCGCACCGTCACCCCTGCCTCCTCCAGCAGGAAGTCCAGGAAGTCGACGGCGCGCTCCACTTCGCCCGCCAGTGACGCCCGCCGCAAGTGCTGCGGCCGCTCGCCCTGGTTCGCCCGGGCGAGGAACAGCATGTCGTTCACGATGCTGCGCAAGCGCTCGAGGTCCTCGAGGTTGGACTGCAGCACATCGACCAGGTGCGCCATGCTGCGCTCGCGTGAAAGCGCAACCTGCGTCTCACCGATGAGGTTGGTGAGCGGCGTGCGCAGTTCGTGGGCCACGTCCGCGTTGAAGCTTTCGATCTGCGCGTAGGCCGCTTCGAGACGGTCCAGCGCGCCGTTGAAGGACTGCGCCAGATCGCACAGTTCGCCGGGCAGGCGCGCCACCACCAGACGCTGGGACAGCGCGCTGGGGCTGAGCGCCTGCGCCTCGTGCGACAGGCGCCGCAGCGGCACCAGTCCGAGGTGGGTGATCAGGTAGCCGAGCGCGGCAAAAAGCGCCACCCCCGCCGACACGCTGCCCACCAGCACCGAGCGGAAGGCGCGCCGGGTGTGCGCATAGGTGGCGGAGTCGACTCCGACGCTAAAGCTCAGGGCCGCGTGCAGCACGTCGGCCGGAAAGCTGGCGCTGCGCACCATCATCGGCTCCTCGCGGCCGCCGATGCGCAACTCGCCGACGCGCGCCTCGCCCGCGCCGAAGGCTTCCACCTCGGGCGGCGGGCTGCCGTAGCGGATCTGCGCATCCGAGCTCAGGATCCAGTATTCGGTGCTGCGATCGGGCGGCGTCAGGGCGTCGAGCTTGGCGTGAATGCGCTGCCACTGCTCGGGTGTGCGCAAGCGCTTGAGCACATACTCGATGTCCT
>JAFEFM010000361.1 GCA_018240585.1 Pseudomonadota bacterium
GCGCTGTGCCAGGCGCTGTTCGGCGACAACCTGCTGGCGCTGAAGGCGCCGTCGCTGATCCTGTATCCGGCCGCGGCGCTGGTCATCCAGCAGCTCGGCCAGCGGCTGTTCGACGCGCGCATCGGTTTCTGGGCCGGACTCGCCTTCCTGACGATGCCCATCGTGTCGGCGCTGGGGCTGTTCGTCAGCACCGATGCGCCGCTGCTGTTCCTCTGGGCGCTGGGCATGCTGCTGCTGTGGCGCACGCTGCAGACCGGGGCCACCGCCGGCTGGCTGGCGATCGGGCTGGTGGCCGGGCTGGGCATGATGTCGAAGTACACGATGGCGGCTTTCATCGGCTCCGCCTTCCTCGCCCTGCTCGCGCATCCCGGCGGCTGGCGGCAATTGCTGCGGCCCGGGCCGTGGCTGGCGCTGGTCGTCGCCTTTGCCGTGTTCGCGCCCAACCTGTGGTGGAACTGGCAGCACGGCTTCCCCACGTTCCAGCACACCGCTGAGATCACCCGCGTGAGCGGCGCCGGGGTCGCCCAGCGCGGCTTCAAGCCGGGCGAGTTCTTCGAGTTCCTGGGTGCGCAGTGGGTGTCGTTCGGCCCGCTGCTCGCCGTCGGCCTGGCCTGGGCGCTGCTGCGAACGCGCAGCCTGTGGGCGGACACACGCTTTCGCTTCCTGCTGATGCTGGTGCTGCCGTTGCTGGCCGTCGTCGGCCTGCAGGCGCTCACCGGGCGCGCCAACGGCAACTGGGCGGCGCCGATCTTCGTCGGCGGCTGCGTGCTGGTGCCGGCCTTCCTGGCGCAGGGCGGACGCGGCCGCTGGCGGCTGATGATCGTGGCAGTGGCGTTCAACCTGCTGCTGGCCCCGGTCGCCTATCACTGGCCCGACCTGCGGCGGCTCGCCGGCAAGGAGCTCACGTCGCGCAACGACCCCTACAAGCGCGCGCGCGGCTGGCAGGCTTTTGCCGAGTCGGTCCGGCCCTATCTCGCGGCGCAGTCCTCGGCGCATCCCGATCTGGTGCTGCTGTCGGACGAGCGCGAAATGCTGGCGCAACTGATCTACCACCTGCGCCCTGCGCACTACGCGCGCTGGCAGCCGCAGGCCCACATCACCGACCACTACGGCCTCACCGCGCCGCTGACGCAGCAGACCGGCCAGCACTTCCTGTTCGTCACCGACCGCGACGACGCGAGCGCGATCAGCGCGCGCTTTGCCGCCGCCGAGCGGCTGGGCGAGGTCGACATCGCCGTTTATCCGAAGCTGCACCGGCGCGCGACGGTGTGGCTGCTGCGCGACTTCCAGGGCTACTGAAGCCGCACCGTGCGAGCGCCGCCGGACCGGGGCGGCGCCGATCCATGGGATAATCCGCCCGTCTTCCCGCTACGGACTGCGTTCGCCCCCATGCTGCTTCCCCTCCCGGACTTCTCCGGCAGCCGCGTGCTCGTCGTCGGCGACGTCATGCTCGACCGCTACTGGCACGGCGCCACCTCGCGCATCTCGCCCGAAGCCCCGGTGCCGGTGGTGCGCGTGGGCGAGGACGAAGTGCGCGCCGGCGGCGCCGGCAACGTGGCGCTCAACGCCACCGCACTGGGCGCCCGCACCACCGTGGTCGGCCTGGTGGGCGAGGACGAAGCCGGCCGCCTGCTCGCCGCACGGCTCGCGGCGCAGCAGGTGCGCTGCAGGCTGCAGACGGTGTCGGATGCACCGACGATCACCAAGCTGCGGGTGATCAGCCGCCACCAGCAACTGATCCGGCTCGATTTCGAGCAGACCTTCGCCGCGCAACATGCCGGCCTGATGGAAGCGGCGGTGGCCGAGTTGCTCACCGAAGCCGACGTGCTGATCCTGTCCGACTACGCCAAGGGCACGCTCGCCGGCGTGCAGGTGCTGATCGCGCAGGCACGGACGCAGGGCGTGCCGGTGGTGGTCGACCCCAAAGGTGCCGATTTTTCCCGTTACCGCGGCGCCACCCTGGTGAAGCCCAACCTTGCCGAGTTCGAGGCCATCGTCGGCCCCTGCGCCGACGATGCGACGCTGATCGCGCGCGGCGAAGCCCTGCGTGCCGAACTCGAGCTCGACGCGCTGCTGATCACCCGCGGCGAGCGCGGCATGACGCTGCTGCGACGCAACGCGACGCCCTTCCAGTTACCCACCCGCGCGCGCGAAGTGTTCGACGTCACCGGCGCGGGCGACACGGTGTCGGCGGCGCTGGGCTGCGGCATCGCCGCCGGGCTGTCGCTGGCCGACGCCACCGCGCTGGCCAACCTCGCCGCCGGCATCGTCGTCGGCAAGCTGGGCACCGCCACCGCCACGGTGGATGAGGTACGAGCCGAGATGGAGCGCCACGCACCGCTGCCGCAGGGCGTGGTGAGCGCGGGCGCGATCGCCACGGTGCGCGAGCGCGCCCGCGCGGCCGGCGAGGCGGTGGTCGCCACGCTCGCCCCCGCGGCCATCGACGGTGGCGCGCTCGATTTTCTCGACGCCGCGCGCGCGCTCGGCGACCGCCTGGTGGTGATCGCGCCCGCCGCGGCCGATGGTTCGCCACATGCGTTGCTGCCGCTGCTGGCGGCGCTGCGAATGGTGGATTGGGTGGTGCCGGCCACCGCGGACGGATGCGACGCGCTGGTCGATGCGATCGCGCCCGACGCCTTCGCCTGCCGCGCCGGCCAGCCCGCCGGCATCACCGCAGACACGCTCGCGCGCCTGCCGGCGGTGCAAAACATCCCCTTCACCGTCGACAAGGCGAAATGACCCGGCCGGACCCCCTCAAGACGCCAGGCGGCCGGCTCAAGGCCTGGCTCGACATGCACCTGGTCGACCACGGCTTCATCCGGGCCGTCTACAACAACTTCTACCACTTGGGCGGTGGAATGTACCGTTGCAGCCAGCCCAGCCCGGCACAGATCCGCAAGTACCAGCGCAAGTACGGCATTCGCAGCATCATCAACCTGCGCGGCGAAAACGACTTCGGCACCTACCATTACGAAAAGGATATCTGCCGCAAGCTGGGCATCGCCCTCCACGACACCAAGCTTTATTCACGCAATGCCCCGCGGGTGCAGGAGATCAAGGCGCTCGGCGCGCTGTTCGAACAGATCGAGTATCCGGCCCTGATGCATTGCAAATCTGGCGCGGATCGCGCCGGACTGGGTGCGGCCCTTTACCGCATCCTTCATCTCGGCCACCCGGTGGCCGATGCAGCAGCGGAGCTCAACTGGCGCTACGGGCACTTCAAGAAGGCCCGCACGGGGGTTCTCGACTTCTTCTTCGCCTCTTACCTCGCCGAGACGGCCAGCGCCCCGGTCGACTTCCTGACCTGGCTGGAAACCCGCTACGACGCCGACGCCCTGCATGCCAAGTTCCGCGCCGAAGGCTGGTCCAGCCTGCTGGTTGACAAGGTGCTGCACCGGGAATGAAGGCCTCGATCCAGCTCTACCGCCGCCTGCTCGGCTCGCTCAAGCCCTACTACAAGGTCGTTGCGCTGTCGCTGCTGGCGATGGTGGCTGCCGCGTCGCTGGAGCCGGTGCTGCCGGCGCTGCTCAAGCCGCTGGTCGACGAGAGCCTGATCGGCAAGAGCGCCACCGCGCAGTGGCAGGTGCCGCTGTTCCTGATGCTTGCCTTCCTCGGCAAGGGGATTGCCGAGTACGCCGCCAGCGTCTCGAGCCAGTGGATCGCCAACAAGGCGATCACCGACTTGCGCCAGCAGGTGTTCCGCCACCAGATGCACCTGCCGATGTCGGTGCATCAGGCCGAGGCCGGCGGGCGCATGCTGTCGCGCATCCTGTACGACATCCCGCAGGTCGGCGCGGCGCTCTCCAACGCCTGGATCATCATCATCCGCGACTCGCTGATCATCGTCGGCCTCACCGGCTACCTGATCTACACCGCCTGGCAGCTCACGCTGCTGATCGTCGCCATCGCACCGGTGGTGGCCTGGCTGATCCGCGTCGCCAGCCGCAAGCTGCGCGGCTCCAATCGCGCCATGCAGGAAACCACCGGGCACATGACCGGCGCGGTGGAGGAATCGCTCACCGGCATCCGCGAGATCAAGCTCTTCGGCGCGCACGAGCATGAGGACCGCAGGTTCGCCGTCATTTCCGAGCGCCTGCGCCAGCAGACGATGCGCACGGTGCGCGTGTCGTCTGCCAACGTGCCGCTGGTGCAGGTCCTCGCCGCTGCAGCCGTATCGGCGGTGATCTGGACGGCCTCGGCGCTGTCCGCGGAAAACAAGCTCACGCCCGGCGAATTCGTGTCCTTCGTCACCGCGATGTCGATGCTGTTCGAGCCGATCCGCCGCCTGACCAACATCAACTCGGTGATACAGCGCGGCCTGGCCGGCGCGCAGAGCATCTTCGAACTGCTCGACACCCCGCCCGAGCCCGACACCACGTCCGCCGACCGTCCCGCCGCGCGCGGCGAACTGCGCTTCGAGCAACTGAGCTTCAGCTACCCGGCGCAGGACGGCCGGGCGCTCGACGGCTTCGAGCTGGCGATCCGCCCCGGCGAGACGGTGGCGCTGGTGGGCGCCTCGGGCAGCGGCAAGACCACGCTGGTCAACCTGATCACCCGCTTCTTCGAGCCCACGCAAGGCCGCATCCTGCTCGACGGCGAGCCGCTTGGCACCCTGCCACTGGGCTGGCTGCGCAGCCAGATCGGCTGGGTCGGCCAGCAGGTGGTTCTGTTCGACGACACGCTGGCGGCCAACATCGCCTACGGCCGCCCGCAGGTGCCGCTCGCCGACATCGAGCGCGCCGCCCGCGCTGCACATGCCTGGGAGTTCATCGCCAAGCTGCCCGACGGCCTGCAGACCCGCGTCGGCCCCAACGGCAGCCAGCTCTCCGGCGGCCAGCGCCAGCGCGTCGCCATCGCCCGCGCCTTCCTGAAGGATGCCCCCATCCTGCTGTTGGACGAAGCCACCTCGGCGCTCGACAACGAGTCAGAGCGCGCGGTGAAGGACGCGCTCGACACCCTGCGGAAGAACCGCACCGTGATCGTCATCGCCCACCGCCTGTCCACCATCCGCGACGCCGACCGCATCGTGGTGATGGAGCGCGGCCGTATCGTCGAGATCGGCACGCATGCCGAGCTGGCTGCGGCGGACGGCGCCTATGCGCGGCTGCTGGCGAGCGGCAGCGAGATTGCCCTGGATACGCCGGCCGCCTGAGCCACCGATCACTGTGGATCGAAGGTGTACCCGAAGATCCGGATGTCCGGCTCGAAGTGCTTCGCCACCATCTCCGCCAGCTCGTCGGTGTAGTAGCTGCGGAAATCCTTCTGGCGGTCGGTCGCCTGGCGCTTGTGCAGCAGTTCGGGCGGCTTGATGCCGATGCGGCGGCAGGCCTCGTCGAAGTCCTCGGCCAGGTGCTCGTAGCGTCCCATGAAATCCACCAGCACCTTGCCGTGCAGGTCGATCACATAGTCGCTCTGCAGCTCGATGCTGGTGTCCACATGGAACTGGTAGGGGCGCTCGGGATCGAGCTTCCAGCGGATGAACTGGTCGAAAGTCTCGATGTGGCTCATCAGGTGCGGCCGCTCGCGCCGGATGTGGTGGAAGGAGCTCACCTGCAGGTCCCACGGATTGCGTACGAAGACGAACTTGAACAGGTTGTCGAACGTCTCCGCCGGCAGCATCTCCTTGGCGGCGATGATCTTCGAATGGCGCGGAAACTTGATCCCCAGCCGGTGGCCGGACAGCGCCGACAGCCGCGAGCACAGGAACTGCACCGGATACCAGGGATCGCGCAGGCGCAAGGGGCGCAGCGAGTCGCGCACCGACGTGCCACCGGTCTTGGCAATATGGACGAAGAGGAAGTTGTATTTCAGCGACAGCAGCATTCAGTCAGTTCCAGTGAGCCCGAGCGCAGCGAGATAGGCCTGCGCTGATGCGTCGCGATTGTAGGCCGCCACCGCGCGCTTCAGTTCCGCGGCCGGCAGCGGCGCGGCCAGCGTGCGCAAGATCGCCTCGCCCAGCGCCTCGGCATCGCCGACCGGCACCAGCGGGCCGTAGCGCCCGCCGTCCAGCACCTCGCGCGGACCACTCGGGCAATCCGTCGCCACGCTGGGCGTTCCCAGCGCCAGCGCCTCGGTCAGCACGTTGGGTGAGCCTTCCCAGGCGGAACTGAGCACGAAGAGATCGGCCCGCGCCATCCAGGCGTAGGGGTTGGGCGTGAAACCGGGCAGCGCGATGTCGTCGGCCACGCCGAGCTCCGCGGCGAGCGCTTCCAGCCGCCCGCGATGGCGCCCGTCGCCGAGGATGACCAGCCGCGCTGGCCGCTCGTGCCTCAATTTCGCAAAGGCGCGCACCAGCGTCGGGAAGTCCTTCTGCTCGGTCAGCCTGCCCGCGCCCAGCACGAGCGGCACGGCGTGGTCGGCAAACCACGGATGCTCCACCGGCTGCGCCGCGAGTTCGGCCAGGCGCGGCGTCACCACCGGGTTGCGGATCACCTGCAGCCGATCGCGCGGCAGCCCGGTGAGGCGGGCGGTGTCTTCCAGCACGCCTTCGGACACGCACACCACCCGCTCCACCGGTGGATAGAACAGCCGCATCGGCGCCACGCGCAGCCAGCGCGCCAGCCCTGAACGCCCTTCGAGAGCCGCCGACAGGTTGGTCCCCAGCCGGCCGACGATGCGTACCTTGCTGCCCGCCAGCCAGCGCGCCATCACCGCGGCGCGGATCGCCCGGTCCTTGGCGGCGAGCAGCGCATCAGGCTGCGCCCTGCGCAGGTAGCGCGCCAGCGGCCACACCGCCATGCCGCTGTGGCGCACGCCGAGGTCGATCAGCCTGACTCCTGCCGGCAAGGCGCCGAGATGAGCGCTGTCAGCACGGATCGCCAGCAGGTCCACCTGCACACCGCGCGCGGCAAAGCCTTCGACGAGGTTGAGCACCATGCGCTCAACCCCACCTTCGCCGGAGAAGGAGATCAGCACGGCGAGGCGCGAAGGAGTCGTCGGTTGCAGCATCGGCGTCATCGCGCTGACTCAGCCAGCCAATAGGTCGAGCGGGTCGACCTGCGCCGGCGGGCGCTCGCCCTTGCCGTCGATGAACATCCGGTGCCACAGCGCGAACTGCAACAGTGCGAACAGCACCCGCGTCGCTGCACTGCTACCGCCGCGCTTTGCCCGCACCAAGTGCGCCACCTCCTCCGCCTCGAACCATGCACGGATCGCGGGCAGCGCCGGCAGCGTGTGACCAAGGCGATCCAGGAAATCGCCGCTCAACCACTCGCCAATCGGCACGTGAAATCCGCGCTTCTTGGCCGAAACTTCCTCTTCGAGCAGCCAGGGGCGGGCCCACTCCTTGAGGAACACCTTGCCGCGCCCGCCGGCGACCTTCAGGCCATCCGGCAAGGACAGGCCAAACTCGACGATGCGGTGGTCGAGAAAAGGCACCCGCCCCTCCAGCCCCCAAGCCATCATCATGCGGTCGGCCTTCACCATCAGATTGTCCGGCAACGCGGTCACCAGTTCGTCGTACTGCATGCGCTGCAGCGTCGACCAGGCTGGCGGGCAAGCCCGCCAGGCATCGACGAACGGCTGGCGCACGCGCTGGAAAGCGGCACGCAATTCGCTACCGAGCAGGCGGCGGCGATCCCGTCGGGTCAAGGCGCCGCTGGTGCGAAAGCCGCCCGAGCCCGGATGCAGCAGGCCCTTTGCCCAGCGCTCGGTCGCGGAGCCCCGAAAGCGCCCGT
The DNA here is from genome assembly GCA_018240585.1 of Pseudomonadota bacterium. Taxonomy (GTDB): domain Bacteria; phylum Pseudomonadota; class Gammaproteobacteria; order Burkholderiales; family Rhodocyclaceae; genus Thauera. Next base: position 7,677 of record JAFEFM010000361.1, read on the forward strand.
AGCCGGCAAAGACCTCGTCACCCCCCTCACCGGAGAAGACCACCTTCAGCTCCGAAGCGGCGTGCCGCGCCAGCAGGGAGGTCGGAATGTTGGCGTAGTCACGCATCAGGTCGTCAGCGGCCCACACGGTGGCCGCCAGATGGCCGAAGATCTCGTCCCGATCGGGGCGAACCTCGGTATGGATGCTGCCGTAGCGCCGCGCCATCTCCAGCGCCGGCGGCAGTTCGTCCCGTGTGGCAGTGCCCGGAAAGCCCACCGAGAAGGTGCGCACCGGCTGGTCGCCATACTTCGTCAACAGCGCCAGCAACGTGCCGGAGTCGACCCCGCCGGACAGGAATAGGCCGAAAGGCACGTCTGCGCGCATGTGCTGGCGCATCACCGTTTCCATCAAGGGCGAGAAGGCCTCCATGGCCTCTTCCTGCGTCAAGCGCTGCGGCTGCACCTCGAGTGCCGACCAGTATTGCCAGCGACGCACCAGGCGCCCATCCTCGAACAGCACCGCCTCGCCCGGCGCCAGGCGCTCGACGTCACGCAGTATCGTCGTGCGGCCGGAACTGAACTGGTTGTGCAGGAACTGCACGAGGCCGTCGGCATCGATCCCGACGCGCCGCTGCAGGGACGGCAGCAGCCCCTTCAGCTCGGAAGCGAACGCGTAGCCGTCAGGCAGTTTCGCCAGAAACAGAGGCTTGATGCCCAGCCGGTCGCGCGCCAGCAGCAGGCGCCGGCGCGGACGGTCGTACAAGGCGAAGGCGAACATGCCGAACAGCCGCTCCAGGCAGGCCTCGCCGTCGCGATCATAAGCGTGCAGGATGGTCTCGCTGTCCGAGCGCGTCTGGTAGCGGACGCCATCCCGTTCGAATTCGGCACGCAGTTCGAGGTCGTTGTAGATCTCGCCGTTTGCGACCAGGACCAGTTCGTCGCCGCGCGCGTAGAGCGGCTGATGGCCATGCGCCAGGTCGATGATCGAGAGCCGCGTCTGCGCCAGTCCGACGTCACCTTCGGTGAAGTAGCCCCGGTCGTCCGGACCGCGATGCGCCAGCGCCGCGGCCATGCGCTCGAGCACCTCCCGGTCCGCGGGCCGGTTCTTCGAAATGACGCCTGCGATGCCACACATAAGCCAACGGGCTCCAGAAGGGGGTTGAGGGAGACTCGGCGATCCGCGAACCGCCTCCCGGACGAGGGTCCCGTGCCTGCAGCCGGAAGGCGCGGAGTTTAGCATCGGCCCGCGCAGGCGAGCCCGTTCAGGCCGCTCGCTCAGGCCGCCCGAACCGGCAGGCCGAACGCCCTGAGATAGGCGTCGGTCGCCGCCGACACGGTATAGGGCTGGATGGCAGCCTTGAGCGTCGCTGCGGGCAGAGGCGCATCGAGGGTTTCGGCCATCGCCCGTTTCAGCCCCTCGGCATCGTCGACCGCGACCAGTCTGCCGTAGCGGCCATCGTGCAGCACTTCGGCCGGGCCGCTCGGGCAGTCGGTCGAAACCACCGGCGTGCCGGCAGCCATGGCCTCGATCAGCACGAAACCGAGCCCTTCCCAGCGCGAGGTCATTGCAAACAGGCTCGCGTGGGCCATGTAGGCATAGGGGTTGTCGACGAAGCCGGGCAAGGCGAAGGCGTCCGCAACGCCCAGCTCAGCGGCAAGGTCGATCAGGCGCTGGCGCCAGCCACCCTTGCCGAGGATCATCAGCCGGCACGGCCGCTCCCTGCGCAGCAAGGCAAACGCGCGCAGCAGCACGTCGAAGCCCTTGCGCTCGCACAACTCGCCGACACCCAGGATCAGCGGCGGCTCGCCCGGCTGCAGCCAGGGGTGGTCGGGCCGCGCGAACTCCCGCTGCAGGAATTCGTCGGGCACCACCGGGCTCGCAACCGGGAGGATGTGCGCACGCGCGAGGCCGGTGTAGGCCGCCATGTCGTCGGCCACGCCGGTCGAAGTCACGATGACCCGATCGGCAAAGCCATACAGCTTGCCCATCGAATTGCGCTGGAGCCAGCGCTCGAATGCGCCGCGATGGGCGAGATCGATTGAGATCGTCGTGCCGGAGCTGAACACCAGCCGCGTGTCGCTGCCGGCCAGCCACTTCGCCGCCAGGGCGGTGCGATTCACGCGGTCCTTGTCGCTCAGCAGCACGGCGGGGCGGTTCGCCCTTAAATAGCGAGCGACCGCGAACACTGCGGTGTAGGTATGTCGCGTGCCCAGATCCACCACGCGGAAGCGCGGATGCTCGAAGCGGATGTCGGGCCCATGGCGGCGCACCTTGAGCAGATCGACCGTGTAGCCACGGCCGACGAGTTCCGGCACCAGGTGCTTCATCGCCCGGTCAACGCCGCTGTGCCCGGAAGTCGAGGCGAAGATTGCGATCGTCGTCATGCACAAGCCTCTGCGGCGAGGGACTGGAACAGCGCCAGGTAGCGTTCCGCGCACGCTTCCACGCTGTATTCGGCCACCGCAGCCTTGCGACCGAGCGCATCACCGGGCCGGTCGAGCGTCGCCAGCATGGCGCGCGCCAGCGCCGGCGCATCGTCCACCGGCACGAGGGGCGCAACCGCCCCGGCGCGCAGGATTTCCGCCGGTCCCGACGCACAGTCCGAAGAGACCACCGGCGTTCCGAGCGCGAGGGCCTCGATCAGCGCATTCGGTGCCCCTTCGCGGCGCGAAGACAGCACGAACAAGGCCGCACGCGCGAGATAGCGGTATGGATTGGGATCGAAGCCGGGCAGCGCGAAATCCGCCTCCACGCCGAGTTCGCGTGCCTGCTTCGTCAGCGCGGCGCGCAGACGCCCCTCGCCGAGGATCATCAGGCGGCACGGCCGCGCCTGCCGCACCTGCGCAAAGGCCTGCACCAGCACATCGAAGCCCTTGACCTTGCCGAGGCGGCCGACTCCCAGGATCACCGGCGGCGCACCGGCAGCGAACCAGGGGTGATCGAGCGGCTCGGCCGCCTGCGTCAACAATCGGGGAGTGATCGTCGGATTACGGATCAGATGCACCTGCTCGGGACGCAGCTCGGCAACTTTTGCGATGTCCTCGACCACGCCCTCGGAATTGCCCACCACCGCAATGGCAGCACGATGGACGAAGCGCACCTTCAGCCTCATGCGCCACCGCGCGTAAGGCCTCAGTTCTGCCAGCCGTGCCGAGAAATTGGTACCCGGCTGCATGATCAGACCGGTCTGCACCCTGGCGAGGCGGCGCGCAAGAAGAACGGCGAAGGCGGATTCGTCCTTGCCGCACAGTACGAAATCCGGTCTGGCGTCCTGCAGGTAACGGCACAGGAAGGGTTGCACATCTGCGATCCCATTACGCACTCCGTCGATCAGCCGCACACGCGGATCCAGTTCGTCGAGGTAAGGCGCGCCGCGGTGCCGCGTCAGGAAATCGACCGCCACACCCAACGCCGCCAGGCCGCCGGCCAGATTGACCAGCATGCGCTCGACACCGCCGTCGCCGAAGGAAGGAATGAAGATTGCCAGACGCATTGAGGAGGTGTCGGGTGCGTATCGATGCCAGCCGCGATTATAATTCAAGCCTCATGGCGCCCCCCGGAAACACTTTTCATGCACACAGGATGACTCCGTGCGACGCATACTCGGCTGCCTGAGCCGCGGCAGATATTACCTGACGAACGAACTGCCACTTCAGCTCGTCGCGGATCGTGAAAAGCTGCAGGCCGTCGAGCAGTCGATACCGACAACGGTTTACCAGACCTGGGAAGACCGCTACTTCGGCAAGACGCACGCGCGTGAATTGGAGAAGTTCCGCGACATCAACCCGGAACTCTCGTTCGTGATCTTCGACC
>JAFEFM010000362.1 GCA_018240585.1 Pseudomonadota bacterium
CTGGCCGGCGACTTCGCGCAGGATGTGGATGGCTTCGGCCTCGAGCCAGTCGAGGTGGGACAGCGTCTGTTTGGTCAGGGTCGACATGATTCTGTTCAGCGTTTCGTGGGTGTCGCGGTGCGGAAGGCGCGCAGCGCCGCGCGCAGGCCGGCGCGCAGGGCGTCGAGCCGCTGCAGCAGGGCGGGCCGGGCGTTGGCGGGGCGGCGATTGGTCTGGGCGCGATTGGCCGGGTACAGGACTTTCATGGCTCAGCGCTCGCTCACATGCAGGCCGCATTCCTTCGTCGTGGGGTCTTCCCACCACCAGCGGCCGGCGCGCACGTCCTCGCCCACGGCGATCGCGCGGGTGCAGGGCGCGCAGCCGATGCTCGGATAGAACTGGTCGTGCAGTGCGTTGTAGGGCACATCAAAGAGGCGGATGTAGGCCCATACCTCGGCTTCGCTCCACTCGAGCAGCGGATTGAGCTTCTCGAGGCCGTTGCCCTCGTCGAACTCGCGCGCGGCCATGCCGGTGCGGGTGACGGACTGCGCGGCACGTAATCCGGTGATCCACGCCTTCTTGCCGGCCAGCGCGCGGCGCAGCGGCTCCATCTTGCGCACGCCACAGCAGGCCTTGCGCAGTTCCACCGAGTCGTAGAAGGCATTGATGCCGTGGGTGCGTACGAACTGCTCCACCGCGTCGGCGTCGGGAAAGTAGATCTTCAGCTTCACGCCATAGCGCTTCTCGACTTCGCCGATCAACGTGTAGGTTTCGGCCGGCAGGCGGCCGGTGTCGAGCGAGAAGATCTCGATGGAGAGCTTGGCCTGCAGGATCAGGTCGGTCAGCACCATGTCCTCGGCGCCGAAGCTGTTGGCGAAGGTGAGCTCGCCGGCGGTGCCGAATTCCGCCGCCGCTTCACGGAGGAAGGCGCGTGCGGCGTCGGCCTTGGCCGCGACGGCGGCACGCAGCGCTTCGGTGAGTTCCGGGCGCGTGGCGGGATTGGCGGGCGCGGGACGCAGCAGGGAGACGCCGGCGTTCATGCCTGCACCTGCGGGCCGGTGCCGCGATCGACGCGGCGGAACAGCGGCAGCGGATCCTTCACCGAACTCTGGTAGGGCTGGGTGAAGTCGTCGATGCTGGCTACGGCCGCCTCGAGCTGTTCGTCGGTGTAGCGGCCGGCTTGCGGCTCCAGCGCGTCAAAGCCGCAGCGCGTCATGTAGTTGAACTGGTCGCGCAGCACGTAGCCGATCGCGCGCAGTTCGCCGCGATAGCCGTAGCGGCTGCGCAGCAGGGTGGCGGCGGAGTAGCTGCGGCCATCGGTGAACTTCGGGAACTGCAGGGCGATGACCTGCAAGTTGACGGCATCGTCGGCCAGCGCCGCCACGTCCTCGCCTGCGGCGAGCCACACGCCGAGTTCGCCGCTTCCTGCGCGCGGCAGCAATTCGTCGCGGCGCGCCTGCCAGACCGCCAGTGGAACCAGCACGGGCCCGGCCGGCACGGCGATGTCGGCGGGCACTTCCCCCTCGGCGAGCGTCACGGTCAGGCGCGCGTCGGCGACGATGCGGCCGTTCTTGATGATCTTGTCAGACATGGGCAGGCTTCCTGTGCGGCTGGCGGTCGGCATAGACGCGAGTCTTGAAGGGCTCGATGCCGACGCGTTGTACGGTGTCGA
>JAFEFM010000363.1 GCA_018240585.1 Pseudomonadota bacterium
GCGCGCGAAGTCGCCGCCCGGGTGCAGGTGTTCAAGCGCGCGACCTCGCTCGGCTCGGTGGAGAGCCTGATCGAGCACCGTGCCAGCGTCGAGGGCCCCGGCACGCGCTGCCCGGACGACCTGCTTCGCATTTCAGTGGGCATCGAGCCGGTGGACGACCTGCTGGCGGACCTGCGCCAGGCGCTCACGGCCTGAGCGCGCCTACCCGTTCCACGCCCCCCTCCAATGATGGACGATCGCCCCACCATGCCGGACTCATCACGCCCCGCCGCGGTCAGCTTCCGTACAGCCTTCGCCTTCTGGCTAAAGCTCGGTTTCATCAGCTTCGGCGGGCCGGCCGGGCAGATCGCGATCATGCACCAGGAGCTGGTCGAGAACCGGCGCTGGATCTCGGAGCGGCGCTTCCTCCACGCGTTGAACTACTGCATGGTGCTGCCCGGCCCCGAGGCACAGCAGCTCGCCACCTACATCGGCTGGCTGATGCATCGCACCTGGGGAGGCATCGTCGCCGGGGCGCTGTTCGTGCTGCCGTCGCTGCTGATCCTGATCGGCCTGTCCTGGGTGTATGTGGCGTTCGGCAATGTGCCGCTGGTGGCCGGGCTGTTCTATGGCATCAAGCCGGCGGTGACGGCCATCGTGCTGCAGGCGGCGCACCGCATCGGCTCGCGGGCGCTCAGGAACAACTGGTTGTGGGGCATCGCGGCGGCGTCCTTCATCGCGATCTTTGCGCTCGACGTGCCCTTCCCCGCCATCGTCGCCGCTGCGGCGCTGCTCGGCTTCGCTGGGGGCCGAATCGCCCCGCAGCACTTCGGCGGGTCCGGCGGCCACGGCCAGGCCGGCAAATCCTTCGGCCCCGCACTCATCGACGACGACACGCCCGCGCCGGCGCATGCGCGCCTTCGCTGGAGCGGACTTGCGCGAGTGGCGCTGGGCGGCGCAGCGCTGTGGGCGGTCCCGATCGGCCTGCTCGCGGCGACACGCGGCTGGGCCGACACGCTCACGCAGATGGGATGGTTCTTCACCAAGGCCGCGCTGCTGACCTTCGGTGGCGCCTACGCGGTGCTGCCCTATGTCTATCAGGGCGGCGTGGAGCACTACGGCTGGCTGTCGGCGACGCAGATGATCGACGGGCTGGCGCTGGGCGAGACGACGCCGGGACCGCTGATCATGGTGGTCGCCTTCGTCGGCTTCGTCGGCGGCTACCTGAAGGCGCTGTTCGGACCGGATGCGCTGTTCCTGGCCGGCGCCGCCGCGGCCATGGTGGTGACCTGGTTCACCTTCCTGCCGTCCTTCGTGTTCATCCTCGCCGGCGGGCCGCTGGTGGAATCGACCCATGGCGACCTGAAATTCACCGCCCCGCTGACCGCCATCACCGCCGCCGTGGTCGGCGTGATCCTCAACCTGGCGCTGTTCTTCGGCTACCACGTGCTGTGGCCGCAGGGCCTCGCCGGACCGTTCGACGCGGTGTCCGCACTGATCGCCGCAGCCGCGGCGGTGGCGCTACTGCGCTACAGGCGCGGCGTGATCCCCGTCATCGCCGCCTGCGCGGTAGTGGGGTGGATCGCCAGATCCCTGCTGAACTGAAACGCAGGCGCCCGTCTGCCCCAGGCGCAAGCCTAGTGCGCGGCCTGCCTGACCGTCGCCAGCAGCGCGGCGGCGGCGCCGAACAGGCTGCCGAACACGCGATTGAGCATGCGCTGCTGACGCGGTTCGCGCAGCAGGCGCAGGACCCTGGCGGCAAGCCCGGTGTAGCCGGCCATCACGACGAGATCGACGGTGACCATGGTTGCCGTCATCGTCAGGTACTGCGGCAGCAGCGGCCGGCCGGAATCGAGGAACTGCGGCAACACCGCGAGGATGAAGACGATCGCCTTGGGGTTGCTGGCATTGACCACGAAGCCGCGCATCACCAGCGCCAGCGGCCGTGCGACCGCCACTTCTGCGTCATCGGTGGGCATTGAGTCAGGCGCGGCACGCCACTGCTTCCAGCCGAGGTAAACCAGATAGGCCACGCCGAACCACTTGATGGCCTCGAAGGCAAACTCGGACGTCGCCAGAATGGCGCCCAGCCCGGCAGCCACGATGGCGATCTGCACGATCAGCGCGAGCTGCAGCCCGACCGCATTCCAGTAGCCACGGCGAAAGCCGAAGTTCAGCCCGGACGACATCGAGGCAATCGCCCCGGCGCCCGGTGAAAGGCTGATCACCCAACAAGCGGTGAAGAAAGCGAGCCAGGTATCCAGCGCCATCGGGAAGGCCTCGTCAGCAAGGGTTCATGGTGTGCCGGCAGTCAATTCTTGCGATGCGAGGCACCGTCTGCTGCAGGGCAGCACGAATGATAGCGTCGCGCAGCCGCAGTGGCGAGATGCCACGATGCCTTTGCTCGAATCCTGCAAAGCAATCCAGCGGCCCCCGCCTAAGCAAATCGGATTTTCTTGGTTCGTGAAAAGGCGCCGGCTATTTAGATTTGCGCCATCGACCGGCGCAAACCGGTCTCCCCGATCGAACCCGTGAAACCCGAGGAGCCCACGATGAATACGAACCGCCGTTTCCTGCTCAAAGGCCTGCTTGCCGCTGCCACGCTGCCGCTCACCCTCGCCGCCCCGCACGCGCTGGCGGAAAGCCCCGAGATCCGCATCGGCTGGCAGAAGGGTTCGACCCTGTCCATCGTCAAGGCGCGCGGCGACCTCGAGGCGAAGCTGAAGGCCGAAGGCGTGAAGGTGACATGGACCGAGTTCCCGGCCGGGCCGCAGATGCTGGAGGGGCTCAACGTCGGCAGCATCGATCTCGGCGTGGTCGGCGAGACGCCGCCGGTGTTCGCGCAGGCGGCGGGCGCCGATCTGGTCTACGTCGGCAACGAGCCGCCCGCGCCGCGCGCCGAGAAGGTGCTGGTGCCGAAGGAGTCGCCGATCAGGACGCTGGCCGAGCTGAAGGGCAAGCGCATCGTGCTGAACAAGGGCTCGAACGTGCATTA
>JAFEFM010000364.1 GCA_018240585.1 Pseudomonadota bacterium
GCGGAGGGAGACCAGGCGTCGGCCCCGCGGGCGTGCCGTCCGTTCTCGGCGGATCGAGCGGGTCTGGTGCTGGCCGAGGCGGGGGCGGCGCTGGTGCTGGAAGACTACGAACATGCAAGGGCGCGCGGCGCAACGATCCTTGCCGAGATGCTCGGTTTCGGCGCGAGCTGTGACCATAGCCACCTGACCAAGCCATCCCAGGATGGACAGGTGAGGGCGCTGCGCGCGGTGTTGCGGGACGCACAGCTCGTGCCGAGGCAGGTGCAGTACGTGAACGCCCATGGGACCGCCACGCCGGAGGGCGACCCAACGGAGATCGCCGCGCTGCGCGCCGTCTTCGAGGCAGATGCGGCCGCCTTGAGGGTCAGCGCCACGAAGTCGATGCACGGCCACGCCATGGGCGCGGCCGGGGCGCTCGAGGCGTGCATCACCGTGATGAGCCTGCGCCGGCAGCGCATTCCTCCCACTGCGGGGTGCGAGGAAGTCGACGTGTCATGCCGGGGAGTGCGGCACGTGCTGGGCGTCGGGCAGGATGCGGCAGATCTCCGCGTGGCGCTGTCCAGTTCCTTCGCCTTCGGCGGAAGCAATGCGGTGCTGGCCTTGGGTCAGCCCGGATGACGAAAGCTGCCGTGGCGTGATGGTTGCGAGCTTTCGCATTCCTTTGTCCTGCGGCGCGCTGAGCGGCGTCCGCGACGGCATGGACTCCCGCCATTCATCGAGCGCAAGCCTCCTCGTGCGACTCACTCTGTCGCTGCTGTTTTCGCTGTTCTTCGCCGCAGGCTGTGCCGCGAGCGAATCGGTGACCGCCTCGCCGGTCGGTCTCTGGCGGGTGTTCGGTGACAGGAGCGGCCAGTCCGAAGCGCTGGTCCAGATCTCGGAAAATCGGGGCTTGTACGAGGGACGGATCACGACCGTGTTCCCGCGCCCGGGCGTGCCCTCGAATGCACGTTGCGAAAGCTGCCCGGGAGAAAGGAGGAATCAGCCGCTTCAAGGCCTGTTGATCCTGACGGCCTCGCGCAAGGCCGGGAAGGACGATCTGGAAGGAGAGATCCTCGATCCTGAGGACGGCACGATCTACCGTTGCACCCTCCGGCTTCTGGAGGATGACCGCAGACTCCTGGTCCGTGGCTATGTCGGGATCACCTTGTTCGGGCGTACCCAGACATGGTCGAGGGAGTAGTCGCCGGTAGCGGCTGGCCGGCCATCGGCCTTCGCCGCTGAGTCCCCTGTCCTCGGCGCCACCCTGGCGCCTCGTTTCCTCGGCCGGCCGGGCCGGATCCGGCCGCCTTCATGAGGTGCGCATCGTCGGCGCGGGCAGGCATCCGCGGCCCGGCTCGCACCGCTTCGCTCCTCTTCACCCCGGCCTCGCCGGCGCGTGCTTCTTCGCCTTGGGGCTCGACTTGGCCGGGGGTTCGGTGGCAGGCTCGACTTCAGCGTGCATGGCGACCTCCGGGGTGAGACGAAGATGCACGAACCGCATGGACCATTTCGATATTTTTTCTGCCAGGAGCAATCACGATGCGCAGGATCATGGTGGCCAATCCCAAGGGCGGGAGCGGCAAGTCGACTCTGGCGATACATCTGGCGAGCTGGTTCGCGAGGAACGACGAGATCGTCTATCTGGCCGACCTTGACCGGCAGCAGTCCACGCGCAACTGGCTGAAGGGGCGGCCGCGTCACCTGGCTCCCATCCATCACTGGGATGTCGACAGCGACGAGTTCGACAAACC
>JAFEFM010000365.1 GCA_018240585.1 Pseudomonadota bacterium
GCCCTTGGCGATCTCGCGCTCGAGGAAGTCCGGCTGGTTGCGGTCGTGGATGCGGCCCATCTCCTGCAGTTCGTCCAGGCCCATCAGCAGGCTCTGGGCATAGTGCCGCATGCCGCGCGCATCGTCGTAGATCACGTGCTCGAGCAGCGGCGCCTCGCCGGCGATCTCGAGCATCTTGTCGACCTGCTCCTGGTCCTCGACCACGGCGAACCTGATCTCGGCATCCTGCAGCACATAGACCATCTCCTGCGCGACCGCATCCTGGTACATCATCACCGGGATGCCGCCCAGGCACTGGCAGGCGGCCACCGACCAGTACAGCCGCGGCCGGTTGTCGCCGACGATGGCCAGGCGGTCGCCGCGCCGGAATCCGAGCTGCGCCAGCCCGCAGGCGATGGCGCGCACGTTCTCGGCCACCTGCGCCCAGGTGTAGGTCTGCCAGATGCCGTACTCCTTCTCGCGCATCGCCGGCCGTTGCGGCCGCACGCGGGCGTGATGCATCAGCAGCCGTGGAAACGTGTCGAGCGGACCTTCGAGCCCCGCCTTGCCAGCGCCCTGACCGTGGATGTCGGACATGCCCCTTCTCCTCCTTCGGTGTCTTGCCGCCGTTTCCGCCCCGCCCGCTTGTTGTGAGTCCGGGCTTCGGGCCTGCGACGCTCGTGAGCGCCGCGAAACGTTGTCAGGCTGCAGTTTCGCAAGGCATGTTTGCGCAACTGTTTGCACAATGTACTGAATTGTGAAGATGCGTCAGAATCCCGTATCACTACCAGCACCCGGCTCCGCCCGCATGCCATCGACCCTCACCCGACGCGCGCTGCAAGCCCTTTGCGGCGCGACGGTTCTGCTTGCACCCCTGGCCCACGCCGGTGTCGCCGTGGCGCTGAATTCCGCAGACGGCACGGTCAGCATCATCGACACCGCCACCTACCAGGTCATCGGCAAGGAGATCGCCTGCAAGGAGCCCCACCACCTGCTGCCCACGCCGGACGACAGCTCGCTGATCGTGGCCTGCTCGGCATCGAACCAGCTCGTCTACTTCGACCCGAAGACGGGCAAGGAACAGCGTCGCGTGCGCGACATCTCCGACCCTTACCAGCTCGGCTTCTCGCCCGACCGCAAGCTGTTCGTCACCACTTCGCTGCGCCTTGACCGCGTCGATGTCTACGATGCCCAGACGATGCAGTTGAAAGGCCGCCTGCACGCACCCAAGACACCGTCCCACCTCGCCTTCGACGACGACAGCCGCTACGTCTTCGTCACCCTGCAGGACTCCAACGAAGTCGTCGCCATCAACCTGGCGACGATGCGACCGGAGTGGTTCCTGCCGGTCGGCGCCACGCCGGCGGGCATCCTGATGTCGCCCGACAACCGCTACCTGATGGTCGCCTGCATGGGCGCAGGCCACGTCGAGATCATCGACTGGCGCGAACAGAAGACGGTGAAGACGATTCCGGCCGGCACCGCAACCCACAACCTGCAGCCGCGGGGTGACGGACGCTACTACTTCGTCTCCAACCGCTCGATGGACGGCAGCATCGTGCTGCTCGACACGCGCACAATGAGCATCGTCGAGAAATACGACGTGCCCGGCGGCCCCGACGACATGGAGGTGCGCGCCGACGGCAAGGAGTTGTGGGCCACCGCGCGCTTCGCGCGCCGGGTCCAGGTCGTGGACCTGACCACCAAGCAGCTCGTCCGCTCGATCCCGGTCGGCAGTTCGCCGCACGGTGTGTTCTTTCTCGACCACGCAGGGCGCAAATGACTACCCTGCTCCATCGCCTGACCCGCCTGCTGCCGTTGCTGGCCGTCAGCGGCCTCGCCGCGGCCGGGCCCGCGCCGGCCTGCAGCAGCGGCACCTTGTATCTCACTTTCGACACCGGCAACATGCGCCACGCCGAGCTCATCGCCGAGACGCTGGCGCGCCATCAGGTCAAGGCCACCTTCTTCGTCGCCA
>JAFEFM010000366.1 GCA_018240585.1 Pseudomonadota bacterium
CGCTCGAAGCTGCCCCAGTGCAGGCCGAGCGATTCCAGCCAGTTGTCCACGCGCTCGATCTTGCCGGCCTTGAACGCCGGCATGCCGCGCGGCTTGCCGGTGAAGGCGCCGCCTTCCTGCGCCGGGATGGTCGCGACGAGGTGGGGGATGCCGAGTTCGCCCAGCACGATGGGGCCGGTGACGAAGCTGTTGGTGGCGGTGACGACCGCCACCAGCGTCCCGCCGTCGAGGTGCTGGCGTACCAGGGCGCGGGCCTTGTCGGTGATCATCGGGCGGATCATGGTTTCGACGAACTCGCGGTGCCAGGCGTCGAGCTGGGCGCGCGGGTGGCGCGCCAGCGGCGCGAGCTGGAAGTCGAGGAACTCGAAGATGTCGAGCGTGCCGGCCTTGTACTGCTCATAGAACTGCACGTTCTTCGCCTCCTGCACTTCGCGGTCGAGCACGCCCTTGCGGATCAGGAATTGCGCCCACTCGAAATCGGAGTCGCCGGCGAGGAGGGTGTTGTCGAGGTCGAACAGAACGAGATTCACGTCAGGGATTTCCGTGCAGGATCATCAGGGTGGGTCAGCAGCCGGGGTACTCAGATCGCCAGCCCCTGCTGCATCATTTCGCGCAGCAGCGGGACGGTGATCGGGCGCTTGCGTTCCAGCGAGGCGGCGTCGAGCGCGTCGAGCACGGCGAGCAGGCTGCTCAGCTCGCGACGGCCGTGGCGCAGCAGGAAGTCGACCACTTCGTCGGCCAGACGCAGCCCGCGCCGTTCGGCGAGCGCAAGCAGGATGGCGGCGCGCGAATCGTCGTCGAGTGGCTGCACTTCGTAGATCAGGCTCTGGCCGATGCGCGTACGCAGGTCCTCGCGCAGCTTCAGGCCCAATGGCGCGCAGGGGCCGGCGAGCAGCAGCGACTGGCCATTGCCGCGGGCGCGGTTGAAGGCATTGAACAGGGCGATCTGCGCCTCGGCGCCGGGCCGGTCGCCGAGGCGATCGATATCGTCGATCGCGACCAGCGCGCCGGGCGTATCAGGCAGCGCGTCGTCGATGTCCGCGGCGTTGAGCAGATGCGTCGGCCGGCCATCCCCGCGTGCGAGGGCGATGGTGGCGCGCAGCAGGTGGCTGCGGCCGCTGCCGGCCGCGCCCCACAGGTACAGATTGCGGGCGGGAAGCTGTGCCGCGGTGGTTTCGCCGGCCAGCAGCGCAAGGGTGGCGACGAGTTCCGCGTTGGCGCCGGAGACGAAGTTGTCCAGCGTCGGCGGCGCATCGGGGCGGATGTCGAGGACGAGCTGCTTCATGCGTCGTCCGCAGGGTGTTCGATGATCGGCGGCCGC
>JAFEFM010000367.1 GCA_018240585.1 Pseudomonadota bacterium
GACACCATGAACACGCGCTTCATACTCGACGTGGACAAGGCGCGCCGCTGTGGCCCACCCACTGGGCCAGCGTCGATTGTGGGATCGCCAGCCCGGCCCGGCCGAAGATGCCTTCCTGGCGGTAGAGCGGCAGATGGTCCTGATACGTGGCCACCAGCACCTGGGCGAGCAACGCGCCCATGCCTGCACGCATGTCCGAGGGCGCGACCGACAGCCACAGCGCCGAGACTGCCGGGGCGACCTGCACCGGGACAAAGCCCGGGTCACAACACGCCGAGACCACCGACCGCCTGAAAGCTTCGCTGTGCGAGCGCCGGGTTCGGCGCGGGACAACGACGTCCATCGTGTCCACCATCAGAAATTGATGGACACCATCTTCAATGCGCTAAGCGGCTGGGGGAAGGTGGGTCCAGCGGGTGCTTACGACCTACGGGCTGGTCCAGCGCCAGTCGCGGATTTCCGGCATGTCTTCGCCGTGCTCACTGACCCAGGCACGGTGCCGGGCGATGGTCTGACGGTAGCGTTCGCTGGCTTCGTCCACCTGGTTGCGCAGGCGCGGGATGCGGCGGATGGCGTCGAGTGCGAGTTGATAGCGGTCCATGTTATTGAGCACCACCATGTCGAAGGGCGTGGTGGTGGAGCCTTCTTCCTTGTAGCCGCGCACATGCAGGTTGGCGTGGTTGTGGCGCCGGTAGGTGAGGCGGTGGATCAGCCACGGATAGCCGTGATAGGCGAAGACGATGGGCTTGTCGCGGGTGAACAGGGCATCGAAGGCATCGTCGTCGAGGCCGTGGGGATGTTCGGCGGGCGGCTGCAGGGTCATCAGGTCCACCACGTTGACGAGGCGGATGCGGATGTCCGGCACGTCAACGTGGAGAAGGGTGACGGCAGCCAAGGTTTCCAGGGTCGGCACATCGCCCGCGCAGGCCATCACCACGTCCGGATCGCCGTCGTCGTTGCTGGCCCATGGCCAGATGCCGGCCCCCGCGGTGCAGTGGCGGGCCGCTGACTCGATGTCGAGCCACTGCCATTCCGATTGCTTGCCGGCAATGATCAGGTTGATGTAATTGCGGCTCTTCAGGCAGTGGTCGGTGATCGCCAGCAGGCAGTTGGCGTCGGGCGCGAGGTAGATGCGCATCACCTCGGGGCTCTTGTTGGCCACGTGGTCGATGAAGCCCGGATCCTGGTGTGAGAAGCCATTGTGGTCCTGCCGCCACACGTGGGAGGTGAGCAGGTAGTTGAGGGACGCCACCGGCTTTCGCCACGGAATCCGGCGGCACACTTTGAGCCACTTGGCGTGCTGGTTGAACATCGAGTCGACGATGTGGATGAAGGCTTCATAGCAGGAGAACAGGCCGTGGCGGCCGGTGAGCAGGTAGCCTTCGAACCAGCCTTCGCAGAGGTGTTCGCTGAGCACTTCCATTACCCGGCCATCGGCCGAAAGATGGTCGTCCGCGGGCTCGATGTCGGCCATCCAGGCCTTGCCGGTCACGTTGATGACTGCGCCAAGCCGGTTGGAGGCCGTTTCGTCGGGGCCGAAGAGGCGGAAGTTGCTGTTGGGCAGATTGCGTCGCATCACCTCGGCGAGGAAGTGACCCATCACGCGGGTGGCCTCGGCCCGGACGCTGCCCGGCGTGAGCACGGCAACGGCAAAGTCGCGGAACTCGGGCATCAGGAGCGGCACCAGCAGCGCACCGCCGTTGGCGTGGGGATTGGCGCCCATGCGGCGATCGCCGGTGGGGGCGAGGCTGGCGAATTCCGGATGGAGGCGCCCGGTGGTGTCGAACAGCTCGCCCGGCGCGTAGCTGCGCATCCAGTCTTCCAGCTGGCGGATGTGTTCGGGCGCCGTGAAATCGGCAATAGGCACCTGGTGGGCGCGCCACGTGCCTTCCACCGACAGGCCATCGACGGTCTTCGGGCCGGTCCAGCCCTTGGGGGTTTGCAGCACGATCATCGGCCAGCGCGGGCGAGGCGGCGGCCGGGGTGCATCCGGAGCGCGGGCGGCGGCCTGGATCGCCCGGATGTCGGCGAGGACGGTGTCGAGCGTCGCGGCCATCAGTTCGTGCATCGTCATCGGGTCGTCGCCGACGACGAAATGGGGTTCGTAGCCGTAGCCTCGGAACAGTTCGGCCAGCTCGCCATGGTCAATGCGCGCCAACACCGTGGGGTTGGCGATCTTGTAGCCGTTGAGGTGGAGGATGGGTAGCACCGTGCCGTCCCGCACCGGGTTGAGAAACTTGTTCGAGTGCCAGCTGGTCGCCAGCGCGCCGGTTTCGGCTTCGCCGTCACCGACAATGCATGCCACGATCAGGTCCGGGTTGTCGAAGGCTGCGCCATAGGCGTGGGCAAGGGAATAGCCCAGTTCGCCACCCTCGTGGATCGAGCCGGGGGTTTCCGGCGCGACGTGGCTGGGGATGCCGTAGGGCCATGAGAACTGTCGGAACAGGGCCTGCATGCCGTCCCGGTCCTGGCTGATGTGGGGATAGGTTTCGCTGTACGTGCCTTCCAGATATGTGCTCGCCACGAGGCCCGGCCCGCCGTGGCCGGGGCCGATGATGTTGATCATGTTCAGGTCATGGTTGCGGATCAGCCGATTCAGGTGCACGTAGACGAAGTTGAGGCCAGGCGTTGTACCCCAGTGCCCGAGCAGGCGTGACTTGATGTGCGCGAGGCTGAGGGGCGCTTCGAGCAGCGGATTGGCGCGCAGGTATATTTGCCCGACCGAAAGATAGTTAGCGGCCCGCCACCAGGCGTGCATCCGGCGCAGAAGATCGGGGCTGAGCGTGGTCATGGTCGTTATTACCGTTCAGGCCCGGAGGCGTCGCGCAAGTGACGGTACCGACGGATCAGGGCGTGGGTGGAACTGTCGTGGGCGAGCTTGGGGAGGGGGCGGGAGCCTTCGGTGCGTACGTCGCCGGAGTCGCCCCCGAAGGCCTTTGCGATCTCCTTGTGCGCGTCGGCAATCACGTCGCAGCCATTCACCACGATGCGTTCGTCAGCGGGCGCGCGCAGGGCGATGTGCAATGCCGCACGGTGCTTTGTAGTGTTGATGGGATCGCCTCTGCACATCGGAGCGATCTGCAGGGGCGGTGCGCAGGCCTTGGCCCGTTCGCATAGGAGCCGTCGCGTGTCGGCGGCAAACAGTGTGCACAGGTCTCGCAGACCGATTTCGCCAAAGTGACCCTGGAGCGCCTGCCATTCGGGGCGCAGCGTTAGCTTTGGGCTCATGGCGGGAGCGTGGCGGGATGGTCCTGCCTGCGAAGTCAAGGCGATCAGACCGGCGCACCGATCAGCGCTCCGGCTCCCGCGGTAATCGCCATGGCCAGAGCCCCCCAGAAAGTCACCCGCGCAGCCCCGACGATGGGGGACGCTCCGCCGGCCCGGGCGGCGACGGCACCCAGCAGGGCGAGAAAGACGAGGGAGGTGCCCGCGACCGATGAAATCAGGAGCCGCTCGGGCGCCACCGCCGTCACGGCCAGTGGCAACGCCGCGCCGACGGCAAAGCTGGCCGCCGAGGATAGGGCGGCCTGGATTGGCCGGGCGCTCAGGGTCGTTGAAATGCCGAGTTCTTCACTGGCATGGGCGCCGAGGGCGTCGTGTTGCATGAGTTGCTCTGCCACCTGGACTGCAAGCTCGTTGTCCAGCCCGCGTTCCACGTAGAGTGCCGCGAGTTCACGCAGTTCAGCCGCGGGGGCGGCTTTGAGTTCAGCGCGCTCCCGGGTCAGATCGGCCTTTTCGGTATCCGCCTGGGAATGCACGGAAACATATTCGCCGGCCGCCATCGACATGGCGCCTGCAACCAGCCCGGCGACACCCGTCACCAGGATGCTGGTGTGGCTCGAACTGGCGGCCGCCACGCCAAGCATGAGGCTGGCGGTGGAGACGATGCCGTCGTTGGCACCCAGAACGGCGGCACGAAGCCAGCCAATGCGGTCGGTTCGGTGGCGTTCCCGGTGGCGCTGCGGTGAGGTCATGAGGCGTGCCTGGGTGTGGATCAGTGGCTGAGCAGGATTTGTATGATGACGCCGGTGGCGACGGCCACCAGAACGTAGTCGCCGCCGGTCTGCACCCAGTGGTAGCCCCGCGGCGGCGGGCTCAGGCGATGGCTGCGCCAGTCGTCCACCACGTAGTTGTGGTGGCGGTAGTCGCTGTCGAGGCGATCGCCCCGATAGAGGTTATGGTTCGGGCCGGCACCCTGGCCCCGGCCTTCCTCGCCGTAGTTCCGCTCGCGCTGCTGATCGTAGATTCGTTCGCGGTGCTGATTCCCGCGACCTGCGTCGGCCCGCCCATGGCCGGGATAGCCGCGTTGCGACTGTTCATAGCGGTCACGCTGATGCCGGCGCTCATGGTCCTGAGCGAAAGCGGTCGTCCCCGGAAGCAGGAAGATCGCCAGCACGAGGGCCAGGGCTGGATGGGTTTTCATGGTGGGCTCCTTGGCGTTGTGAAGCGGTGTCGGGAAAGCCGTTTCACGCTAGACGGCGCGGGCAGGGCAGTCGGTGCGGCGCCGAACACAGGCCGTCTGCTTGCCTGATAAGCGTTCTGTGTTCGCCACCGGCGAGCGGTCGAGCGTCTCGATCCTGAAAACCGTCATTCCGCCGTGCGGGCTTCAAAGACGCTTGGGGTCGTGAGCAGTTTGCCGGTGCGTGGCAGTTCGCGTGTGGGCGCATCGAGCGCGGCCATGAAAGCATCCCACTCTTCCGCATCGAGACCGAAATTCCGGCGCATCGCCATGGCCTCTTCGGCACGCATCTGCGCACCGTCCAGCACGAATTCGCTGACCGCGCGGCGCGTGGCGCAAGCGCCCGGCGCCGGGGTTCCTCTTCGTGAAACAACCGCGACACGCGATCAGGCCGCTCCCTGCAGCTTGTCCTGCGTGCGCGTGGCGAAGTCGCTGGCGTCGTGGCGCTCGTGCAATTGCTCTTCCAGCGGCCCATTGACGCGGTTGACCATGCGGCCGCGCTTCACTGCCGGACGCTCGGCGATCTCGTTGGCCCAGCGCAGCACATGGGTGTAGTCGGACACCTGCAGGAATTCGCCGGCATCGTAGAGCAGGCCGCGCGCGAGGTTGCCGTACCACGGCCAGATGGCGATGTCGGCGATCGTGTATTCATCGCCCGCCACATAGGGGCTTTCGGCCAGGCGGCGGTCCAGCACGTCCATCTGGCGCTTCGCC
>JAFEFM010000368.1 GCA_018240585.1 Pseudomonadota bacterium
CCAGCCGCTGTTCTCCGCGCGCCCCGCGGACCTCAGCGCCGCCAGCTTCGACCGCCATATCGGCCGCAACGACATCCCGGTGCTGGTGGATTTCTGGGCGCCGTGGTGCGGGCCCTGCCGCATGATGGCACCGGCCTTCGTCCAGGCGGCAGGCATGCTCGAGCCCCACTTCCGCCTGGCCAAGGTCGATACCGAGGCGGAACAGGCGCTGGGTGCGCGCTACGGCATCCGCAGCATCCCGACGCTGGCGCTGTTCCGCGGCGGGCGCGAGATCGCCCGCCAGGCCGGTGCGATGGGCGCGGCCGACATCGTGCGCTGGGCACGCTCGCACACGGCCTGACAGCGGCACGCGCGCAGGGTCGCCTCGCCACGGAGGACGAGGCCGCCCCGGCGTCCGTGCGACTCAGGCGCGCAGGCGCCGCGCCGTATCCACCAGCGCCTTGGCCACGCCATCGAGCGTGGCCTGCTGCTTCGGATCCAGCAGCCGGTGGTCGGGCCCGATCGCCTCATGCGCGCGGCCGACGGCGAGTTGCTGCGGAATCACCTGCATGCCGAGATAGCCGAGGATGTCGCGCACATGGAACAGCACGCGCATGCCGCCGAGCGGCCCGGGCGAGGTCGCGAGCACCGCCGCGGCACGGCCGGCATACACCGCGCCGCCGGAGCGCGCGGGGTCCTCGGGGTTGGGGCGCGAACACCAGTCGAGCGTGTTCTTGAGCAGCGGCGTGATCGACCCGTTGTATTCGGGATTCACCACCAGCAATCCGTCGCACGCGGCCAGTTGCTGCTGCAGGCTGACGATGCAGTCCGGCAGGCCCGACGCCGCCTCCAGATCGCCGTGGTAGAGCGGCGCCGGGTAGTCGCCGAGCTCCAGCAGGTTCACCTCGGCGCCGGCATGCTGCAGCGGCGCGACGCAGGCCTGCGCCAGCCGGCGCGCAAGCGATTCGCGCCGGGCGCTGCCGGACATGACCAGGATGTTGGGGCTGCTCATCGTGTTGCCTCCTTGGGCGGTTGGGTGGCGTGCATCCGGCTTTGGCGGCATCATCCGTCCCCTGACCGATACATCCAGATTGGGGAGAGGCTCGCGATGACTGCCAATGCCAGACCGAAAGTGATCGTGACCGGACGGCTGCCCGCAGACGTCGAGCGCGAGTTGCTGGCGCGCTTCGATGCGCAGCTCAACCCGGACGACCGCCCATACACCGCACGCGAGCTGCAGCAGGCGCTGCAGACTGCCGACGGCGTGCTGACCACCGTCGCCGACCGCATCACCGCCGACGTGCTGGACGTCCCTGGCCGGCGCGCGAACATCATCGCCAACTACGGTGTCGGCTACAACCACATCGACGTTCAGGCGGCGAAGGCCTTGGGCATCACGGTGACCAACACCCCCGACGTGCTGACCGACTGCACCGCCGACCTCGCCATCATGCTGATGCTGATGGTGGCGCGCCGCGCCGGCGAGGGCGAACGCCTGGTGCGCGCCGGCCAGTGGCTGAGCTGGCGGCCGACGCACATGATCGGCACCCGCGTCAGCGGCAAGACGCTGGGCATCATCGGCATGGGCCGCATCGCCAAAGCCACGGCGCGGCGCGCACAGCAGGGTTTCGGCATGAAAGTGGTGTTCTTCAACCGCAGCCGGCTGTCACCGGAACAGCTCGAGGGCGTGGACGCGCAGCAGTGCGACTCCCTCGAGGAGGTGTTGGCGCAGGCCGATTTCGTGTCGCTGCACTGCCCCGGCGGCGAGGAAACGCGCCACCTGATGAACGCCGCGCGCTTCGCGGCGATGCAGCGCCACGCCTTCCTGATCAACACCGCGCGCGGCGACGTGGTGGATGAGGCCGCGCTGGTCGAAGCGCTCGCACAAGGCACCATCGCCGGCGCCGGGCTCGACGTCTACGAGCACGAGCCGCGCGTGCCGGCCGCCCTGCTGGCGATGGAAAACGTGGTGGCGCTGCCCCACCTGGGCAGCGCCACGCACGAGACGCGCAACGGCATGGGATTGATGGCGGTGGACAACCTCAGCGCCTTCTTCGCCGGCCAGACACCGCCGAACAAAGTCGCCTGACGGAAGGACGTCATACCGTAGGTGCCCTCGGCGGTGACCGGCGGGGCATCCAGCACGCCAGCAGGTAGCCGCAGCGGGCCAGCCGACCCACCTGCGACGCATTCCCTTGATCGAAAGAGCTATTCCGCCTTTCCGAAGATTCTGCACCGTCGTTGTCGGCCGCATTGACACTCATTCGGCGGTTTCGAGCGCACCAGAATGAGGCACTCACCGCTGGATGCACCACTCCGGGGCATCCGTCAACCCGAAGCGTTCCTGCGCAGCGCCCCTGTGCGAAATGGGTGGTCGATCATTTGGGTTAATAAATCACGCCACAAGAAGGCAGCAGAGTCGTCGACCGTGACAAAAGTCCTTGCCTTGCGCAAAACTTTTTCCAGCCTCAGCGCGATCAATATCACTATGAATTTAAAGGATATTGTGTCGGCGTTTCTTACATGCGGCATTCGATCTCGACAGGCGCAAGCATGAGATCGTATATAAATCAGACTCATGAATGCCTTGGCACGAACCCTGCAGTGGCCTTGCCATCGACCTTCAGGCACGAGTCCAACACAATGAAATCCACAACGCTCGCCTCCCTCGCCGCGCTGCTGATCACCACCGGTTCCGCCCACGCCGCAGCGGTGACGGTGACTTTCGACAACCCGATCTTCGGCGGTTTCAGTGGAGCGACGTCCGATGCGGTGCGCATCACCTATCCCGGCCACACCGAAGTCAACGTTGCCGCCGGACGGTTCAGCGGTTCGGCGAGCAAGCTCGACGGCGTGAGCCCGGCCATCTTCGTCGATGGCGTCGACAACCTGTTCATGTATTGCTACGACCTCTTTGAAGCCGTCCATGGCGGCCAGGTCGTGCGCTACGGCATCAATTTCGACGGCCCGACAGCCCGCACGCTGGACTTCCTCGGGGCGGTCAATTACGTGATGCACAACAACTCGAACGAGTGGGACGACCCCTACGCCTGGGCACGCCCATTCACCGGCCTTCAGGGTGCAGCCATCCAGCTCGGCATCTGGGAGAGCCTGTACGAGACCCGCGACAAGTGGAACCTGGCGTCGGGCGACTTCTCCGTCCGCATCAACGACCTCGAGCGCGAAACGAAGGACTGGGTACAGGCCTTCTTCGACGCAATCCCGCTCGCCAATAGCCTGGGCAAGCGCTATGCGATGACGCTCGAAGCAAACGGCGCGCAAGACATGATCACCGCCGACCCCCCCGCCAGCGTGCCGGAGCCGGCCTCCGTGGCACTGCTCGCGACGGCCCTCGCAGGAATGGGACTTGCTCGCCGCCGCAAGTCCTGAAGGGTGGTCCCCGCTCCGCAAACCCGCCCTCAGCAAGCGGGCTTGCACATCAGCACCACATCCTTCGCCGGGATCTCGCATACCCAGCCGTGACGACGCGCAATGACGCGGAACGTGGCCTCGCGGTAGAACACCACATGCGTGGGATCGCGCCGGTAATGCCAGCGCGCGAAGCGGGCATCGTCGGTCTGGAAGCAGGTCATGATGCCCAGCCAGCCACCGGGGCGCAGCAGCGCATCGAGCCGGGCGAACTCCTCGGCCGGATGGTGAAAGTGCTCGACGAC
>JAFEFM010000369.1 GCA_018240585.1 Pseudomonadota bacterium
CCGGGCGCATCGACCACCACCACCGTGCCTCGATGCAGCTCCACGAACTCCCTGACGATGCTCAGCCCCAGCCCGCTGCCGCTGGCGCCGAGGCCTTCGCTTCCCTGGGTGAAACGTTCGAAGATGTGCCGCTTCAGCGCATCGGGCACGCCGGGGCCGCTGTCCTGCACGCTGATCAGCACCCGACCCCGCCGCGCGCGTTCCACCGCGCACGCGATGCGTCCTCCTGCCGGCGTGAACTTGAACGCGTTCGACAGCAGGTTGCTCAGCACGCGCACGAACTTGGCCCGGTCCACGTCGGCGTAAAGCTCGTCCTCGCCGCGCAGCGTCAGGGTGATGCCGTGGTCCTCGGCGGCCGCATCGAATCCGGCCGCCGTCTCGCGCACGAGGGCGGCCACGTTGGCGTGCACATAGGCCATCGGCATGCGCTCGGCATCGATGCGGGCGAGGTCGAGCAGGTTGTTCACCTGTTGCAGCAGGGAACGGGCATTGCGCTGGATGGTGGCGAGGCGGAACCGCTCCCGTTCGTCGAATCGCGCCCCTTCCTTGATGAGCTGATCCACCGGGCCGAGGATGAGGGTGAGCGGCGTGCGCAATTCGTGGCTCACGTTGGCGAAGAAGCGCGTCTTGTAGCCATCGAGCTCCTTCAGCCGCTCCAGCGCCACCTGCAGTTCGCTGTTCTTGCGCGACAGTTCGGCGCTGCTGGCGATCTTCTCGGTGATGTTGCGCCCTTCGGGCAGCAGGAAGGCCACCTTGCCGTCGTCGTCGAGGATGGGCTTGAGCGAGAAGTCGATGACGATCGTACGGTTGCCCTGGAGATCGCCGAACACCTCGAAGTCGCAGCGCACGAAACGGCCGGTTCCCGCCTCCGCGATCATCTGCCGCACCCGATCGCGCACTTCTTCCGACACCGCCCACCAGCGCGCCTGCCAGAACGGCTTGCCGATCACGTCCTCCAGGCAGAGTCCGGCGCCGTCGAGGGCCGCCCGGTTGATTTCCAGCAGGGTCCCGTCCAGGTCCAGCAGGCCGAGGAACTCGTACATGGCGTCGAGGATGATGCGCGCCATCTTCTGCCGCCGCACATCCCGCGCGTCGGCGGCGTCGATCACCACGCCGCGCACCGAGGTGCGCCCGGCCACCCTGCAGATGTCGTCGTCCGGATTCACGTCCACCATCGCCTCGCCCCTCGCCTGTCCTGCCGCCCGCTTACGCACGTGCGGCGGCCCGACGCGCGAGATCCGCGCATCGGGCCCGTCTGCCGCAAGAGTGCGCGCTCAGAAGCGATAGGTGTAGACCAGCGTCGCATTGTCCTGCGCGTGGCTCACCCGTATCGGGGCCGAGGTATTCGGCAGGCCGGCGTTGTCCATGGACTCCTGGAAAGCGTGGGACCAGGCGAAATCCACGCTCGAGGCGGGCGACAGGGCGTAGCCGAAGCCCGCCGACAGGTGCTTGCGCGGAATCGCCGGGATCACGGCGAACAGCGTCGACGAGCGCAGGGCCTGCTGCGCCAGCCGCAGGCCGCCGCGCAGCGTCCAGTGCGAATCCACCTGCCAGGCCGCGCCGAGCGCCAGGATGGTCTGGTCCCGGTAGTCCTGGGGCAGCCGGACGTTCAGCTCGCCGCCGCCATCCGCGGCAAATCCGACCTTGATGTCCTTCATCGTGTCGGACCAGAACACCCGCGACACGTCGGCCGCCACCGTCAGTTGCTCGTTCACCCGCTGGCTCAGCCCGAGGTTGAGCACGGCCGGCATCTGGAAGTCGCGGATGCGCAACCTGCCCTGCAGCGGAATCTGTCCGGCGACGCCGTCCACCGCAGTGAGGGTGGCGCGGCCGTCCATGTCGGACATCTGGCTGCGCGCGGTGTAGGCGGCGCCGAACCGGGTGTCGGCCGACAGGGCGTAGGTCATGCCGACGCGGGCGGTGTAGCCCCAGGCGTTGACCCCGCTCGCCAGGGGGGCGTTGCGCGTCAGGCTGAAGTGGGCGCCGCGCAGGTCCGGCAGGCCGCCCAGTACCGGCAGCAGGCTGCCCGACACGCGTCCGGCGCCGATCAGGCTGCCCACCTGGTCGGCGCCCTGCAGCAGGTCGAGGTTCAGGCCCTGCCACACCGCATCGACGCCGCCGCCGACGGTCAGGGCATCCGACACGCGGAAGCTGGCGGCCAGCGGAATGTTCAGCACCAGCAGCCGGCTGGAGTTCTCCAGCCCGGTGTCGAGTCCGCCGTTCGCCCGCGACAGGAAGCTGTGGCGGCCGAACTCGGTACCCAGCCCGCCCTGGGCGAAGGCGCCGAGCCCCAGGGTCCAGTCGCCGACCCGCTGCGCATAGGCCAGTTGCGGCGCGTAGTAAGGCCCGCGGTTGCTGCTGTGGTCATGCGAATGCACGCTTTCGCCGCTGTCGCGGTTGCGCACGTCGATGTCGGTGGTGACCAGGTCCAGCCCCACCATCGCGGCGTGATCCGCCGACATCAGCGAGAGCGTGGCCGGATTGGTCATCATGCCGGCCGGGCCCACGTCGTAGGCGGTGGCCACGCCGCCCATGGCGCGCGACACGGCGCCGAAGCCCTCGAGCCGGAATACGTCGGTGGCGTGCGCACCGCCGGTCGTGGCGGCGACGGCGAGGGCGACGGCCACCAGCTTCATCCCGCGACGGCCGGTGTGCTGCCGCTTCCGTTGTTCTGCTTTCATTCTTGTCCCTGCATCGGTCCCTGGGCGGGACATCAGAAGAATCGGTCGAAATGGATCTGCTCGAACGGCACGCTGTGGCCCACCATCAGCATTTCCTGGAGGGCCTGAGTCATTGGCGGCGGCCCGGCGAAGTAGAACTCGTAGTTCGCCAGGGATGCCGGCAGGACCTTGGGCAGGTGGGTGTGCACGAAGCCGGTGGCACCTGCCCAGCCGTCTGCGGCCGGTGTGGAAACCACCGGGCAATAGATGATCCGTTCGCCGAAGCCGGCGAGCTCGGCGAGCATGGCCTCGCCGCACACGTCGCGGGGCTCGCGCGCGCCGTAGAAGAAGTACAGCTTGCGCGATTCCAGCATCCCCGCCTGCGCCGCTCCGCGCGCGATCGAGATCATCGGCGCGAGGCCGGAGCCGCCCGCCACGCACACCAGGTCGCGCGGCGACGCCTCGCGCAGGTAGGCGACGCCGTAGGGCCCGTCCAACCCGATCTCCGCACCGGGCCGCAGGTCGTCGAACAGCACCGCGGTGCCTTGTCCCTGCGCGACGCGGCGGATCTGGAAATGCCATTCGCCGTCCGCGTTGGGGAGGTTGGACAGGGAGTAGGCGCGCGAGGCCCCGACGCCGGGCAGGTCCAGCATGGCGAACTGGCCCGGCAGGAAGTCGGCCGGGCCGTCGGCGCGAAAGCGGAATTCGCGCAGGTCGTGGGTGAGGGCGGTGCTGCCGGTCAGCACTGCGCGACGCCGCCGCGGCCGGATCGGCGGCAGGTATTCCGGACCGGTCGCGGCCTTGATGCGCACGTCGCCCACGGCGCGGCACTGGCACGCGAGGTGGCGGCCGCGCCGGCGGTCGCGCTCGACGAGGCCCGGGGCGTCCGGCCACAGGGTCTCGATCTCGCCCTGCAGCAGCTCGAACTTACAGCCGCCGCACCCGCCCGAATTGCATTCGTAAGACAGCCCGACGCCGGCACGCAGGGCAGCCCGCAACAGGGTGTCCCCGGGTGCCTGCTCGAAGCGGGTGCCGTCCCGCTCATTGACGATCACTGGATGGCTCATGGTGTCTCCCCGGCGCAGCGCCGCCTCCCCGCAGGGCCGCGGCGCACGCACGGTGTCGAGGAATCAGAGACCCAGGCCGCGACGCAGGTCGCGGGTGGCCGCCCTGGCGGACTCGGCCGCACCCGGCACGTCGGGCAGGGCCGCGCAGTAGGCGTCGATGGCACGGTCGGCCAGTGGCTCCCATTTGGCGATCCACGACTTCATCAGCTCCAGGTTGCCCGGCGTCTGCAGGGCCATGGCGACGAAGGCGGCGGTCCAGCGGCGATGGCGCGCGACGTCGATCAACTGGGCGTCGGTGATCAGGCCCAGCAGCGTGTCGCCGTTGTGGCGGGCGGATTCGCCGAGGCGGCGCAGCACGGTCTCCTCGATCGCCGGCTTCACCACCAGGCTCAGGACGGTGATGGCCTCGCCCCAGTCCCACACGGTGAGCGCCTTCTCCATCAGCTCGCGGAAGCCCTGCCAGGCGGGGTCTTCCTCCCAGTAGCGCCGCTCGTCCTCGCCGAAGCCCTTGTCGGCGAAGGACCGGGACAGCTCCCGGGTGCGATAGGCGGTGTGGCTCAGCCAGCGCAGGCTGTCGGCCATCTGGAAGTAGTTGCAGTTGGTCAGCGTGCTCGCCGGCGACACCTGGCCGACGTAGGCGGAGGCCATCTGCAGGGTGTGGAAGAGATAGCGGGCAGGGGTGTACAGGCGGGCCAGCGTGCCGGCCCAGCGCGGGTCGAGGGCCTTGTCGTGCTCGCGCTCGTTGAACTGGTCGAACAGGCTGAAGACGTAGGTTTCCTGGCCGTCCTGCGTCAGGTTGTAGGTGCGGTAGACCACCTCGTCCGGATCGCGGAAGGCGTTCCAGTCGTCATGCTTCAGCGCGGTACCGAAGGTGTTCTTCTTGTACCACTGGTTCATGAACATGTTCGGGTC
>JAFEFM010000036.1 GCA_018240585.1 Pseudomonadota bacterium
CTGGCCACCAGCCAGGACCACAAGCGCCTGAAGGACGGCGACACCGGCCCCAACACCGGCGGCATGGGCGCCTACTCGCCGGCCCCGGTGGTGACGCCGGAAGTCCACGCGCGCGTGATGCGCGAGATCATCCAGCCCACGCTCGCGGGGATGGCCGCCGACGGACTGCCCTACACCGGCTTCCTGTATGCCGGCCTGATGATCGACGCGGCCGGCAAGGCGCGCGTGGTCGAATTCAACTGCCGCATGGGCGATCCTGAAACGCAGCCCATCATGATGCGGCTGAAGACGGACTTGTCCGACCTCGTCGAAGCCGCCATCGCCGGCCAGTTGGACAAGATCGAGGCACAGTGGGACCGTCGCTTCGCGCTCGGCGTCGTGCTGGCCGCCGCGGGCTACCCCGACAGCCCGCGCAAGGGCGACGTGATCGGCGGCCTGCCGGCCGGCAGCGCAGACGACGTCCACGTGTTCCATGCCGGCACCGCCGAGCAGGACGGGCAGGTCGTCACCGCAGGCGGCCGCGTGCTGTGCGTCACCGCGCTGGGCGACAACGTGCGCCAGGCGCAGAAGCGCGCCTACGAAATGGCTGACGGCATCCACTTCGACGGCAAGCAGTACCGCCGCGACATCGGCCACCGCGCCCTGACACGCAAGCCCTGACCCACCTGCCGCCCCACGCATCGATGGACTCCAGCCGCGTCAAGCCCTTCCTGCTCGAACTCCAGCAAGGCATCGTCGACCGACTCGCCGGCTTCGACGGCAAGGCTTTCCACACCGACGCCTGGGAGCGCCCTGCGGGTGGCGGCGGCGTCACCCGGGTGATCGAGGAAGGCAATTTCTTCGAGCGCGGCGGAGTCAATTTCTCGCATGTGCAGGGCGACGGCATGCCGGCCTCGGCCACTGCGCATCGGCCCGAGCTCGCCGGGCGCCGCTTCGAGGCGATGGGCGTGTCGCTCGTGCTGCACCCGCGCAATCCCTGGTGCCCCACGGTGCACATGAACGTGCGCTTCTTCATCGCCACGGCCGCAGGCAAGCCGCCGGTGTGGTGGTTCGGCGGCGGCATGGATCTCACGCCCTATTACGGTTTCGAGGAAGACGTGCGCCACTTCCACGCCACCTGCAAGGCGGCGGTGCTGCCGTATGGAGGCGAGGCCGAATACCGCCGGCTGAAGGCCTGGTGCGACCGCTATTTCTTCCTCAAGCACCGCAACGAACCACGCGGCGTCGGCGGCCTGTTCTTCGACGACCTCGGCGCGGACGGCAAGATCGACTTCGAGCAGGCGTTCGGGCTGACGCGCTCGGTCGGTAACGCCTTCCTCGATGCCTACCTCCCCATCGTCGAGCGCCGCCGCGACATGCCCTACGGTGAACGCGAGCGCGACTTCCAGGCGTACCGCCGCGGGCGCTACGTGGAATTCAATCTGGTTTTCGACCGTGGCACGCTGTTCGGCCTGCAATCGGGCGGGCGCACCGAATCCATCCTGATGTCGATGCCGCCGATCGTGAAATGGCGCTACGACTGGAAGCCCGAAGCAGGCTCGGCTGAAGCGCAACTGTACGAGACTTTCCTGCAGGCGCGCGACTGGGTCTGATCAGCAGGAGAGCTGGCGTCGCTGTCCTGCCGCGCCGCTCCCCCACCTCCTTGGCTCATTTTGCAGCAACGCCGCCGGCGACCATCTCAGCCGCTGCACGATAGTGCTTTTGCGCCTCGTCCAGCCTGCCGAGCCGCTCCAGCAACCCCGCCAGGGCGAGGTGAACATCGACGGTCGGGGTGCGATTGAGCGAGGCTTCCAGATAGCTCTGCGCCTTGCCCCACAATTGCGCGCCCATGCACAGGCGGCCGAGCGCGAAGAGCAGGCCGCCATCATTGGGCTGGCGTTTCAGCCAGCCCTCGGCCTTGGCAAGGCAAGCCACTGCATCACCCTCGCCATCGCCGCAATGCGCATAGAGACGCGCCAGCGCGCCG
The DNA here is from genome assembly GCA_018240585.1 of Pseudomonadota bacterium. Taxonomy (GTDB): domain Bacteria; phylum Pseudomonadota; class Gammaproteobacteria; order Burkholderiales; family Rhodocyclaceae; genus Thauera. Next base: position 1,967 of record JAFEFM010000036.1, read on the forward strand.
TCCCATTCGCTGTCCAGCAGGCGTTCCAGCGTACGGCGGGTGAGCGCACCGTGCCCCGCCGCGGCGAGCATCGGCACCGCGCGCTCCACGAGCCTGCGATCCTGCAACTCGTCGGCCGGAATGCCATTCCAGTAGCCGGCGAGCGCGACGGAATCGTTGCGCAGTTCGTGCATGCGCTCGAGATGCGCGCGGCGCAGCAGCGGCGCGGCCTGGTCGGCGGTCAGGGCCTTGTGCTTGAGCAGTTGCCGCGTGGTGCGCAGCAGTTCGTCCCATTGACCGAGTGCGGACGCCACCGTCAGCGACATGCGCAGCACGGCGATGTGACGATGTCCTGCCAGCCGCAGGCTTTCCAGGCGCTCGGCCGCCTCGTCGAAGCGGCGACCATCGATGGCGAGCTCAGCCTCGGTCATCAGGCGCGCGACACGCGCACCATCGCCCTGTTCGGCCGCGTGCCCGAGCCAGATCCGGTAACGCGTGTCGTCATGCATCGCGTGCGCCGCACGCGCCGCCACCAGTGAGGCCATCGCTGCACTCTCGCCGGATGAAAAGGCTGACGAGGCGAACTTGAGCGCCTGCGCGAAGCGGCCCTCGAAAAGGGTGCGCAATGCCTCGCGCAATGCCTGACCCGCCTTCTCGCGCCGCCGCCGCTCCCGCCATTGCGCCACGCGCCCCGGCAGTTCCAGGGTGCGGGCGATGAGCCTCACGATCGCGTAAGCGAACATGAAGCCGAGCACCACGAGCACGGCGAACAGGTTCAGCGACAACTGCGCACGCCATGGCGGCAGCACGAGCAGGACGTAGCCCTCGTTCAAGCCAGCCGCCATGGCCAGGCCGGCCGCCAGTGCGAAGATGCCAATCAGCCAGATCAAAGCACGCATGGCCCGCCCTCAGCGCTGGGGTGCCGGCGTCGCGCGGACGGGCGCAGCCGCCGGCGGAGCGGTCTCGCGCGCGCGGGACTGCAACTGCCGCAGCGCGGCGAAGCTCTCCGTCAGCGCGGGCAGTTCGGTACTCAATGCGACCTGGCCAAGTTCGTTCAATTCCGCCAGTGTCACCTGCACGCGTTCGTCCCGCGGATCGAAGTAACGCTCCACCCATTGGCGGGCCTGAACGATGTCGGCCGCATAGGTGCGACCGTCGCGCGCAAGCAACGCCAGCCTCGCGGTCAGCAGCCGGATCTTCAGATTTTCACGCAGGAAGGTGTTCTGCGCCGGTGCCAGCAGCACCGGGTCGGGCTGGTCCAGCCGTTCCACTCGCACCAGCGACTTCACCTCGCGCCACACGTCGGCCAGCAGAGCACGTGCATAGCTCATCGCCCGCGTCGTGATGTCGCTGCCCTCGGCCACAGCCGACGCTGTCGCGCCGGACGGCTCGGCAGCAGGCAACTGCCCCTCGAACGCCAGCGGCATCGCATCCGCACGCTCGAGCAGGCGCTCCAGACGCAGACCGAGGCCCGGGACGTCGATCGCCGGCTGCAGCTTCAGTGTCTCGATGTCCTTGGCCAGGGCACGACGCAAGGGCGCGAGCTGGCCCTTGTCCTGGATCGCGAGGCGCTGCTCCGCACCCTGCAGCGCAATCAATGCGGCATGAACGTTGCCGGCCAACTGCAACTGCTGCGCGGCGGCGGCCACCGTCTGTTCGACCTCGGCCACCACCTGGTCTTCCTGCGTGCGCGAAAAGGACTGGTACAGGGCTTCGAGTGCAGCAGCCTGGCCTTCGGTGGCTTCGACCTTGGCCTCGATCGCCCCCAGCTTGCCCTGCAACGCCGCGATCGTCTCCTGCTGCTGTCGCGCGATGCCGCGCGCCTCGGCGGCAATCGTCTCGCCCTCGCTGACGCGGCGTGCCACTTCCTCCCTCAGGCCGGCCCCCTGCGAGCGCATGTCCCAGGCCTGCCAGCCTGCCCAGCCGGCCGAGCCTGCAGCAAGGATGGCAAGCAGCAGCGCCCAGCCGGATAGTGCCGAGCCGGCCGAAGGCGGACGGTCGTCCGCACGACTTGCGCGCGCAGCTGAGGCCGCGCCGGGGCGGGAATCGACCGCCTCGCGTTCGCCAGGAAAGGACGAGGCAGTGAGAGCAGGTTTTTCTTCGTTCATGGCAAGAGTTTAACCAAAGTGGCTCATAAGCGCCCGCAACATGCCCTCGTCACCGGCGCCGGTCTCGATCACGGCATGAAAGCCAGCGTCGCGCGCACGCGACGCGATGCGCAGATGCGGAGCGAAGACGGGCACCGCCTTGAGTACTTCCATGCCCGCGGCGCCGACCATGGCGGCGAGGTTATCCACGCCTTCGCTGCTCGTCAGCAGCAGTGCATCGAGGCGCTTCTGCGTCGCGCGCGCCAGCAACGGCGCGGGATCGGACTCCGGTCGGGAACGGCGATAGCAGGTCACGAATTCCACCTCCGCGCCACGCTGGCGCAAGGTGTCCGCGAGCAGGTCGCGACCGCCGTCGCCACGGAAGATCACCACGCGGCGCCCCGCCACCGCGCCCGCAGCGAACTCGGGCAGTGCGATCACCGCCTCGCTGTCGAACCCCGTCTGCGGCGCGATGACGTCGGTGAAACCGTAGTGCGCCAACTCGCGCTCGCTGCCCTTGCCCACCGTCGCCACGCGCAGGTGCGCCGGCCAGGGACGTCGCGGCAGAAGGCTGTCGAGCGCGTGGTGCACCGCATTGGGGCTGACGAAGAAGGCGAGGTCGAAGTCGTCCAGCCGCTGCGCGATCGCGCGCAGCGCGCCATCGTCCGGCGCCGGCCCGATGGCGATGACGGGGAACAGGACGACCTCCCCACCTGCCTCGCGGATCGCCCGGCACAGGCTTGCCGCCTGCTCCGTGGGCCGCGTCACCACGATGCTGCGGCCCGTGAGCGGGCCGCTGCCCGCGCCGGATCCAGGGGACGAGATCGCCTGGCTCATGAAGAGGCGGCGAACGCCGGCCGTCAGCCGAGTTCGGCGAGGATCTCGTCCGCGCCCTGGGCACGCAGTTCTTCGGCCAGCGCGCGACCCAGCGCCTCGGCCCCGGCCGTCGCGCCCTCGCCTTCGGCACGCACGATGCGACTGCCGTCCGGTCGCGCGACGAAACCGCGCAGCCAGACGCGGCCATCACGCATCTCGGCATAGGCTCCGAGAGGAACTTCGCAACTGCCGGCAAGGGCTCGCGCCACCGCACGCTCGGCCCGCACGCAGGCAGCCGTCGCGTCGTCGTTGAGCGGCTGCAGCCAGCCAATGATGTCGGATCGCGCCGCGAGGCACTCGATGCCGAGCGCCCCCTGCCCGGCCGCCGGCAGCGACACCTCGGAAGGCAGCACGCTGCGGATGCGGTCCTTCAGGCCGAGCCGCGTCAGGCCGGCAGCAGCGAGGATGATGGCGTCGTACTGGCCCTCGTCGAGCTTGCGCAGCCGCGTGTCGAGATTGCCGCGCAGGCTGGTGACGCCGAGAAAGGGGAACAGGGCATGGAGCCGCGACTCGCGGCGCAGCGACGAGGTGCCGACGATCGCGCCGGGCGGCATCTCGGCGAGCGACGCGTAGCGATTGGAGACGAAGGCGTCGAGCGGGACCTCACGCGCCGAGATGCAGGCGAGCGCGAACTCCTCGCCCATCTGCATCGGCACGTCCTTCATCGAATGCACCGCGATGTCGGCACGACCATCGAGCAGCGCCGTTTCCAGTTCCTTCACGAACAGGCCCTTGCCGCCGACCTTGGCCAGCGGGCGATCGAGAATCTGGTCGCCGCGCGTGGTCATGCCGAGGAGCTCGACGCGGCAGCCCGGATACAGGGACTCCAGCCTCGCCTTGACGTGCTCTGCCTGCCACAGGGCGAGACGACTTTCTCGGGTGGCGATGACGATGCGCTCGGGGGTTGCTGGGCTCACGTTGGATCACTCGGACAATGGACTGGATGGACGAACCGGGCTGGCCAGGCTTGCGCGAAGCCTCGCCGCACTGCAGCATGCGGGTTCGCACCAATGGTACCCTGACGGGCCGCGATTCTAGCATGCAGGGCTGTTTCCCCTGCCGCAGGTGCCGCGCAGTGCACCGTCGCGAATTCCGGGCGACGCCGCGCCGGACGACGCGCCCGACCCCATTTCCTCCTCTGCCGACCTACACGCCCATGACCCAGGACAAGGACGCCCCCCTGCGCGACGACATCCGCCTGCTCGGCCGCCTGCTCGGAGACACCGTGCGCGACCAGCAAGGCGCGGCCGTTTTCGACCTGATCGAGCGCATCCGCCAGAACTCGGTGCGCTTTCGCCGTGACGACGACATCGCTGCCCGGCGCGAGCTCGAGGACATGCTCGATGCCCTGTCGCGCGAACAGACGATCCAGGTGGTACGCGCCTTCAGCTACTTCTCGCACCTGGCCAACATCGCCGAGGATCAGCACCATATCCGCCGCAGCCGCGCCCACCTGATCGCCGGCTCGGCGCCGCGCGAAGGCAGCCTGGCCCATGCGCTGCAGCGCGCCTTCGACAGTGGATCGGCGAGCGCCGCCAGCCTGCAGGCCTTCTTCGAGACGGCCCTGGTGTCGCCGGTGCTGACCGCGCACCCCACCGAAGTGCAGCGCAAGAGCATCCTCAACTGCGAGACGGTGCTCGCCCGCCTGCTCGACGAGCGCGACCGCATGCAGCTCACGCCGGAGGAATCCGCGGCCAATCTCGAGGCACTGCGCCGCGCGGTGCTGACCTTGTGGCAGACGCGCATGCTGCGCTCGGCCCGCTTGTCGGTGATCGACGAGGTGAACAACGGCCTGTCGTACTTCGAAAC
>JAFEFM010000370.1 GCA_018240585.1 Pseudomonadota bacterium
AGCGTCAGCAGGCAGCCCGGCAGTTCCGTCCCCAGTTCGATGTCGAGCGCCTTCGGCGCCAGATGAAAGGCGATGCCGCCGCTGCCGATGTCGATGATCCGCACCGCCAGGCGCGGGCCGCCATCCGCGCGAGGGAGCGCGCACTTTGCGTCGTGGCTGAGCGGCACGTGCAGCCGGTAGCTCTCGCGCCGCTGCAGGCGCAGCATCTGCGCGGGCAGCGGCGCCCGCAACGCCGTGCGGCCGTCCAGCGTGGCCAGCGCAGCCGCCTCGAGGGAAAACTGGACGCGGATGCGTTCGAGCTGAGTCACGCACAGCAGCTTGCCGGCCTGCGTGGCGCGGCGGTTCGTGCCCTCGTCGATGCAGGCATCGAGATAGACCGCGCTGTCGTCGTCGGTAAGCGCGACGATGGCGCTGAGGAAGGATTCGTGCCCTGGCGTCAGATGCACGCTCACCAGCGCCCGGGTATCGATCAGCGACTGCAGCAACTGCCGGATCTGGCGCGGGCCATGCAGCAGGTACTGGTCCAGGCCTTCGGTCGGCAGCGGCTGGATGCGCTCGGGTTCGTTGCCGTCGGCGCGGTCTTGTTCGGGTTGGGACATGTTCTTCAGTGGCGGCTGCGGGCAAGGGCGCTGCGCTGCCGCTCGTTCTTCATGATGTAGCGCTGGATAGTGCCTTCGGCCTGCGGCGTCAAGCCGGTGAACTGGCAGCCGGCACGGAGCATCTCGGTGCCATTGCGGGTGACCAGGCGAAACAGGTTGCGCACGGTGAGTCGTGCCGATATCGGCTCGTTGGCGGGCAGCTTGAGCTGGCAGCCATCGAACGACATGCCGGGCGCGAGCGCGATGCCACTGGGCGGGACGGCGATGGCGATGCCGCCGGTGCTGATGTCGAGGATGCGCATCTCGACCCGCCGCCCGCTTCCCTGTTCCGCATCGAGCGGGATCGAACACACCACGGTCTGCGTCACCGGCGTGTTGAGACGGAAGAAGTCCCGCCGCTGCAGGCGCAGGACCTCGGTCGGCAGCGGGGCGCTGAACACCGCGCCGCTCTGCGCCGCCTCGCGCGATGGGGGGCCGAGGCGGAACTGCACCCGCACCTTGTCGAGCTGGGTGATGCAGGTGAGCTGCTCGGCGCCTTCGATCTGTTGGTTGATCGCCTCCGAGGGGCTGCCGTCGACCATGACTGCGTCTTCGCCGGCGGTCAGGCCCAGCACCATGGTGAGGAAGGACTGGCTGCCCGGCGCAAGGTGCGCCGTGACCAGGGCGCGCTCGGCCGCCAGCCTGCGGAGCAGGTGCGCAATCTCCAGACGGTCGCGCAGCAGGAAACGCGACTCGTCGTCGGCTTGCAGCAGTTCGACACGGGTCAGGTGGTCTTCGGTGGCCATGGTGACCGGGTTGCGTAACCGGGAAATGGGCTGGCGGATGAGTCGGGGCGGGAGGCAGTCGAGGCTTATAGCACGACTCAGCCCGCCTGTGCGCCTCCTCCCCGGCGGGGCAGGCTCTCCGGCAGGCTGCCGCGCGCAGGCGCGGGCGCGTTGCCCGCGTCGGCGCCCTGTTCAACGCGGTAAAGCCAGGCCAGCAATTCAGCGACCGCGACGTAAAGCTGCGGCGGGATGCGGGCGTCGAGATCCACCTGCATCAGCAGGCTCACCAGCTCCGGCGATTCATGCACATACACGCCCGCTTCGCGGGCACGCTCGATGATCTCGCGCGCGACCACGCCACGCCCCTTGGCCACGACGCGTGGCGCCGTCTCGCCGGCGTTGTAGGCCAGGGCGACCGCTTCGCCGCGTGTCTCGGGCCGCGCGTCGGGGGTCATTGCCGCGCGTCCGTCATTGCGCTTCCACCACCATGCCGGCCAGCGACAGGTTGGCGGCCTCCAGTGCCGATTGCAGTTCGTCGCGGTGATCCTGCAGCGCAGCCATCGTGGCGGGATCCGCGGTGCGCATGCGCAGCGCGACGCCGGCAGCGGTCAGGTGCAGTTGCGCCTCGACGCCGCCAAGCCGCGGCAGTGTCAGGCGCAGCGTGGTCTTCCACTCCGGCGCGGCGTCGGCAGCGTCGGCTTGTTCCCGGCCTGCGGCCTGGTCTTCGGGATCGTGGATGATCCATTCGACCGGCTGCCCCGGCCAGGCCTGGCCCTGCCACACATACTGGTGCGTCGCCAGCGCATTGAGCTGCTGATGCACCACCGGCAGCAGGCGGTCCGGAATCGGCTGGGCGCGCGGCGCAGCCGCTTCGTCGGCGATAGCGGCGACAGCGGCGGCGCGCGCAGGCGTTGCCGCGCCGTCGCCCGCCGGGCTGCGTTCGTTGGCACGTCCGTCCGCCGTGCTGGCTGCCGTGGCAGTGCGCGGCTCTGCCGCCGTCTGGGGCGGGTTCGTGGCGGCACCGCCCGCCGACGCGAGCGCCGCCAGGTTCTGCGGTTCGCGCTGCAGCGCGGCGAGATCGAGCTTGCCCAATACCCACTGCACCTGATGCGCTTCATAGAACACGCCGCTCTGCCCGATCGCCTCGCGCAGCGCCGGTGCCAGTTGCGCGCCGCTGGCAGGCGGCGCTTGGAGCAATGCGCGCCCGGCGCCGAGCGCGGCGGGACTGGAAGCCGGCTGGCCGGTGAGCAGGAAGCTGATCAGGCGGCCGGTCTGGCTCAACGACGGTTGCGCCGAAGCGCCAGCCGTGGCGCTCGCCTCGGCGCCGACGATGCGCGCGAATACCGCGCGTGGCGTGACCTGCGAGACTTCAAGCTCCAGCGTATCGCCCGGATTGGCCGCGCCGTTGAGCGACAAGGTCATCTCGCGCCCGGCGATGAGGGCGCGGAAGCTGCCGTCAGGCAAGGGGCGTTGCAAGGTCGCGATGAGGCGCTGCCCCGGCAACAGCTCGGGCAGGTCGGCCTGGATCTCGCGCGCGCGCTGCAGCCCGGAGACCGGCTGGTCGGTGTTGAAGAAGCTCGCCTCGTTGAGCAGGCGCAGGCGGGCGGCGAGGTCGGCGGGGATCATCGCATGGGCTCCAGGGCTGCCGCCCGCTCAGCCGGCGCTCGCGTCAGGGCTCGAGCGCGCCGTAGGCGCTGCGCACCGCGCGCTCCTGCCGTCCGGCAGCGAGCAGCTTGCGCACGCTGGCAAGGAAGGGGTCGGCGTGGTTGCGGATCTCCGCGTCCAGCGCCAGCATCCGCTCGATGCCTGCGCGCAGTGCAGCCCGTTCGGCAGCCGGCAGGGCCGACTGTGCAACGGCATCCGCTGCCGCATCGGCGCCGGCGCGCGCCGCCTCGCGCAGCTCTGCCGCCTCGCGCTCCAGCGCGGCGAGGCGGTCCCAGTCGTTGGCGCGCGCCGCCGCGGCCATCGCTTCATAGCGGGTGAGCAGGGCGTCGAGGGCAGGGCGGGTGAGCATGGTTCGGTGGACTCGTGCGAGGGACGAACGATCCCAAGCAGGAATCAGGCCGCCGCCGGCTGGACCTGGCTGCGGATGCTCGCCCACGCTTCGCGCAGCGAATCCAGCAGCCCCGCCACTTCGTCCAGCGCGGGCTGGCTGTTGTGCAGGTTGGCGTACAGCAGGCGGTCGCTCATGTAGTCGTAGAGCGCCGCCAGCCGCCCGGCCAGCTCGCCACCGGCACTCATGTCCAGGCTCACCTTGAGGCCGTTGATGATGATCTCGACCGCCTTGGAGATCGCCGCGCCCTTGCCGGGGATGTCCTGGTTGCCGATGGCGATGCCGGCGGTGCGCACCTGCAGCAATGCGCCGTCGAACAGCATCAGGATCAGCTTGTGCGGGTCGGCAGTGGTCACGCCAGTTTCGACGCCGACCTTGGCGTAGGCGGAAGCGCGGTTCTGAAATCCACCGAACATGTTTCTGTTTCTCCGTCTCGATCAGCCTGATTTGCGTCTAGAGCAGTCTGGAGAGCTGTTGGCTCAGGTAGGTGCTGGTTTGCGTCATGCTCGAAATGACCGAATCCAGCGCGGTGAATTGCGCCGTGTAGCGCTTTTCCACGTTGTCCAGCCGTAGCTGGAGGGCCTCACGTTGCTTGGCGATGGCCTTGATCGACGCGTTGATGCCATCGGTCCGGCCGGCAAGGAGGCCGTCACTGTCGAGGTAATTCTTCAACCCGTCGGCCACGGTTGCAGCCAGCCCCTTCACGCTGCCGTCGCCGGTGAAAAACGCCGCCACGTTGCGTGCCGGGTCCTTCAGTGCCGCATCGAGCTTGCTTCCGTCGGCTGCCAGCTTGCCATCCTTGTCGAAGGTGAGGCCGATGTCGGACAGACGCTTCGTGTCGCCGAGGCCGGAAAGCACGCCACCGACGAGGTTGCGCAACTGGTTCTGGATGCCCCGCGCGGTCGAATCGCCGGTCAGCGTGGCGGCAGTCTTGGTGTCGGCATTGTAGGCCGTGAGGTTCTTCAGCGTGCTCTGGGCGTCGTTGTACGCCTTGACGAACGCATCGATCGCACTGCGTGCGCCGCTGTAGTCCGCAGTCACCGTCAGATCGCCTGGCGTGGTGGTTTCCTTCGCCAGCGTCAGCGTGACGCCGTCGATGGCGTTGCTGATGGTGTTGCTGCTGCGCGTGACGGTGATGCCATCGATGTTCACCCGTGCATCCTGCGCGGTCTGCACGCGGTAAGTCGACGCGGAAGCGGTCGGCGCAGCCGGGTCGTAGCTCAGGCCCACCGTGCCACCGATGCTGAAAGCCTGTTCGGCGCCGGTGCTCTTGCTGGAGATGACGAGCTGCTTCGCGGTGCCGTTGTCGATCAGGCTGGCGTTCACGCCCAGATCACCCTGATTGATCGCGTCGCGCAGTTCCTCGATCGTGCTGCCCTTGAACGCGAGCGTCTTCGTCTCGCCCGCGCCCTGCGTGAAAGTGCCGTCGACCGACTCGCCGGCAACGAAGGCACCGTCGATGACCTTGCCGAAACGGATTTCCAGCGTCTTCGGCTCGCTCCGGCCGTCGGCCGGCACAAAACTGGCGGTGGCATTCGTCGCCACGCGCTGGGTCCTGGCCAGTTGTTCCACCGTCACGGCGTAGCTGCCGGCGGCGGCAGCGCTGCCGGTGCTGGCGCTGAAGCCCGCGTCGGTGCCGACGGTCGCCTTGGTGGCGGCGAATTTCGCCGGGTCGTTCAGCGCCTTGGCTGCCGTCTGCAGCGCCGACAGGCTGCCCTTGACCTGTCCGAAAGCGGACAGCTTGGACTGGAAGCTCGCTTCCTTGGTCGCGAGCGTGGTGAGCGGCTTGCGCTCGATGGACATCAACTGGGAGACCAGACCCGTGACGTCGAGCCCTGAACCCAGCCCCGATGCGGTCAATCCCATCGCGTCCTCCCTCTCGGGCCTTTCTACACTTGCTGCTTGATCAACAGGCCCTTGAGCTTGTCGATCGCCTTGGACATCGCCAGCACTTCCTCGGAGGGCATCTGGCGGATGACCTGGTCGGTCTGCGCATCGACGACCTTGACCACCGTCTCGCCGGTATCCTGATCGATCGAGAAGCGCAGGTTCTGCGCCACCGGCGTGATCACCTTCTGGACCTCGTCGATCGCCTGCAGCAGTGCGTCCCGGGTGGGCGGCGTCGCCGCGTCGGGCGTGCCATCCGCGCTGCGCCCGCTTGCGGCGGCCTGGTTCGCATCCTGCACGCCGCTGTTGCGCGACGCAGCCGTGCCCCGCAAGCTCGTTGCCGATTGCTGCGTGGCGATGCGCGCGAGGTTCGCGTCCATTGCCGCACTCGAATTGTTGATGCCTTGAATGCTCATGTTGCACCTCCTTCATGGCCAACAG
>JAFEFM010000371.1 GCA_018240585.1 Pseudomonadota bacterium
CCGGCCCATTCGATGGCGGGGTCGGCCAGGCTGACGCCGAAGCTCATTTCGCTGGCGACCGACTTCACGCCGAGGTGCGCGAACAGCGCGCACAGGTTGGGGTAGGTGCGGCGGTTGAACACCAGAAAGCCGGTGTCGACCGGGTGCGAGACGCCACCGATCTCCACGTCCACCGTGTTGGTGTGGCCGCCGACGTAGCTGCCGGCCTCAAACAGCGTGACGCGATGGCGGCGCGACAGCAGCCAGGCCGCACCGAGGCCGGCGATGCCACCTCCGACGACGGCGATGCGGCGTCCGCCTCCGCCGCCACCGGCGTGTTCGTGATCGGGCAGTTTCATGATGCCTGTTCCGGCGCCGCAGCCTGCGAAGCGCTGTCCGGCAGGTTCACGCCCTCGATCAGCGCGTAGGCGGAGTGATTGTGGATCGACTCGAAGTTCTCCGATTCGACCGTCCACGCCGCGATGCGGCTGTCGGCGCGCAGGCGCAGCGCAATGTCACGCACCAGGTCCTCGACGAACTTGGGATTGTCGTAGGCGCGCTCGGTGACCCACTTCTCGTCGGGCCGCTTGAGCAGGCCGAACACCTCGCACGAAGCCTCTTCCTCGGCCATGCGCACGAGCTCCAGCAGGCTCACGTCGCCCGCCAGCCGCGTCGTCAGCGTGATGTGCGAGCGCTGGTTGTGCGCACCGTAGGCGGAAATCTTCTTCGAGCAGGGGCACAGGCTGGTGACCGGCACCACCACTTTCAACGTCGTCTGCGCACCGCCACCCTCGACCTGTTCGACGATCACCGTGGCGTCCATGTCGAGCAGGCTCTCGACGCCGGACACCGGCGCGCGCTTGCGCACGAACCACGGAAAGCGCGCCTCGATGCGTCCGCTGCGGGCCTCCAGGCGCTGCAGCATGGCGGCGAACAGGCTGCGCAAGCCGTCGAGGTTGAGCGCCTCTCGCTCGGCCTCGAGGATCTCGACGAAGCGCGACATGTGGGTGCCCTTCACTTC
>JAFEFM010000372.1 GCA_018240585.1 Pseudomonadota bacterium
GCCCAGCGCTTCGCTGCTGTGCTCATGGTGCGCGAGCGCGGTCGACCAGGTGTCGGCGACGGCGGTCATCGCGGTGTCGAAGCGGATGGCGATGCCGTCGAGCTGGGCGGCGACGGCATTCGTCAACCGCGCGTGGAGGGCGGCGGTTTCCTGCGCCACGCTGGTCGTCGTGCCGGCGAGTTCGGTGCGCAGCGCGGCGTGAGCGCCCTCGACCGAGGATAGCAGTGCCGCCGAGCGCGTCTCGAAGCTGTCAGCGTAGATGGCGAGCGCCTCCTGCAGGCTGCGGCTGTGCGCTTCGCTGCTGCGCTCGTGGCGCTCGAGCGCGCCCGTCCAGGTCTGCGTCACCGCGCCGACGGCGCCGTCGAAGCGGCTGGACAGACCCTCGAGCTGGGCGGTGACGGCGTCGGCCACGCGCTGCTGCAGCGCGGTGGTTTCCTGTGCGATGCCGGCCATCGTCGCCTCCACCGCCGGGCGGATGGTGTCGCCGGCCAGGCGGGCGGATTCTGCCAGGCTGTCGCGCAGCGAGGCGGCCACCGATTCGGCCAGCCCGCCGTAGGCGCCGCGTGCGTCCTGGTAGAAGCGCTGCTGCTCGGCGAGCAGGCGCTCGTTCAGTTCGCGGCCCTGGCGCTCCAGTTGCGCCATCATCGCCTGCAGCGTCTGTACCACTTCGGGCAGCGCCCGCGCCTGCTGCTGGATCGCCCTGAAGCTTTCCTCGCGCTGGTGGGCGCGCGAGAAGCCGCGCAGCGTGGTGGCGATCCGGGTGTCCAGCAGTTGCGAGGCCTGCAGCCGCGCGCGACGGCACAGGGCCGACATCAGGCCGAGCATGGCCGAGGCGGCGACGCCCGCCACCGAGGTGCCGAAGGCGAAGCCCAGGCCTTTCACCGGCGCGGCGAGGGCGGAGCGGATGGTGTGCAGGTCGGTGGTGCTTTCCAGCGCGAGCACCGCGCCGTTGAGCGTGACCACCATGCCGAGGAAGGTGCCGAGCATGCCCAGCAGCACCAGCAGCCCCACCAGGTAGGGCGTCATCGCGGGCCCGGGCAGGGCGACGCGCTCGCCTTCGATGCGCAGGCGCACCGCGGTCTGCAGCGACGGCGGCAGGCGCTCGAGCCATCCGCCGGGGTGCGGCAGGTCGGCGGGGATGTCCGCCAGCGCGCGCTCCAGCCCGGTGGTGGCGACCTGGAAGCGGCGCAGTTCCAGCGCGCCGGCGAGGTAGACGGCGCCGATCAGCGCCGTCACGGTCAGCGCCAGCACGCTGTGGCCGACGTAGCCGACGCCGATCCAGGCGACGGCGAGCAGGCCGGCGAGGAACGCGGCCAAGCAGGCCGCAACCCAGGCGGCCACGGAGGTGCTTCTGTTCATTGCTGCTTTCCCATCTTGTTGTCGAGCGCCTCGAGGAGCCCTGTGACCGGCTGCAGGCGCAGTTCCAGCTCTGCCAGCAGCACCGCCTTCAGCTCGGCGCAGAAGCCGGCCAGCCAGCCGCCGGGCTGCGTCCAGGCGGCCGGGTCGTCGTCGGCCTGGCTGTCCGCGACCGCTGTGCGGTGCGCGTCCAGCAGTTGGCCGAAGCGCTGCTCCAGCAACGCCGGTACCGTCGCCAGCAGCGCGCGCTCGCGCTCGGCCAGGGCCTGGTCCATCACCGCGTCGAGGACGGCGAGCTTGGCCAGCGCGGGCGATCGCCGTGCCAGCGCGGCCCGCACGGTGGCGCGCAGGGCGCCGATGTTCGCGTTCATGTCGCGCTGGTGCGCGAGGTAGTAGCGGCGCCAGGGCTCGAAATCGGC
>JAFEFM010000373.1 GCA_018240585.1 Pseudomonadota bacterium
GAACCGAGCGCCGAAGTCACCCGCGCCAAGAGCGTGAAGACCATCCTCGAACAGGCGGAAGAGCGCGGCATGTCGACGGGCATCGTGACCACCGCCCGCCTCACCCACGCCACGCCGGCGGTGAACTACGCGCACATCGGCAACCGCGACTGGGAAGCCGACAGCAACCTGCCGGCCGGGGCCACCGTCGCCGACATCGCCCGCCAGTTGCTTGAATTCCCCTACGGCGACGGTCTTGAAGTCGCCCTCGGTGGCGGGCGCAGCTACTTCATGCCCAACACCATGGCCGACCCGGAGTATCCGACGCAAAAAGGTCGTCGCAAGGACGGCCGCGACTTGACCAAGGAATGGACCACCAAGTATCCGCAGTCCGCCTACGTGTGGAACAAGGTCGGTTTCGACGCGGTGAACCCGCAGCAGACCAGGCACCTGCTCGGTCTGTTCGAGCGCTCGCACATGCGCTACGAGGCCGACCGCAAGGACGACGTCGCCGGCGAACCGTCGCTCGCGGAAATGACGGAGAAGGCGATCAAGGTCCTGCGTCAGAACAACAAGGGCTTCTACCTGATGGTGGAAGCCGGCCGCATCGACCACGCCCACCACGCCGGCAATGCGTTCCGGGCGCTGACCGACACCATCGCGCTGTCCGAGGCGGTGGAGGTGGCGAAGAAGCTGACCGACGACCGCGACACGCTGATCGTCGTCACCGCCGACCACAGCCACGTGTTCACCATCGCCGGTTATCCGTCGCACGGCAACCCGATTCTGGGCAAGAGCGCCGTGGACGGCGTGCCATCGACCGACGCGCTGGGCCTCAGCTACACCACGCTGTCCTACGCCAACGGCCCGGGCTGGACCGGCGGATTCCAGCGCAAGGAATTCAACCCCGCGAACGAAGGCACCGTCTCCGCGCACTACGATGGCAGCGCGCTGCGTCCGGACCTCGCGATGGTCGACACCACGGCGCCCAACTACCTGCAGGAAGCGACCGTGCCGATGGGCTCCGAAACCCA
>JAFEFM010000374.1 GCA_018240585.1 Pseudomonadota bacterium
AGCGCGAGTACGAGAGGATCCTCATCAAGATCGAGGCCCTGTGGGATACCCCGCAGATCCACGACTACTTCAGCGATCTCCTGATCGACAAGCGCGGAGGACGCAAGGGCTTCCCGAGTGATGTGCTCGCCGACATCGTCCGCCTTCGCGATGAACGGGAACTTGAGACGTTCAGGGAAGCTGAGCGCAGCGAACAGGCGATGCGCGAATTGACCGCGCGGGGCATCGCGTTTCTCGCGACGAACTTCTTCCTTTATCTGGAGGAAGGCGACAAGGAAGTGATCGATCTCTTCGCGCGTGCGAACTTCAACGTCAACACGACGGCAGAGGACGGAACGGCGCCGCTGCTGATCGCGCTCAAGCGCGGACTGACGATTGTCGCGCAGATTCTCATCAACGCGGGCGCAGACCCGAATGCGAAGGATAGGCTGGGTCTGACGCCCCTGCTCGTCGCCTGTGGCAAGCCGACGACGGGCTACAAGAACACGGTGGAACTGCTTCTGATGAAAGGGGCGCACCTGAACGTGCACGACCCCCTCGGCAACACGCCGTTGCTGCTGTCGATCAGCGGCGGAACGCCCGATATCGCTGCCCTGCTCATCGAACGGGGCGCCGATGTACTTGCGCGCCGCCGTGACGGTGAATCGGCGATTACGCTGGCTCGAAAGCTGGGCGATGAAAGGCTGGTGCGCCTGATCGAATTCAAGATCGACGAGCAGACCAAGCCCGGCAAGCCATCAGCCTGAAGACGCCCTCACGCCCAGGTATCGATGACTCCCCCGGCGGCACTGCCGACCGGAGTTGCGGGCGGCTGGGGAAGCGCCTGCAACAATTGCATCGCGCTTTCGGCTTGAAGGTCGATGGCCTTCCTCAATACCTTGACCGAGGCCTCTGCGTGAACAGAGGCGGCCGCGTTCGAGCTGGAGGCTGCAGCAATCGAGGATACGTCCATCATGTGCTCCGAATGATCCGGCACTGCAATGCGACAACTTCAGTGCTTCGTGCCCTTTATCAATCTGGCGGTCAAATAGATGACGCCGGAGCAGGCTCCTTATTCCTCCCCCTTCAAGGGGGAGGTTAGGAGGGGGATGGGGTTGCACTGGCGCGGTTTAACCCCATCCCCACCCCAACCCTCCCCTTGAAGGGGAGGGTGCAACTTTGCGGCGCGCCACTTGGGATGAGGTAATTGATTGCCGGATTGATAACGGCAACAAACACGGCATCTGAAGCAGCCGGCATCCGGCCCCCGCCTTTCTCCGCCGATGCGGAACGACGTCGACCTCAGTCGCGGAAGTTGCCGTATTGCAGCGGAAAGTCGGTGATCTGCTTCTTGACCAGCGCGATGCCTTCCTGCAGCACGTCTCGCTTGGCGCCGGAGACGCGCACGGCGTCGCCCTGGATGGCAGCCTGGACCTTCATCTTGCCGTCCTTGAGCAGCTTGACGATCTTCTTGGCCAGGTCCTGATCGCCCGAGTTCGACAGTTACGCTCGCAAGGCCTTGTTTTTGCTAGGGCCTACTTTCAAAAATGCCACTACAACAGCGCCAACTGCTCCGGCGCCGCTGGTTTTCCGATTCCTAGGGCATGAAGCACCTCATTCTGCTCCGTGCTGATCGTCGACACGCCCGTCAGCGGCTCACCGCCGTTCAGACTCGACGGCGTTGCGCAGCGAGGGCTGGTCGACCTCGGACATGATGTCGAACGACGGCATGGCTCGCCCCCGCTTCAGGTGCTACGATTGATTCGCACAATTGCATGAAACGGCTCCCCGGACCTGCAAGCACATGAGACTGGCACCGGAACAAGTTGCGGCCATCCGGCAATCCGCACTCGAAGTATTCGGAGACGGCACGCAAGTGTGGCTTTTCGGCTCTCGAGCGGATGACAGCAAACGGGGGGGCGACATCGACTTACTGGTGGTTCCGCCGCCGCTGACCGCGGAAGACCGGATCCTGCGGAAGATCCGTCTGCTGTCGCACCTTGAGCGTAGCCTTGGAGAGAGAAAACTGGACGTCGTGATCGAGAAACCCGGCGACCAGAGACCGATCGTTCGAATTGCCCGCGAAACCGGGATCCGATTGCAATGAGTGCGCCTGTCGAACTAATTGTCCTCGACCATGCGCTCACGACATGCACACAACATGCCGAGGCGCTCTAGGATGCGTTGACGGATCTCGCCCGAACGGCTCTCACTGCTGAAATCCTGGATCGCCCGGGCAAGGACGAACGCCGCCTGCTCGACCAGTTCGCCTACCGCTACACGCGTTTGCAGGACGACATGGGCGCGCGGCTGTTTCCCGCGGTTCTTCGCGCGTTGGGCGAGGAGGTGGCGCCAATGCCGGTATTGGACAGACTCGCGCGACTCGAGCAACTGGGTTGGTTGCCATCCGCCGAGCAGTGGCTCGAACTCCGACGCATCCGCAACGAATTCACCCACGAGTAC
>JAFEFM010000375.1 GCA_018240585.1 Pseudomonadota bacterium
CAAACTGGTGTGGTTGCTCGTCGCCCTCGTGGGCGCAGCGGGCTTTGCCATGCTCGCGCTGAGCCGCGGCGAGCATGTGAATGCGGTGTGGCTGGTGCTGGCGGCAGTGTCCTGCTATGCCATTTCATATCGCTTCTACAGCAAATTCATCGCCGAGAAGGTGTTCGAGCTGGACGACCGGCGCCTGACGCCGGCCGAGCGCTACAACGACGGCCTGGATTACGTGCCGACCAACAAATGGGTGCTGTTCGGCCACCACTTCGCCGCCATCGCCGGCGCCGGCCCGCTGGTGGGCCCCATCCTGGCGGCGCAGATGGGTTTTTTGCCGGGCACGATCTGGATCCTGGTCGGTGTGATGCTGGCCGGCGCGGTGCAGGACTTCCTCGTGCTGTTCATCTCCACGCGCCGCGACGGCCGCTCGCTGGGCGAGATGGCCAAGCAGGAGCTCGGCCCGCGCGCCGGCGTGATCGTGATGCTGGGCTCGCTCGCGGTGATGGTCATCATCCTGTCGGCGCTGGCGCTGATCGTGGTGAAGGCCCTGGCGGACAGCCCGTGGGGCACCTTCACCATCGCGATGACGATTCCCATCGCACTGTTCATGGGCATCTACATGCGCTTCATCCGTCCGGGGCGCATCGCCGAGATTTCGGTGATCGGCTTCGTGCTGATGATGGCCGCCATCATCTACGGCGAGGACATCGCCCGCAGCGAATACTGGGGTCCGCTGTTCACGCTGACCGGCCCGCAGCTCACGCTGGCGCTGGTCGTCTATGGCTTCGTCGCGTCGGTGCTGCCGGTGTGGCTGCTGCTGGCGCCGCGTGACTACCTGTCGACCTTCCTCAAGCTCGGCGTCATCGTCGGTCTGGCGATCGGTATCGCGATTGCCCTGCCCGACCTCAAGATGCCTGCCGTGTCACGCTTCATCGACGGCAGCGGTCCGGTGTTCGCGGGCAGCCTGTTCCCCTTCCTGTTCATCACCATCGCCTGCGGCGCCTGCTCGGGCTTCCATGCGCTGGTGGCCTCGGGCACGACGCCCAAGCTGGTCGAGCGCGAAAGCCAGATGCGACTGATCGGCTACGGCGGCATGCTGGGCGAGTCGCTGGTGGCGATCATGGCACTGGTGTGCGCCTCCATCCTCGATCCGGGCGTGTATTTCGCGCTGAACTCGCCGGCGGCGGTGATCGGCCAGACGGTCGAATCCGCTTCGCAGGCGATCTCCGGCTGGGGCTTCATGATCACCCCGGAGATGCTGACCCAGATCGCGAAGGACGTCGGCGAGCACAGCATCCTGTCGCGTGCCGGCGGTGCGCCGACCTTCGCGGTGGGCATGGCGGTGATCGTCACCGACCTGTTCAACAGCAAGGCGATGATGGCGTTCTGGTACCACTTCGCCATCCTGTTCGAGGCGCTGTTCATCCTCACCGCGGTCGACGCCGGCACGCGCGCCTGCCGCTTCATGGTGCAGGATCTCGCCGGCACCTTCATTCCGGGCCTGCACCAGACGCGCAGCCTGGTGGGCAACCTGATCGGCACGACCGTGGCGGTCGCCGGCTGGGGCTACTTCGTGTATCAGGGCGTCACCGACCCGCTGGGCGGCATCAACACGCTGTGGCCGCTGTTCGGCATCGGCAACCAGATGCTGGCGTCGATGGCGCTGATCCTGGGTACGGTGGTGTTGTTCAAGATGAAGAAGGAGCGTTACGCCTGGGTCACGCTGCTGCCCACCACCTGGCTGTTCATCACCTCGATGAGCGCGGGCTGGGAGAAGATCTTCAGCGACAACCCGAAGATCGGCTTCCTCGCCCTGGCGAAGAAGTTCAACGACGCCGCGGCACAGGGCACCGTGCTGGCGCCGGCGAAATCGATCGAGGAGATGAGCCGCGTCGCTTTCAACAACCAGATCGACGCCGTGCTGTGCGGCTTCTTCATGCTCGTCGCGGTGACGATGGTGATTTCGGCCTATGGCGTGATCCGCCAGGCGCTCGCCAGCCGCACGCCAACCGCAGTCGAGGCGCCGGTGGAATTCCGCGCGGCGACGGCCAATGCTTGACCTGAGCTTCCTGACCGGCCGCAGCAAGGCGGGCGCCGCCACGGCGCCCGCCTTGGCCGAAGCCGATCTCGACGACGCCTACGTACGCTACGTGGCCGAGACGCGTGCCCGGGATCCGAACGCGGTGCCGATGCCGGAAGCCGAGTTCGAGCGCTACAGCCTGGGCTCGAACTGGCTGGACGGCCTGCGCGACGTGGCGAAGAAGGTGGTGCAGACCTGTCGTCTGGTGGTCGGCATCCACGACTACGAGTACTACCTCGACCACATGCGCTCGCGCCATCCGGAAGCGACGCCCTTCAGCCGCGAGGAGTTCTATCGCTACTGTCTGGAGGCACGCTTCCCCAGTGCCGAACGCAGCGGCAGCCGCTGCCCCTGCTGAAGGCGGACCGCGGCCAGGCAGAAAAAAACGGCGGCCCCGGGAGCGATCCCGGGCCGCCGTTTTCTTGCCCCGGTGCGAGCGCTGGACTACACGCCCGCTACCCGTTCATTGCTGCTGTTGCTCCTGCTGCTGCCGGGCGATATCGGCGCGCACCGCATCCATGTCGAGCGCCCGCACACCGTCGATCACCTGGTTCAGGGC
>JAFEFM010000376.1 GCA_018240585.1 Pseudomonadota bacterium
AGGCCTCGGCGACACCGGTGGAAATCGATTTTTCATTGGCGATGCCGGTGATCAGGCCCACCTTGCCTTCGAGATTGATGATCGGGGTCATGCTGGCTCCAGATTCACGTAGGGAAAAGCTTGGGCGATAGTGTCGGATTATTGCGGTGCAGCATCCGCGTCGTATATCACGGCCTGGGTGCGAATCCGCCACAGGCGCAGTATTTAATCCTGCCTCGCCGGTTTTACATGAAGTATATTCTGCATTGCAGCATTCTTGCACCGACCTCGCGGTTTTTCCTCTCACGGGCCTACATGACAAGGCACAGCTACATCTTCATGGACTTCGACGGCGTCACCCATCCGTGGGGCGAAGTCGAGGACTTTCGCAGCCTGCCGCTGATCGAGGCGGTGGTGCGCGAGTTCGATGAGGCGCGCATCGTGATCTCGTCGGACTGGCGCATGCTCTTCTCGCTGGAAAAGCTCAAGGCGCGCTTCTCGGAGGACATCCGCCCGCGCATCGCCGGTGCCTCGCCGCACCTGCTGCCCAAGCATGGCGCCGAGCTGCACGGCCTGCGCGAACGCGAGGCGATGCTGTGGCTGTCGCAGCACGAGCCCAAGGTCGATGCCTCGGCCTGGTGCGCGATCGACGATGCCCCCGGTAACTGGATGTCGCGCTCGCGGCTGCTGCTTACCGATTTCAAGCGCGGCTTCACCGAGGAGGATGCGCACGCGCTGCGCCGCATGCTGGGCAGCTTCCGCGACGGCGAGGTCGAACTGCCGCTGCGGCGCGCTTCCTCACTGTGGGCTTGACCCCCGCCATGGAGCCTCGCCGCACTGCGTGATCCAGTGCGCTGCAGTCCGCGGCGCCCTTGGGCCGCAACGCTCGAGTTCATGGCCGAGAACGTCGGCACCGCGATCGACGCGCAGTGCTTCGATGCGCTCAAGCGCACCCTCGAGCGCATGCCGCTGGCGGTCTGAGCGCGCGCGCAGGGCGTGTCGCCGCATTGCCGGGCTTGCCCCGGCTAGGCACAATGGCGCCCTTCCTGTCCGCGCGCCGCCTCATGTCCTCTTCCGCAGAAACCGTCTTTCCCCCCGAT
>JAFEFM010000377.1 GCA_018240585.1 Pseudomonadota bacterium
AGCACCCACACTTATCGGTTGTTCAACTTTTTAAAGAACCGCTGCATCGCTGCAGCAGAGAAACGAAATTATGATCAACTCAGAACAACTCGTCAACCCCCCGCGCCGCAATCCCTCAATCCGGCTCAACCTCCACCAGACCCGCAACACAGGCTTCCTGCCCCTCACCCCTCCAGCCCCGCAACCAACCAAAACACCGCAGCGCTGAAAGAGGGGCGCATTATAAACACAAGAATGGGTACGTCAACACCCGCACGGAAGATCGCAGGGTGGACGAAACAGCCCTCGTCGTCTGGTGCGCATTTTCCCGGATGGGAACTGGGGAAGGTCGATGGCGCAGCGCGATGTAGAATTTTGAATTTGGCCGGATCATAGTCATGAAACAATATCTGGACCTGATGCAGCATGTGCTCGAGCACGGCGACCAGAAGACGGATCGAACAGGAACAGGCACGCTTTCCGTTTTTGGCTGGCAGATGCGCTTCCGCCTCGCGGACGGTTTTCCGCTGCTGACGACCAAGAAGTTGCACACCAGGTCGATCATCCACGAACTTCTGTGGTTCCTGCGGGGCGACACCAACATTCGCTACCTGCGCGAAAACAAGGTGAGCATCTGGGACGAGTGGGCGGACGCCAATGGCGACCTTGGGCCCGTCTACGGAAAGCAATGGCGCCGCTGGGAAGGGGCAGAAGGCGTCAAGGTAGACCAGATCGCGCGCCTGATCGAAGGGCTGCGCATGAATCCGGACTCCCGTCGTCACATCGTGTCCGCGTGGAACCCGTCGGAAATCGGCAGCATGGCGCTACCACCCTGCCACGCACTGTTCCAATTCTATGTAGCCAATGGCCGACTGTCGTGCCAACTATATCAGCGCAGCGCCGACATCTTTCTCGGCGTGCCCTTCAATATCGCGTCATACGCCCTGCTGACGCTGATGATCGCGCAGGTCTGCGACTTCGAGCCGGGCGATTTCATCTGGACAGGAGGTGACTGCCACCTGTACCTGAACCACCTGGAGCAGGCCAGGGAACAGTTGTCGCGCGAACCTCGGCCCTTGCCGAAGATGCGCCTCAATCCAGAGGTGAAGGATCTGTTCGCCTTCCGCTTCGAGGACTTCACGCTCGAGGGCTACGACCCTCATCCGCATATCAAGGCGCCGGTGGCGATATGAACGCGCGACGCCCGGAAGTCATTCTCATCGCGGCGGTTGCAAGAAGCGGCGTGATCGGCCGCGACAACGCGCTGCCCTGGCGCCTGAAGGCCGACCTGCAGCATTTCCGCGCAGTCACCCTCGGCCACCCGCTGCTGATGGGCCGCAAGACCTGGGAATCGCTCGGGCGTCCGTTGCCCGGACGACGAAACATGGTCATCAGCCGCAGCCCCGAATTCCGCGCCGACGAGGCCGAGGTTTTTCCGAGCGCCGATGCCGCCCTTGCCGCCGTCGGCGAACACGAGAAGGTCTTCGTGATCGGCGGCGCCGAGGTGTACCGGCTGACCCTGCCCGTTGCCGACCGGCTGATGCTCACGGAAGTGTGGGCCGACGTGGCGGGCGATGCCCATTTCCCACCGATCGACAGCACACGGTTCATCGAGGAACGCCGCGAACCCCACGAAGCGGATGCGGACAACGAGCACGCCTTCGACTTCGTCGAGTACCGCAGGCAAGGCACGGCCTGAAGAATCACAGCCTGGTCGAAAAATGACGAAGGCCGCGACTGGCGGCCCTTCGTCATTCAACCTGGCCGCCGGCAGACGGCGTCGAAAGGCTCAGTCGTCAGCCACGCAGTCGACGTGATAGCGGCCGTCCTCGGTCTTCACCAGTCCATGGATGTCCGTCTCGAATCCGGGGAATCGCGCATTGAAATCACGGGCGAAGCGAAGGTAGCGGACGATGGTCGCGTTGAACCGCTCACCGGGAATCAACAAGGGAATTCCCGGCGGGTACGGTGTCACCAGCATGGCGGTCACACGGCCCTCCAGGTCGTCGATGCTGACCCGCTCGATCTCGCGATGCGCCATCTTGGCAAAGGCATCGGCCGGCTTCATCGCCGGCACCATGTCTGACAGATACATCTCGGTCGTCAGGCGTGCTATGTCGTGGGCCTTGTAGAAGCTGTGAATCTGGTCACACAGATCCTTCAGGCCGACTTTTTCGTAGCGCGGCTGCTTGGCGATGAACTCCGGCATCACCCGCCATAGCGGCTGGTTGCGGTCGTAGTCGTCCTTGAACTGCTGCAACTCGGTCACCATCGTGTTCCAGCGGCCCTTGGTGATGCCGATCGTGAACATGATGAAGAAGGAGTACAGGCCGGTCTTCTCGACGATCACGCCATGCTCGGCAAGGTAGCGGGTGACGATGGCTGCGGGGATGCCGTTGTGCTCGGCAAAATCACCATCCATGTTGAGGCCCGGCGTGATGATCGTGGCCTTGATCGGGTCGAGGATGTTGAAGCCCTCGGCCAGATTGCCGAAACCGTGCCAGCGGTCGCCCGCCTTCAGCATCCAGTCCTCGCGCTCGCCGAGTCCCTCCTCGGCAAGGTATTCCGGCCCCCAGACCTGGAACCACCAGTCGGCCTCGCCGAAATCGGCATCGACCTTGCGCATTGCGCGACGGAACTCGACCGCCTCGGAAAGCGACTCATTGACCAGCGCCGTGCCGCCCGGCGCCTCCATCATCGCCGCGGCGACGTCGCAGGACGCGATGATCGCGTACTGCGGCGAAGTCGAGGTGTGCATCAGGTAGGCTTCGTTGAAGATGTCGCGGTCGAGCTTGCGCGTCTGAGAATCCTGCACCAGGATCTGCGAGGCCTGCGACAGGCCGGCGAGCAGCTTGTGCGTCGACTGCGTCGAGAAGATCATCGACTCGCGACAGCGCGGGCGATCCTCGCCGATCGCGTGGTAGTCGCCGTAGAAGTCGTGGAATGCTGCGTGCGGCAGCCAGGCTTCGTCGAAATGCAGGGTATCGATCTCGCCATCAAGCATTTCCTTGATGGTCTCGACGTTATACACGACGCCGTCGTAGGTCGATTGCGTGATCGTCAGGATGCGCGGCTTCTTGTTCCTCGCCTCACGCGCGAACGGATTCGCCTCGATCTTCTTGCGGATGTTCTCCATTGAGAACTCCTCGATCGGGATCGGCCCGATGATGCCGTAGTGGTTACGCGTCGGCGTCAGAAACACCGGGATCGCCCCGGTCATGATGATGGAGTGGAGAATGGATTTGTGGCAGTTGCGGTCCACCACGACGATGTCGCCCGGCGCCACGGTCGTATGCCACACCATCTTGTTCGACGTCGACGTGCCATTGGTGACGAAGTACAGATGGTCGCAATTGAAGATGCGCGCCGCATTGCGCTCAGAGGCGGCGACCGGCCCGGTGTGGTCCAGCAGTTGGCCCAGTTCCTCGACCGCGTTGCACACATCCGCGCGCAGCATGTTCTCACCGAAGAACTGGTGGAACATCTGGCCCACCGGGCTCTTCAGGAAGGCCACGCCGCCCGAGTGCCCCGGGCAGTGCCACGAATACGAGCCGTCGGCGGCATAGTGCGTCAATGCGCGGAAGAACGGCGGCGGCAGCGACTCGAGGTAGTTCTTCGCCTCGCGCACGACATAGCGCGCGATGAACTCCGGCGTGTCCTCGAACATGTGGATGAAGCCGTGCATCTCGCGCAGCACGTCGTTGGGGATGTGGCGGGTGGTGCGCGTCTCGCCGTGCAGGAAGATCGGGATGTCCGCATTGCGGAAGCGGATCTCCTGCACGAAGGCACGCAGGTCGGCGATCGCCTTGTTGGCAGCCTCGGGCGAGGAGAATTCCTCATCATCGATCGACAGGATGAAGGCCGACCCACGGCTCTGCTGTTGCGCGAAGGAGGTCAGGTCGCCATAGCTGGTGACACCGAGCACCTCGATGCCTTCTTCCTCGATGGCTTTCGCCAGCGCACGGATCCCCAGGCCGGACGTGTTCTCCGAACGGAAGTCCTCGTCGATGATGATGATGGGGAAATGAAATCGCATCCTGATCTTCTCCAGCGCGGCGCGAGGGGCCAAAACGCGAATGTTACCCCCCGCTGGATTGCCCGCGTGTTACCAAAATTACGGAAGAAATGAACAAGGGGCCGTGCGGCCGGCCCCATGCGTCGTTTGCGATCTGCGTTGGTGATCGACGTCAGATCTTGGGCAGCGTGACCCCGGTCTGGCCGAGATACTTGCCGCCGCGGTCGCGGTAGGACGTCTCGCAGACTTCGTCAGACTCGAAGAAGAGCATCTGCGCCACACCCTCGTTGGCGTAGATCTTGGCCGGCAGCGGCGTGGTGTTGGAAAACTCCAGCGTCACGTGCCCCTCCCACTCGGGCTCGAGCGGCGTCACGTTGACGATGATGCCGCAGCGCGCGTAAGTGCTCTTGCCCAGGCACACCGTCAGAACGCTGCGCGGGATGCGGAAGTATTCGACGGTGCGCGCCAGCGCGAAGGAGTTGGGCGGGATGATGCACACGCCGCCGGTGAAGTCGACGAAGTTGCGCGCGTCGAAATCCTTCGGGTCGACGATGGTCGAGTTGATGTTGGTGAAGATCTTGAATTCGTTGGCCACGCGTACGTCGTAGCCATAGCTCGACGTACCGTAGGACACGATGCGGCCGCTGTCGTTGCTGCGCACGAGTTCCGGCGCGAACGGCTCGATCATGCCTTCCTGCTCCGCCATGCGGCGGATCCACTTGTCGGACTTGATGGACATCTGCGCGAATTCCTGTGCGGCCCGTCGGCCAGAGACGAAAAACGCGCTAGTTTAGGCGAAGCGAGGCCGCACGCAAAGGCCACCGCGGGCACCGCGCGATCAACGCGATGCCCGGGCCCGATCAGGTGTTCTGGATGACGATGTTGGGGAACTTGTGCGTCATGTCCTTCGCCTTTTCGGCAATGCGCACCGCCACCTTGCGCGCGATCTGCTTGTAGATGGCGGCGATGCGCCCGTCAGGATCGGACACCACGGTGGGCGCGCCGCCATCGGCCTGCTCGCGGATCTGGATGTCAAGCGGCAGCGCACCGAGGAAGGGAATCTTGTACTCGGCGCACATCTTCTCTCCGCCGCCCTGGCCGAAAATGTGCTCCTCGTGGCCGCAGTTGGAACAGATGTGGATGCTCATGTTCTCCACCACGCCGAGGATCGGCACGCCGACCTTTTCGAACATCTTCAGGCCCTTGCGCGCGTCGAGCAAGGCGATGTCCTGCGGCGTGGTGACGATCACCGCGCCGGTCACCGGCACCGTCTGCGACAGCGTCAACTGGATGTCGCCCGTGCCCGGCGGCATGTCGATCACGAGATAGTCCAGATCCGTCCACGCCGTATCCTTCAGCAACTGGTTCAGCGCCTGGGTGGCCATCGGGCCGCGCCAGACCATGGGTGTATCCTGTTCGATCAAAAAGCCGATGGACATCGCCTGCAGGCCATAGGCCTGCAAGGGCTCCATCGTCTTGCCGTCGTGCGACTCCGGCCGCTGATCGCCAATGCCCAGCATCTGCGGCTGCGACGGTCCATAGATGTCTGCATCCAGGAGGCCGACGCGCGCCCCTTCGGCCGCCAGCGCCAGCGCCAGATTGGCCGCTGTGGTGCTCTTGCCCACGCCCCCCTTGCCCGAAGCCACGGCGATGATGTTGCGCACGCCGGGCAGCAGCTTCACGCCATGCTGCACGGAATGCGCGACGACCTTGCTGCTGACGTTGATATCGACCTTGCCGATGCCCGGCAGCTTCGCGAGTGCTTCGGCCAGCAGGGCACGCATCGGCTCGTGCTGACTGCGTGCGGGGTAGCCGAGTTCGACATCGAAACGCACATCGGCGCCGCTCACCACCAGATTGCGGATGCAGCGGGACGAAACGAGATCCTTCCCGGTATTCGGGTCGATGACCGACTTGAGCGCTTCGGTTACGGATTCCTGGTTAAGA
>JAFEFM010000378.1 GCA_018240585.1 Pseudomonadota bacterium
AACGACTGGCGCCTGCTGAAGGACGACGTCGTCGGCGTCTGCATGACGCCCATGACCACCCACGAAGGCCGCCGTGTCGGCAGCCGCGAGTACGTCCGTCGCGTGATGCAGGCCTGCCCCGGCAAACTGGTCGTGCGCCAGCACACCCTGGTGACCCGCATCCTGCTCGACGAGGATCGCCGTGCCACCGGCGTGGAATGCCTTGCGGGCGCGCATCTGTACCGCGCCGATCCGAACACCGCGCATGCCGCGGCAGGCGAGCGGCTGGCGCTGGGCGCGCGGCGCGAAGTGATCCTGTGCGCAGGCGCCTTTAACACGCCGCAACTGCTCATGCTCTCGGGCATCGGTCCGCGTGACGAGCTCGCGCGCCATGGCATCCCGGTGAAGGTGGACCTTCCCGGCGTCGGCGAGAACCTGCAGGACCGCTACGAAGTCTCGGTGGTGAGCCGCATGCGCGGCGATTTCTCGCTGGTGAAGGGAATGAAGTTCCGCCCGCCCGAAGCGGGCGAGGAACCCGACCCCCAGTTCAAGGAATGGCTGCAGGGCAAGGGCCCCTACACGACCAATGGCGCGGTGATCGCCATGCTCAAGCGTTCCAGCGAGGACAAGCCGGTGCCCGACCTCTTCCTGTTCGGCCTGCTCGGCTACTTCAACGGCTACTACCCCGGCTACTCGCGCAACATCGCCCGCGGCGAGGACCACTTCACCTGGGCCGTGCTCAAGGCCCACACCCACAATCGCGCCGGACGGATCAGGCTGCGCTCGGCCGATCCGCGGGACGTGCCGGACATCGACTTCCACTACTTCGACGAGGGCACCCCCGGCGGCGACGATCTCGAGGCCGTCGTCGAAGGGGTGGAAACGGTACGTCGCATGGCGGACGAAGCCGGCGACGTGGTCGGCGAGGAGCTCTATCCCGGTCGCCATGTGACCGGCAAGGACGCCCTGCGCCGGTTCATCCGCGACAATGCCTGGGGCCACCACGCCTCTTGCTCTTGCCGCATGGGTCCGCCAGACGACCCGATGGCCGTGGTGGACAGCCGCTTCCGCGTGTTAAGGTGCCGGGCCCTGCGCGTGGTGGACGCCTCGATCTTTCCCCGCATCCCCGGCTTCTTCATCGTTTCCGCCGTCTACATGGCGAGCGAGAAGGCCGCGGACGTCATCATCGAGGACGCCGGCATCCTGCCGGACAGCTTGCGCGCTCACTCTGCAACCTGAACCGGATCCGGATGGACCTCAAGCATTTCGACCTGAACCTGCTGGTCGTTTTCGACCTGTTGCTGAAGGAGAAGAAGGTCTCGGCCGTCGCCGACCAGCTCGGCCTCGGCCAGCCGGCCGTCAGCCGGTCATTGAAGCGGTTGCGCACCCTGCTTGGCGACGAACTCTTCCATCGGACCTCCACCGGGATGGAACCCACCGCCTACGCGCGCCAGCTCGCCGGTCCGATTTCCGCTGCGCTGGCTGCGCTGGGCGACGCGATCAACCGCAGCGCGTCGTTCGACCCGGCCAAGAGCCGCAGGACCTTCACGCTGAGGATGTCCGACATCGGCGAGATCTACATCCTGCCGCGGCTGCTGGGCGTGCTGGCGACCGAAGCACCGGGTGTCGGCATCACCGTGGTGCGCGACCACGGCGATACCTTGAAGGCGGGCATGGAAGCGGGCCGCATCGATCTTGCCGTGGGGCTCATCGATACCCTGGAAGCCGGCTTCTTCCGCCGCCAGATCTACAAACAGGGCTATGTGTGCGTCTTCCGTCCGGGTCATCGGCTGGCGGGACGGGCGATGAGCCTGGACGACTTCCTCTCGGCAGAACATGCGGTCGTCACCGGCGACGGCAGCGGCCACGCGCGCATCGACGACCTGATCGAGAAGCAGGGCATCCAGCGCAATGTAAGACTGCGCGTTCCGAACTATGCGAGCCTGGAACGCCTGCTGAACGGCTCGGACCTGATCGCCACCGTGCCCGAGGCGCTGGTGCAACCCAACATCTCGCCCCTGTCGCTGGCTCATTCGCGCCATCCGGTGCCGCTCCCCAGGTTGTCCATCGACCAGTTCTGGCACGCACGCTTCCACCGCGACCCCGGAAACCAGTGGCTGCGCGAACTGATCGCGGTGCGCTGCGCGCTGCCGCCGGTCATCGCGGCCACCTGAACCTTCCGTCCCATGAAATCCCGTTCGCGGCGCCTCGCGCGCCGCGAGAATCCGAACTCCATGACTTCCATGCGAACGACCCGCCTGCAGCCCGCCCTCATCGTCATCCTCTCCGGCGTGGTCGCGGCGATGCACATCGGCAAGATCCCGCCCGCGATCCCGGTGCTGCGCGAAGCACTCGGCATGTCGCTGGTCGAAGCGGGATTCCTGCTTTCGATGGTGCAGATGGCCGGCATGCTGATCGGCGTGCTTGCCGGCCTCGCCGCCGATTCGATCGGCGTGCGCCGCAGCATCATCATCGGCCACACCGTGCTGGCGGTGACCGGCGTGGCTGCCATGTGGGCGCAGCGCCCGTTCGACCTGCTTGCGCTGCGCGGGCTGGAAGGCCTGGGGTTCCTGCTGACGGTGTTGCCCGCCCCCGCCCTCATCCGGCAGCTCGTGCCCCCCGCCCGCCTTGCCCTGTACCTGGGCCTGTGGGGCACCTACATGGGGACCGGCGCGGCGCTCACCCTGCTCGGCGGCCCGGTGCTGATGGAAGCCTTCGG
>JAFEFM010000379.1 GCA_018240585.1 Pseudomonadota bacterium
CGGCGCCAGTGTTCGGAGATAATGCGCGTCCCCAGCCGGGATGGCGGAATCGGTAGACGCAGCGGATTCAAAATCCGCCGCCGCAAGGTGTAAGGGTTCGAGTCCCTTTCCCGGCACCATTTTCAGATCAGCAGCTTAGGAACCGTAGGGCGCGGCGAAGGCTCGCCATTCTAGGGTTTTTGCTGCGGCTTTGCAGCACTGGCTGCTGCGCCTCTCGCGTTCCCCTCGCCGTCGACCTGATGCCTCGCTGGCGGCATGGAATGGAATCACGAGCAGGAGCGGATCCCCGGCCGTGTTCACTCCGGTTCCGCCCGATGCGTCGCTTGGGTGGAAATCGGTGCCGCATCGCTGATCGCGCGCACTGCCGGATGCGTCAATCGACGCTCGACCGAGATCGCGTAATAGGTTTCGACGACGCCGTTCGCTTCGCCCAGCAGGCGCATGTCGCCATGCGACAGCAATTCGTCGCCGATCAGCGACGCCGCGGGGAACACGCCCGCGCCAGCTTCGCCGAAGGCGCGCATCAGGGCGCTGTCGTCGAATTCGCCGACGATCCTCGGCCGCAACTTGGCGGCCTCCAGCCAGCGCAACAACGGCCCGCGCACCGCCGCCTCCAGGCCGGGCAGCAACAACGGCGCGCCGTTCAGACAGTCGGGGAAATCGCCGTGCAGGGTGCCGGCGACGGCTGCCGAGGCGTAGAAGCCGATCGTCGACTCTCCCAGCGTATGGCTGTAGCCGCGAACGTCCATGTTGGGCGGCAGCGGGCTGTCCGCCAGCACCACGTCGAGCTTGTGGATGGCCAACTCGCCCAGCAGCCGCTCGAGCTTGCCTTCGCGGCAGATGATGCGCATCGGCTCGGCCAGCGTCATCGATGGCGCCAGCAGGACGTAGGCGATCGCTTTCGGCACGACGTCGGCGATGCCGACGCGGAATGGAACCATGCGGCCGGTGGCCCGGCTCTGGATCGCTTCCTCCAGTTCATTGCCCAGGCGGAAAATTTCTTCGGCATAATCGAGGGCTACGCGCCCGGTCTCGGTCAGCACCAGGCGCCGGCCCTGGCGCTGGAACAGCGTGACGCCGAGATCCGCCTCCAGCGTGGCGATCTGGCCCGACAGCGTTTGTGGCGCGAGGCCGGAGCGCTCGCTGGCGCGCACGATGCCGCCGGCGCGGGCGACCGACCAAAAATGGTGGAGCTGCTTGTAGTTGAGCATGGGCGACGTGCAATGATTCTGTCGAGGACTGAATGTATCGAAAAATCCTGATAAATATTCAGTTGAACCGAGGTTTTATCGAACAGTCAGAGAGGTAGCATCGCAAGTGGTTCCCGCCTCGGCGGTGCTTACCCATTCAAAAGGAGATCCTGCATGCGTATCGATCTGCATTGTGACAACGTCGAAGCGGCACCCGGCCTGCGTGACTACGTGGCGCGGAGGATGCGTTTCGCGATCGGCCGTTTCCAGGACCACATCAAGTGGGCGCGCGTGAAGGTGGCCGACGTCAACGGCCCGCGCGGTGGCGCAGACAAGCGTTGCGTCGTGCAACTGCGCCTGCGCAACCTGCCGGACGTCGTCTTCGCCATCACCCAGCTCGACGTCCGTGCCGCAGTGGACGAAGCGGCGGAGCGTGTTGCACGCGTGCTGGCCCAGCGCCTGCGCCGTCACCAGAAGCCCGATCGCGTCGCGCTCGCGCACGTCGCACCGGCGGCGGCCTGAGCGCGAGGACGCGATCCTCGTGCCTGCCGTCACCAAAACAACATCCATCCACCAAGGAGTGTGACCCAACATGGAAAACCGCCTGA
>JAFEFM010000037.1 GCA_018240585.1 Pseudomonadota bacterium
CTGTCGGTCCGTGCCGTCACGCAGCTCATGAAGGAGCGCCGCCAGAGCGCGGCACTGGTGACCGAGCATGGTGTGCTCACCGGCATCTTCACCGAGCGCGATGCCACCTTCCGGGTTCTCGCCGAGGGACTGGATCCGGACTCGACGCGGGTCGGCGACGTGTTGACGCACAGGCCGCAGACGATCAGCGAGGACAAGCCCTTCGGTCACGCGCTGCACATGATGTACGACGGCGGCTTCCGCCACGTGCCGGTGGTGGATCGCGCCGGCCGGCCGGTGGGCCTGCTGTCGGCGCGCGATGCGCTGGCGCTCGATGCCGAAGCCTTCGGCACCGAGCTGGTGCGGCGCGAGGAAATCACCGTCATCCTGTGACCGGCGTGCAACGCGGCGTGCGCCGCGTTGCCATCGCTTTTGCCGGGCTCAGAGCAGGTTCATCTTCTTCGCCGCGTCGCGCAGCTCACCACGAAAATCCGGGTGGGCGATGCCGATCAGCGCCTCGGCGCGCTGCTTGGCGGTCTTGCCGCGCAACTGGGCGACGCCGAACTCGGTGACGACGTAATTCACGTCGTTCTTGCTGGTGGTGAGGTGCGTGCCCGGCGACAGCACCGGCGCGATGCGCGACACCGTGTCGTTCTTCGCGGTGGAAGGCAGCACGATGAAGGCCTTGCCGCCATTGGAGCGGTTGGCGGCGCGCACGAAATCGACCTGGCCGCCGGTGCCGGAATAAGGGAGGTGGCCCAGGCTTTCGGAGCCGCACTGGCCGAGCAGGTCGATCTGCAGCGTGGCGTTGATTGCGCACAGCTTGTCGTTGCGCGCCGCGTTGTACGGATCGTTGGTGAAATCGACCGGATGCATCTCCAGCGCCGGGTTGCGGTCGAGGTGGCGATAGAGCTTGTGCGAACCGAGCGCGAAGGTCGCCACCGTCTTGCCCGGCATGAAGGTCTTCCTGCGGTTGGTGACCGCGCCGCTGTCGATCAGCGACAGGATGCCGTCGCCGATCATCTCGGTGTGGATGCCGAGGTCGCGCTTGTGCTGCAACTGCATCACCACTGCGTCGGGAATGCCGCCATAGCCGATCTGCAGCGTCGAGCCGTCGTCGATGAGATCGGCGACGTACTTGCCGATCGCCTCCTGTACCGGTCCGATCTGCGGCAGGCCGACTTCGAACAGCGGCTCGTCGCTTTCGACCAGCCCGGTGACCTGGGAGATGTGCACGTGACAGTCGCCGTAAGCGAAGGGCACGTTGGGGTTGACCTCGAGCAGGATCACGCGCGCGCGGCGCACCGCCGCCATCGTGTAGTCCGGGGCCAGCGACAGCGAGAAGTAGCCATGTTCGTCCATCGGCGATGCCATCGACACCACCACGTCGGCCGGCGTGAGGCCGCGGTCGATCAGCATCGGCAGCTCCGAGAAATAGGCGGGCAGGAAGTCGATCCAGCCGGCCTGGCCGCCCGGGCGCGTGGCGCCGCCGTAGAAGTAGGCGTCGTGGCGCACGTTGTGGCGCGTCGCCTCATCGAGATAGCCGTACTTGCGCAGTGGCAGGATCTGGCTCACCACCACGTCGCGCAGGCTGTGACGGCGGTCCGACAGCGCGTGCAGCAGCGTTGGCGGCTCGCCCACGCCGGTCGGCACGACGATGGTCTCGCCGTCGTGGATCATCGATACCGCGTCGGCTGCGGTCATGCGTTTCTGGGCGTACTGGGTCTGCGCGTTCGACATCGTTCTCTCCCCCTCATGTCGTCTTTTATGTTGCGAACCAGAGGATTATACGTTGTTTCCATACTGGTGCGTATGGTTGCGCGCTGCCGGCGACGGATGTGAAAAAGGCCACCGCATGTGGTGGCCTTCGAAGGAGAGATGCCGGCTGCCGTCCGGCCAGCCGCGGGCGACAGCGGCGTGTCAGCGGTTGCCGTTGCCGTTGCCGCGCGGCGCGAACAGCGCGGCACGCTGGGCGGGACGGCGGTTCTGGCCCTGACGGTCGCCATGGGCCGCTGCCTGGTCGCTGCGTCGGCCGCCGGCGTCATTGCGCCGCGGCGGCGTGGCGCGATTGCCGTCGACGTCGGGACGCGACGACGGCATGCGGTTGCCGTCGGCTTCCTGGCGGGTGGCGTTGCGCGGGCTGCGGTTTCCATCGACTTCACGCTGCGGACTGCCCTGCGGGCGGTTCGCCGGGCGGGACGGCGACGGCCCCTTGGCAGCGCCGCCGCGTTCGTTGCGGCCATTGCCGTCGCCGCGCCGCGGCTGGCCGCCGCGCCGTGGCAGCGGTTCGCGCTGGTGGTCGGCGTCGTGCGCCGCTTCCGCGCCCGCGCTGGGCACAAAGTCGTCGGCGATGGCGCGGGTGAGGCGACGTTTGATCAGACGCTCGATCGCTGCCAGAAGGTTGGCTTCTTCGCCATCGACGAGCGAGATCGCATTGCCGTCGGCACCGGCGCGGCCGGTGCGGCCGATGCGGTGGACGTAGTCTTCTGCCACGTTGGGCAGCTCGAAATTCACTACCTGCGGCAACTGGTCGATGTCCAGGCCGCGCGCGGCGATGTCGGTGGCGACCAGCACCGGCAGCGAGCCGTCCTTGAATTCGCTCAGCGCGCGCGTGCGCGCCGCCTGGCTCTTGTTGCCGTGGATGGCCGCTGCGGGGATGTCGTGCTTGCTGAGGTATTCGGCGAGCTTGTTGGCGCCGTGCTTGGTACGCGTGAACACCAGCGCCTGGAACCACTGGTGCTTCTTGATCAGATGCGCGAGCAGTTCGCGTTTCTGTTTCTGGCCGATCAGGTACACCGACTGCTCGACGCGCTCGGCGGTGGTGTTGCGCGGTGCGACTTCCACCGTGCGCGGCTGGTGCAGCAGGCCGTTGGCAAGCTCGCGGATCTCGTCCGAGAAAGTGGCCGAGAACAGCAGGTTCTGGCGCTTCTTCGGCAGCAGCGCGAGCACCTTGCGGATGTCGCGGATGAAACCCATGTCGAGCATGCGGTCGGCTTCATCGAGCACCAGGATCTCGACGCCGGAGAGG
Source organism: Pseudomonadota bacterium (assembly GCA_018240585.1). Classification (GTDB taxonomy): domain Bacteria; phylum Pseudomonadota; class Gammaproteobacteria; order Burkholderiales; family Rhodocyclaceae; genus Thauera. The sequence continues at coordinate 3,008 of JAFEFM010000037.1, forward strand.
TCCAGCGTCCTCTGGCCGACGTGGTCGAGCAGGCGGCCAGGCGTGGCGACCAGGATGTCGACGCGCTTCTTCAGCGCGGCGATCTGCGGATTGATGTTGACGCCGCCGAACATCACCAGTGAAGTCAGTGGCAGGTGTTTGCCGTAGACTTGCACCGACTCCTCCACCTGCGCGGCGAGCTCGCGCGTCGGCGTCAGGATCAGGCAGCGCGGCCGGCCGGGTGGATGCGGATGGACGTGGGTGGCGGCCAGCATGTGCAGCACCGGCAGGGTGAAGCCGGCGGTCTTGCCGGTTCCCGTCTGCGCTGCGGCGAGCAGATCGCCGCCCGCGAGCACCTGCGGGATCGCCTGGGCCTGGATCGGGGTCGGTTGCGTGTAGCCGGCTTCGGCGATGGCGCGAAGCAGCGGCTCGGCCAGCCCGAGGCTGGCGAAAGTCGTGTCTGTGGTCATTGAATGTATTCTGCGGGGCCGCGCTGTCCGTCAAAGGACGGCGCCGATCCGGGCACATGAGAGTCGTCCCGGGCGCAAAGGGGCCGGGCCCTGTTTCTGGAATGCGCCGCGTCGATCAAGCGGAAAGGCGGCGCCCGAGCGACTATAGCGCAGACAGCGGCAATTTGTGCGCTGCAACGGAAGAAAACCGGGGACGGCGATTGAAACAGGAAGTTCTCACAACGATGCCTGTTTTAGGTAACTTGCAACCTTGGAGTTGTTGGCGGCCGTTGGCCGGCCGCTTATTGTCGTGAGTTTGCAGGGATTTGAGCGGGAGTGGTGGCGACGTGACGCCTCAATCAAGAGTGTTCGAGCTTCGATCCCGCCTTGCGCGTCGCCTGGGTCTGCTCTCCGCGGGTTGCCTGGTGCTGCTGGCGGTAACGCTGCTCGTCATGCTGGTGATCGTCTGCCACGCCATGGCCCGTAGCTGGGAATCCGTGCTGAGGGGCGATCCGACGCATGCCGGCGCCTGGAGCCTGCTCGGCGTCAGCATGGCGCTGTGCGCCGTGCGCCTCGTGGGCGTGGCCCTGCATTCCTCGCCGGTGCCCGGCGGCATACGGCTTCCGCGTCAGGCGGCGGAAGAGTTCTACCGGGTGATGGATGGTGTCGCCCTGCGTTTCGGCATCGAGCCGGTGCGCAACGTGTGGATCAGCAGCGACATGAACGCCGTGGTGCTGCAGCGTCCGGCGTGGGGCTGGATCGGGCCGATCCGCACGCATCTGCTGATCGGCCTGCCGCTCGCACACAGCGTGTCGACCGCCCAACTCGATGCGGTGCTGGCGCACGAGTTCGCCCACCTTGCGCGCCAGCGTTCGGGGATCGGAGCCCAGGGTGCCCATCTGCGCGCGTGGTGGGCGCGGGTGCTGGACGAGGCGTTCGAGAACTTTCCCTGGGCGGCAGACTGGCTCGAACGCCGGGCCAATCGTTTTTATCGCGACATGTTGCGACTTGCGCGCCTGGAAGAGTTCGAGGCCGACGCCTGCGCTGCCCAGGTGGTCGGCGCGTCGCTGCTGGGCGAGACGCTGGTGGAGATCGGCCTCAAGGCCCGCTTCCTGGAACAGGACTACTGGCCCACGGTGATGGCCCAGAGTGCCCAGTTCCCGAGCCCGTCCATTCGTCCATACCGCGAGATGGGGCTGGGCGTGGCTGCGGGCTTCCTGCGTCGGGAGTCGGTTGCGGAAGATCTGTCACATTACGACGCGGGGGGAGGCAGCCTGCCGCTGCATCCCACGCTGCATGAGCGACTGCGTGCGCTCGGGGCGCCCATGCGCGCAGCCGCAGCGGACGAGACCTCCGCCGCCGACGCGTACTTTGCGCCCCTGCTTCCGACGCTGTCGTGGGCCTTCGATCGTGTGTGGTGGGAGGAGACGCGCGAAGACTGGCAGCAGTGCCACCTGGACGCGGAAGGCGAGGATTGAAGCGGGCTGGCGCGGCTGGGCGTGGCCCGCTCAGGCGATGTCGCCGAGGGCCGCGCTCAACCCCGCGTGCAGCCGCGCCCACCCGGCCTCGTCCGGTGGCAGGCCGAAGCGCAGGCTTGCCGGCGCGTCGAACAGCCGCACCAGGATGCCGCGGCGGGCCAGTGCCTCGTGCAGCGCGGCCGCCCGAGGGTATGGCAGCCATTTGAATAGCGCGGGCCCGCTTGCATGGCCGAGGCCGGCTTCCTGCAACAGTGCGGCCAGGCGTGCGCCGCCGGCAGCCAGCGTCCACCGCATCGCTTGTTGCCAGTCGTGGTCGGCCAGCGCGTGGCGGGCGGCGTGGCGCCCCGGGCCGCTGATGGTCCAGGGGCCCAGGAGGTCCGCGAGCTGCAGCCGCAGTGCGGCGGGTGCCAGCACGAATCCGACGCGCGCACCGGCCAGGCCGAAGAATTTCCCCAGCGAGCGCAGCACGACGAGGCCGGGCTGGCCGGCCTGCGGTGCGAGGCTTGCACGCGGATCCGCATCGATGAAGGCCTCATCCACGACCAGCCATCCGCCGCGCCGTGCCAGGCGGGCGTGCCAGTCGAGCAGGGTGTGAAGGTCGAAATGCACGCCGCTGGGATTGTCCGGATTGACGAGCACGACGACATCGCTGCAATCGACCGCTGCGTCGAGATCGGCCGCGTCGTACTGGCGCACCGTGCGACCGCGCCAGGCGTGCGCGTGCTCCGCGTAGCTGGGTGCGAGCAGGCTGATGCGCGTGCCGGGCACGAGCGCGGGCAGAGCCTGGATCGCCGCCTGCGAGCCGGCGACAGGCAGCAGTTCGTGCGTGCCGAAATAGCGGGCGGCGATTTCGTGCAGGCCGTCGTCCTCTTCCGGCAGGCGCTGCCATGCCTCGGCGGGAAGCGGCGGAACCGGGTAGGCAACAGGGTTGATGCCGGTGGACAGGTCGAGCCAGTCCGCCAGCGGAATGCCGTGGCGCGCCGCGGCGCGGCGCAGGCGGCCGCCGTGCTCAAGCATTGCCGCTTCCGGCAAGCCAGGCGGCGAGCGGTGGTGCGATCAGGGCCAGCAGGAGCGCCGTGACCAGCCACAGCAGCACCCCGTGGCGCACGAGGCGCACCGCGGCGCGGATCGAGGCGGCATCCGGCACCGCGCCTTCGCCCAGCGGCGGCCGTTGCTCGACGCGTCCGTGATAGAGGGCGGCGCCGCCCAGCAGCACCCCCAGCGCGCCGGCGCCGGCAGCCATCACCGGACCGGCGTTGGGACTGTCCCACGCCGGCGCCTGGCGGCGCCAGCATGCGAGCGCCCGCCGGGTGCGGCCCAGCAACGCGTAGGTGAGCGCCGTCAGGCGCGCGGGCAGGGCGTTCAGCACGTCGTCGATGCGCGCCGCCGCCCAGCCAAAGCGCAGGTAGCGCGGCGTGCGGTAGCCCCACATCGCATCCAGGGTGTTCGCCAGGCGGAACAGCAGCGCACCGCAGCCGCCCGCGACGAGAAACCAGAACAGCGCGCCGAACACCGCGTCGTTGCCGTTTTCCAGCACCGATTCGGTGCCGGCACGCGCCACGCCAGCGGCATCGAGCGCGGCGGTGTCGCGGCTCACGATCCAGCCCACGCGTTCGCGTGCGCGCTCCAGGTCGCCCGTGGCAAGCGGTGCGGCGATGGCCTCGGCGTGCTCGGCGAGGCTGCGCCCGCCCAGGGCGAAGTAAAGCAGCGCAATGTCCACTGGCCAGTGCGCGAGCGGATGGGCTGCGCGCAGCGCGGCGGCCAGCGCGATCCAGGGCAGCACCGCCAGCGCCCAGGCAATCACCCCCGCGCCGCGATGGCCGGCGCGGCGCCGCACCGTGCGCTCCACTGCGGCGGCCCAGCGGCCAAAGCCCACCAGCGGATGCAGGCGTCGTGGCTCGCCGAACAGGCGGTCGGCGAGGAGCCCGGCAGCGAGCTTGATGACGAGAAGGCTGAAGGCGGACATGACAAGACGGGGCGTGGAGGATCGCGGGCCGGGACGGGGAGTCGAGGCGTTCGACGCCCGCGGACTTCGCCCACGATCGGCGATAATCCGCTCCCCGAAACAGCGGTGCCGGATTTTACGCGATGTCCCAGGCTTTGACCTTGATGGTGCAGGGCACCACCTCCGATGCGGGCAAGAGCACGCTGGTGGCCGGCCTCGCCCGCGTGCTGCGGCGGCGCGGCCTGCGCACCGCGCCGTTCAAGCCGCAGAACATGGCGCTCAACTCCGCGGTGACCGCCGACGGCGGCGAGATCGGCCGCGCCCAGGCGTTGCAGGCGCTGGCTGCGGGCGTGGCGCCGCACACCGATTTCAATCCCGTGCTGCTCAAGCCGTCGACCGACATCGGCGCGCAGGTGATCATCCACGGCCGCGCCGTGGCCAGCTTGTCGGCGCGTGACTATCACGCCTACAAGCCCACTGCGATGGCGGCGGTGATGCAGAGCTGGCAGCGGCTGGTCGGCGCCTACGACGCGGTGCTGGTGGAAGGCGCGGGCAGCCCGGCCGAGATCAACCTGCGTGATCGCGACATCGCCAACATGGGCTTCGCCGAGGTCGCCGACGTACCGGTGGTGCTGGTGGCAGACATCGACCGTGGCGGCGTTTTCGCGCACCTCGTCGGTACCCTGGAGCTGCTGTCGCCGTCCGAGCAGGCGCGCGTGCGCGGCTTCGTCATCAACCGCTTCCGCGGCGACATCGGCCTGCTGCAGTCGGGTCTCGACTGGCTGGAGGCGCGCACCGGGCGGCCGGTGTTCGGCGTGCTGCCCTACCTGCACGGCCTGTTCCTCGACGCGGAGGATGCGCTGGCCGACAAGGCGGGGGATGTCGTCGCCGGCGAGGGCGCGCTGCGCGTGGTGGCTCCGGCCTATCCGCGCATTTCCAACCATACCGATCTGGATGCGCTGCGCCTGCATCCGGCGGTGGATTTCCGCTGGATCGGGCCGGGGCAGGCGATTCCGCCGGCCGACCTGGTCGTGCTGCCGGGATCGAAGAGCGTGCAGGCCGATCTCGCCTGGCTGCGGGCGCAGGGCTGGGAGCCGGCGATCCGCCGTCACCTGCGCTATGGCGGCAAGCTCATCGGCATCTGCGGCGGCTTCCAGATGCTGGGACGGGAGCTTGCCGATCCACACGGCGTCGAGGGCGCGGCGGGGAGCATGGCGGGCCTGGGCTTGCTCGACATGCGTACCGTGCTCGAACGCGACAAACGGCTCGACAACGTGCATGGCCGGCTGACGCTGGACGGCGGCGCCGCGGTGGCGGGTTACGAGATCCACATGGGTGTGTGCGAGGGGCCGGCGCTCGCGCGTCCGGCGCTCGAGCTGGAGCGTTTCGATGGTGGCATGCGAGCCGATGGCGCGCGCTCGGCCGACGACCAGATTCTCGGCACCTACGTGCATGGCCTGTTCGATGGGCCTGCGGCGCTGGCTGCTCTGCTGGCATGGGCTGGCGGGCAGCAGATCGGCACCGTGGACCTGGCCTCGCGCCGCGAGGCCGATCTGGATCGCCTCGCCGACGCGGTCGAGGCGCATGTCGACCTGCGCGCGCTGTTCGGTGGCGCCTTGCATCGCTGAGGGCGGCTGGCGGCGGTATCCGGCGGTGCTCCCGCGAGGTTGACGGCGGCGCGGCTCATGTCCCGGGGCAGGTTTCGCGCGCACGGCCGGTCGGCAAGTTTACAATCCGGCAATGAATCCTGAAGCCGATCTCACGCACGGTGCCGAGGCGTCGCCGCTCGGGCGTCCGGTGGCCTACCGCGACACCTATGCGCCCGAACTCCTGTTTCCGATCGAGCGCCAGCTCAAGCGCTCCGAGCTGGGCCTGCGCGCCGAGGCCTTGCCCTTCGTGGGCGAGGACCTGTGGAATGCCTACGAACTGTCCTGGCTCGATCGGCGAGGAAAGCCGGTGGCTGCGCTGGGCCAGTTCCGCGTGCCGGCCTCGACGCCGCGGCTGGTGGAATCGAAGTCGCTGAAGCTCTACCTGAATTCCTTCAACCAGGAGCGCTTTTCATCGGTCGCTACGGTGCGGCAGACGATCGTGCGCGATCTGTCGGCCGCTGCCGGTGGCGATGTGGCGGTGGACATCATTCCGCTGCTGCAGCGTCCGCAGCGTGCTGCGGCCTATCCGGACGGCTTCTGCCTCGACGCGCTGGAGATCGCGGTCGACACCTACCAGCCGGAGCCTGCCTTCCTGCACGCTGCAACCGGTGGCGCGGATGTGTGCGAGACGCTCTACTCCCACCTGCTGAAGTCCAACTGCCTCGTCACCGGGCAACCCGACTGGGGCATGCTGGTGGTGCGCTACCGCGGGCGGGCCATCGATCGCGAGGGCTTGCTGCGCTATATCGTGTCCTTCCGCGAGCACAACGAGTTCCACGAGCAATGTGTGGAGCGCGTGTTCTGCGACATCCTGGCGCGGTGCCGGCCGGCGGAGCTGGCGGTGTGGGCGCGCTACACGCGGCGTGGCGGGCTCGACATCAATCCTTTCCGGGCCACTCACGCCGGTCTTAAGGGCGGCGAAGAGATGGAAGTGCGGCAATAGCGTCAGCGGCGGTCAGGGCGTCTGCGAGGGGCTTTTCGACGCGGGCGAGGTCGAGTCCTGGCGGGCGCTGGCGCGTCGTTTTGATGCATCTTAAATTGGCGCATGACGAGCCCGCACGCTCGCAAAAAAAGATCATTCTGGTGGTATCCCCGCATAGGAAAATGCAGCGGCGTGGTTTAACATCCCTCGCAGTTTCAACCGCCCTACATCGATGAGGTAAGGACCATGAAAGTGTTCGTTGCTGCCGCGGTTGCCGCGGGTCTTCTCTCTGCTGCGCCGGCCTTCGCCAACGCCGACCTCGCCAAGGCCAAGAACTGCCTTGCCTGTCACGCCGTCGACAAGAAGCTGGTCGGTCCCGCCTACAAGGACGTGGCGGCCAAGTACGCGGGCCAGAAGGACGCGGCCGCGATGCTCGCGACCAAGATCCAGAAGGGTGGCGTGGGCGCTTGGGGCCAGGTGCCGATGCCTCCCAACCCGCAGGTGAACGATGCCGAGGCCAAGCAGTTGGTGGAGTGGATCCTGTCGCAGAAGTGATGCCTGCCCGAGTACTGCTCCCGTCGTAGCGGGACGGGCTGTGGCAAGGTGATGAAAGAGCCGACATCATGCGATGTCGGCTTTTGTCTTTTGTGGGTCCTGGCTCCGCCTCCCTCGCGTCGCACACACGCACACCGCATGCGCTGGCGGCAGTGGCCGCCGGATGGCCTTCAATGCAGGTGCATCTGCGCAGGGCCGGGCGGCACCGAGTGGGCTTGTGCAGAAGGGGTCGGCGCCTGTCTCAGCCAGGCTTCGGCGTCGCTGGCCGTGCCCGGGCGCGCGAACAGGTAACCCTGCATGACGTCGCAGCCCAGGGCCTTCAGGGCGTCTGCCTGTTCCGGCCGTTCGACGCCCTCGGCGATGATCTGAAGGTTGAAGCCACGCGCGATGCCGGTGATGGCCGAGATGATGGGGTTGGTCATCGCCACGTCGAGTTCGCGCACGAAGCTGCGGTCGATCTTCAAAGTGCTGACCGGAAACTTCTGCAGATAGGCGAGAGCCGAGTATCCCGTGCCGAAGTCGTCGATCGCCACGCCGATGCCCGCCTCGCGCAATTGCCGCACCTTGGTTGCGACACCGGCGCTGTCGTTCATCATCATGCTTTCGGTGATCTCGAGCTCGATCTGGCTCGTGGGAACGCCGTGCAGCGAAAGGCAGGTGACGATGGAGTTGACGATGTCACGATGGCCGAAATCGTGCGGCGACAGGTTGATGGACAGCCTGACGTCCCGATGTCCCGCCCTGCGCCAGGTGGCGAGCTGGGCGCAGGCGGTGTCGAGCACCCAGCGACTGATCTGGCCGATCAGGCCGACTTCTTCCGCCACCGGGATGAAGGTCGCCGGCGGAACCTGCCCGAGCTGGGGATGATTCCAGCGCAGCAGCGCCTCCATGCCGATCACTTTGCCCTGCGACAGGCTGATCTGCGGCTGGTAGAACAGCTCCAGCTCGTTGCGCTCGAGCGCCTGATGCAGGTCGTTCTCGAGGGCGATGCGCTCGCGGTGGTGCGTGTTGAGCTTGGGGTCGAAAAAGCGGAAAGCGTTCTTGCCCGAGCGCTTGACTTGGTACATCGCGATGTCGGCGTGGCGGGTCAGGTCTTCTGCGGTGCTGCCATCGCGTGGGAACAGGGCGATGCCGATGCTGACCGTGGCGCGGAAGTCGCCCTGGCTGAGCTTGATCGGTTCGCTGAGGGCGGCGACGATCTTGCGCGCGATGGTCTCCGCGTCCTCGGGCTGGTTGATGTCGGGCAGCAGCACGGTGAATTCGTCGCCTCCCAGGCGCGCCAGCGTGTCGCCGCGGCGCAGGGTGGACGACAAGCGCGAGGCGATGGCGCGCAGCAGCAGGTCGCCCTCGGCGTGGCCATAGGTGTCGTTGACCAGCTTGAAGCGGTCGACATCGACGAACATCACCGCCAGCGCACCGGTCCGCCGCTGCGCCTGGGCAATGGCCAGCTCGAGTCGGTCCTTGAACAGCACGCGGTTGGGCAGGTGGGTGAGCTGGTCGTGATAGGCCTGGAACGAGATGATCTCCTCGGCGCGCTTGCGCTCCGAGATGTCGCGCGCCACGCCGTACAGGCCGACGACCTGGCGCTCGCCGCGCTGGCTCAGCATCGGGATCCCGGTGAGCGACACGGTGACGCTGTCGAGTTCCACCGGGGCGAGCTCACCGCGATTGCGGCGCAGGCGCAGCTCGACGTTGAAGCTTTCGCCCGGCATCGTGCTCGGCAGGCTCAGCAAACTGCAGATACGGTCCACGTCCTCCGGCATGACGAGGGTGGTGAACGGGCGTCGCATCAGCACGCCGCGCTCGAACCCCAGCAACTGCTTGACCCGCGGGTTGATGTAGCTGAAGCGCCCCTCTGCATCGAGGGTGAAGATCAGGTCCGGCGAACTCTCCACCAGGTAGCGATGAAGCTTTTCGGAAGACTTCAGGCGCTGTTCCATCACCCGGTTGGCCTTCTCCAGCGCGGCCTTGTGCAGGGCGCCTTCGACGGCGCGCTGCAGTTGCGCAATGTGGTAAGGCTTGCGGACGTAATCGTCGGCGCCGCGGCGCAGCGCGCCGATCACCGCGTCGACGTCGTTCTCGCCGCTGATGATGATCACGACTTCTTCGCGCGACTGCTCGACGAGCCAGTCCAGCAGCGCGAGCCCGGTGCCGTCTGGGAGCCGGTTGTCCAGCAGGATAAGGTCGTAGGTGCGGCGCGAGAGCAGCTCGATGCCGTCGCCGACCGTGCCGCAGGCGTCGAACTTGCGCCCGGGCTTTGCCAGGACCTGGGTGAAGGTCGCCCGCAGCGAGGCATCGTCATCCACGATCAGGATGCGTACCGCTGGTTCTTGCTGCCCGGGTGTGCTGCTGGACACTGCGTTGAAGGGTTGCTCACCCGGGATGACCATTGCGCCGCGCTCGACTCGTTTGAGGATCGTCAATCTGTTACATGATGCAACACTCCGCCGGATTGATCCAGCGGCACAAGGATCTGGAAGCTGGTGCCGACGCCCGGTTGGCTGCGGCACATGATCGACGCTTTCCATTGCGCGAGGATGTCGCGCACCACGCGCAGGCCGAGCCCCTGGTGGCCCGCACCCTTGCTGCTCGGTCGGGGCGAGAACAGGTCGGCGAGCCGATCGGGCGGCAGGCCCGGGCCGTTGTCCGCGACGCGGATCTCGAGCTGGACGCGGCCATCGAGGATGACGCTGCCCATCACCGATACCGTGACGCGCTTGCCGGGCTGAAGCGCTTCGGACGCATTGCGCAGCAGGTTCAGCAGCACCTGCTTGAGGGCCGAGGCCGGCATCGCGGCATCGGGCACGTTGCGCGCCGCGCGCAACTCGAAATCGATGCCATGCCGTGCGAACAGCGGCTCACCGTACACCGCCCGCATCTCGAGCAGCAGCTCGGTGACGCGGCAGCTCGGCGCTTCGGCAGACTGGACCGGCAGATCGGCGGCATGGCGCAGCAGGTTGTCGATGCGGTCGAGCTCCGCGTTGAGCTGCAGCATCTCGTCCTGCAGCGTGGGGTCGTCGGCGCGTTGCTGTCCGAGCAGCTCGAGGCGGTTCTTGATCACGGTGAGCGGATTCGTCGCCTCGTGCGCGATCTTGCGCACGTGCTCGCGGAAGCGCTGCTGCAGTGCTGCCTCGCGCTCCGCGATGCTGCTCTCGCGGCGTTGTGCGGAGCGGATCGCGCGCGCGGCAGCACCCAGCAGCGCGGCGCACAGGCCGAGCAGGCGCGTGCCGCCCTGGGCGGAAACGCCCGCCAGCAACGCGATTGCCGTATGGCCGGCAGCAGGCAGCGGCAGGCAGGTGAAGCCCTGCTGCCCCAGCCAGCGCGCGACATGCCAGTCGACCATGCTGCGGCGCGGCGCGGCGGTGGCCCAGGGGTGCTCGGCGGGCTCGCTCGAGCGCGCCGCCATCGCGATGCAACTGCGTTCGTCCTCGAGTGACAGGTCGAGTTCGTCGATCAATGCAGCCGTGCCCTCGGGTGCGCCAGGCAGCAACGAGCGCAAGCGGCCGCTGTCGTCTGCCGCCAGCAGGATGGGCTCGGCGGCGAGGCCGAAGAAGGCCGCGCCGATGGCGAGGCGGTCGGCGACGCGCGCGACCTCGAGGTCGGCGAAGGCCGCGTTGAACAGGCCGCTGATGGCAGCGTCGCGGAAGGGATTGTCCGCTGCGGTGACCAGGGCGCCGTCGCCTCCTGCCGGCGCCGGCGGGTACACCGCGTGGCCGGACACGATGTAGGCGACGTCGGTGCGCAGGCTGGCGATGCTGGCGCTGCCCAGACCGGTCAGCGCGGCGACCTCCGCGGTGCGTGTCTGCCAGTCGTCGGCTGCGAGGAGCCCTGCCGCATGCAGGACGCGGACGAGCGGATGCGCGTCGCGCAACTGCTCGGGCTGCACGGCGCCGAGTTCGAGCGCATCGCACAGCGCGGCAGAGAGGCCGCAGGCGCGCACGATGCGAGTGAATTCCGTTTGCCGCTCCTGCTCGTGAGCCCGCGCGTCGCGACTGCCGCGTCTGGCGGGGACGGCGTGTGCCGATGCGACCAGGTGCTGCCACAAACCGCCCAGGTAAGCTTCGTCGGGTCGCGGGTAACGGGTTTCGAGCGCAAGGTGCAGCGCACATTCGCC
>JAFEFM010000380.1 GCA_018240585.1 Pseudomonadota bacterium
ACCAGCACCAGCGCCAGCGCCAGCAGCGCGTAAATCGCGCCGTTGGTCAGCCCGTCCTGCGCCAGCATCATTGCTATCGTTGAATCCATTTCTCTCCTCCGTCGAACGCGGGCACAGCGTGACGAAGCCTCGCGAGGGAGCGCGCTCCCTGCGAGGACATCGTCAGGCGTGCCGGCGAGCGGCCACGCCCTGGGTCACGCGGCCGTCTGCGTCACTGGGCCGTTTGCCTTACTTGACCAGTTGCCACTTGCCGTTGGCGACCTCGATCAGCACGACCGCCTTCGGGTCGTAGCCGCCGTGGTCGGTGGCGCTCATCGTGTAGGTGCCGTTGGCGCCGACGAGCCCGGAGGTCTTCTCCAGCGCGGCGCGCACGCCCTCGCGGAAGGCCGGAGTGCCGGGCTTGGCCGACTTCAGCGCGGTGGTCATCGCGTTCTCGAGCAGCAGCCAGGCGTCCCACGACGCACCGGCGAAGGTCGAGCGCGAGTCCGGGCCGAGTTTGCCCTCGAGCTTCTGCAGGAAGGCGACGCCCGCTTTCTTGTTGGGGTGGCTGTCAGCCAGTTGCTCGGCGACCAGGACCGGCGCCACCGGCAGGCGCGCACCTTCGACGGCCTTGCCGCCGACGCGCAGGAACTCCTTGTTGGCCACCGCATGCGACTGGTAGATCGGGCCCTTGAAGCCGCGCTCGCGCAGCGTGGTCTGCGGCAGCGCCGCCGGCGTGCCGGAGCCGCCGACGAAGACGGCGTCGGGCTTGGCGGCAAGAACCTTCAGGGCCTGGCCGGTCACCGAGGTGTCGGTACGGGCGTAGCGCTCGGTGGCGACGATCTTGATGCCGGCCGCCTCGGTGGTCTTGGTCAGCGCCTTCAGCAGCAGTTCGCCCCAGGAATCGGAGAAGCCGATGAAGCCGACGCTCTTCACGCCCTTGAGCTTCATGTCCTCGACGACACGGCTCACCATCACCTCGGCCGACGGCTCGACGCGGAACACCCATTGACGCTTCTCGGGCGCAACGTCAACCGGCGCGATCGACAACATCGGCACCTTCTCTTCAT
>JAFEFM010000381.1 GCA_018240585.1 Pseudomonadota bacterium
GCGCCGCCGAGGATCAGTTCGAGCTTCATCGGAAAGTGGAATTTATTGCGCTGCAAAATCGAGCCGGAAAAGGTATCATCCGCGCCGCTGCCCCGGAAGGGGCGCTGCGTTCGAGGTGCCCGACGGCGGTCCACGCCCGAGGGGTAAACGGGAAACAGGTGCGCGCTGCGACGGGCTTCGAGCCTCGTCCCGCAATGCCTGTGCTGCCCCCGCAACGGTAAGCGAGTGCAAGGCGCGTCATGCAGCCACTGGGCCCGGCCCGGGAAGGCGACGCGCTGCGTGCGGACGGTTTCGCCATGAAGCCGCTCCGACTCAATTCGCGAGCCCGGATACCGGCCACGACGTGTTGGCGGATGTGCCGCGGGGTGGCGGCGACGGGCTCGGGCTCCCTGATGCCCGGGCTTGCCCCGGTCGTGGTGCGTCCATGTGCAGCTTGCCGTGGACTTGCGGGGACGCAGGCCGCGGCCTGGGGAGTTCCCATCCATGAATATCCGTCTTTCGGCCGCGGCAGCCGCGATCTGTGCCGCCTTTCCCGCAGTCTCCGCCCTCGCCGACGGCGAGCAGGTGTTCGCGCCGGTCATCGTGTCCGCCACCCGCATCGACATGCCCGACGTCGACGCCACCTATGCGTCCGAGGTTCATACGCGCAAGGACATCGAGCGTTCCGGCGCCACCACGCTGGTTGATTACCTCGCGCGCCAGACCTCGATCCAGGTTGCGCCCAGCTACGGCAACCGCTTCACGCCCAGCATCAACATGCGCGGCTACGGCCTGACCGATGGCCATCAGAACGTCGTGATCTCGGTCGATGGCCGTCGCCTCAACAACATCGACATGGTGCCGCAACTGCTGGGCAGCATCGCGCTCGCCGACATCGACCGCATCGAGATCACCAAGGGCAGCGGCTCGGTGCTGCACGGCGATGGCGCCACCGCGGGGTCCATCCAGATCTACACGAAGCCGCGCGACGGCGTCAGCGTCGAGGCTTTCGGCGGCAGCCAGGGCAGCCTGGGCGGCACGGTCGCGGCAGGCGTGGTGCGCGATAAATTCACGCTGTCGGCGACGGTCGACCATGGGCAATCCGACGGCTTCTCCGACAAGGATCCGTCCGGCCATCGTGACGAGTCGAAGGCCGACACCTGGCGCGTGGCCGCCAGCGCGAAGCCGGTCGACGGGCTCGAGCTCACCGCCGACGCCGGCCAGACCCGCATCGACACGCGCTATCCGGGAGCGCTGAGCGTCGCACAATTCCGCGATGATCCGGCGCAGAACGACGGACGCCTCTACACCCACCAGCGTTTCGACAGTGACTACTGGAACATCGGCGCCGATTACCGCCTCGCCGATGCATGGAAGCTGTCGGCGCGCCATGGCACCGAGGACAAGACGTCGAAATTCCTCGGCGCATGGGCGAGCCAGGCGGACTACACCTACAACTCCGACGAGGTGGCGTTGCAGTACCTGGGCGAGCGCCTGTCGGCCACCGCGGGCGTGCAGGGTTTCGACGGCGTGCGCAAGGGCGAGGACAACAAGACCTGGAAGCGCAACCTCGGCGGGTTCGTGCAGGCGCAGTACGCGCTCGACGCGTTGACGCTGTCGGCCGGTGCGCGGCGCGAACGGGTGGAATACGAATACCGCGCCGATGGCGGCGGCAAGCTGAAGGACGACGCCCGCCTCACCGCCTGGGACGTGGGCTTCAACTACCGCCTCGATCCGGCGCTGTCGGTGTTCGGCAACTACAACGACGCCTTCCAGGCGCCCGACATCGACCGCTTCTTCACCTGCAGCGTGTTCGACGCCAACTTCAGTTGCGTGCGCACCGGCTTCAATGCCTTCATCCAGCCGGCGCACGCGAAGACGGTGACGCTGGGTGTCAATCACGTGCTGCCGCGCAACCGCCTGAAGGTTTCGGTCTTCCATGCGCGGCTGAAGGACGAGATCTTCTTCGATCCCTACACCTACAACAACACGAACCTCGACCGGTCGCACAAGTACGGAGTCGAGCTCCAGGACGCGTGGCAGATCACGCCGGTGCTGACCGGCTCGCTGAACTACGCGTGGACGCGGGCCATGATCGACCGCGAGAACGATGGCGGCACGAGCCTGAGTGGCAAGGAACTGCCCACCGTGCCGAGGCACAACCTGGTCGCCGGCCTCGCCTGGAAGGTGAGCGATGCCGGCACCTTGAACCTTTCTCACACCTGGCGCAGCCGGGCGTGGGCCGAGGGCGACTTCGACAACAACGCCCCGCGGCAGCGCGAATACCACTCCACCGACCTCGCCTATCGCCACAGGCTGACCAAGGACGTCGAGCTCTACGGCGCAGTCAGCAATCTCTTCGCGCATGAGAACGGGGTGTGGGTCGAAAGCCAGTACCGGCCGCCGGTGGTGATCTACCCGGTCGACTTCGCCCGCACCTGGAAGCTCGGCGCGCGCGTCTCCTTCTGAGCGCGGCCGGAGAGACAGGCATGAAGAAGTTTTCTCCTGCGGCAGCCGCCGCGGTGTGCGCCTGCGCGGCTTCCGCGGCCGCCTGGGCGGACGGCGGGCAGGTGCTGGGCCCGGTCGTGGTGACCGCCACGCGCCAGGCCGAGCGCGCGGCCGAGACTCTGGCCAGCGTCGAGGTGATCGATCGCGCCGAGATCGAGCGCGCCGGGCAATCCAGCCTGGTCGAGCTGCTGTCGGCACGCGCCGGCATCCAGGTGACGACCAATGGCGGCGCCGGATCGACTGCCAAGGTGTTCATCCGTGGCGCGGAGTCCGGCCACACCCTGCTGCTGGTCGATGGCATGCGCGTCGGTTCGGCGACGCGTGGCGATGCCGCGCTGGAAGTGATTCCGCTCGAGGTGGTCGAACGCATCGAGATCCTGCGCGGTCCGGCGAGCGCGCTGTACGGCTCTGATGCGATCGGCGGCGTGATCCAGATCTTTACCCGCAAGGGCGAGCCGGGCGTGCAGCCCTCGCTGCGTGTCGGCTTCGGCAGCGATGCCACGCGCGCGTTGAGCGCCTCGCTGAGCGGCGGTGCGGAGCGCCTGCGCTACAGCTTCGTCGCCGGCCACGAGCGCACCGCGGGCATCAATGCGAAGCCCGGTTCGCACGCCGGCAGCGATCCCGACCGCGATGGTTTTCGCAACGACTACCAGAGTGCATCGATGTCGCTCGGCTTCCTCGAGCAGGACGAAGTCGGCATCTCGCTGCTCCGCGCGGATGCGCAGAACGACTACGACGCTGGCAAGGCATTTGATTCCTACCTCGACAAGCGCACCGAAAGCGCGACGGCGCACCTGCGCAACCGGCTCGGTGCGGGCTGGACGAGCACGCTGCGCCTCGGCTACAGCACCGAGCGCGCCTTCACGCGCAGCAGCGCAACGTCGAGTTCCGAGTTCGGGACCGTGCAGCGGCTGCTGTCCTGGCAACACGACGTCGCGCTCGCGGGCGGTTCCCTGCTCGCCGCCTACGAGCACCTGGAGCAGGAGGTCGACACCTCCACCGCCTACGTCGAAGACAGGCGCATCGTCAATTCGGCGCTGCTGGGCTGGGGCGGGCAGTTCGGCCGCCATCACCTCCAGCTCAATGCCCGCCATGACGACAACTCGCAGTTCGACGGCCGCACGACCGGCAGCGCTGCCTATGGCTACCAGTTCCTGCCCGAGTGGCGCGTCCAGGGCAGCATCGGCAGCGCGTTCAAGGCACCGACCTTCAACGACCTTTACTACCCGCGCAGTTGCACCAGTTCCGGCTGCAACACCGGCAATCCGGACCTGAAACCGGAGGAGGCGTTGAATCGCGAGCTGGGTGTGGTGTGGGAGTCGGGGCGCTACAGCGCGCGGGCGACCTACTTCAACAACCGCATCCGGAACCTGATCGAGTGGGCGCTGCTGCCGGGTGTGAAGCCGCGCACCCGCATGGCGGGCAATGTCAGCGATGCGCGCCTCGAGGGCCTGGAGCTGGGCGCGACGGCAGCGTGGGGCGGATATCGCGTGCGCGGCAGCGTCGATTTCCTCGACGCGCGCGATGCCGACACCGGCGAGCGCCTCGCCCGCCGCGCCAGCCGGGCCGCCTCGCTGGCGGTGGAGCGTGAGCTCGGACGCTGGACCCTCGGCGCCGAACTGGTCGCCCAGGGCGGGCGCTATGATGTGGTGCCGAACACCGCAGCCGACCGGATGGGAGGATATGGCCTGCTCAATGCCTATGTTCATTACGTACCGGCGCGCGACTGGCGGATCGAGGCCCGCTTCAAC
>JAFEFM010000382.1 GCA_018240585.1 Pseudomonadota bacterium
ACAGCGAGAGCAAGCGGCAACACGACAAGGGAATTTCGAGTGCCTGCGCTGAAAGCGATGGCTCGGCCGGCGGGGGCATCAAGGCGGAACAGCCGGCTGATGCTCCATCCGATCAGGGGGGCGATCACAGCAAAGGCGATATAGAAGGGAATCACACCCAAGGCCGCATCGGTCGCGGAGCCGAGGCGCGGCACCACGGCCGCGACGACGACGAATAGGACAAGGGCGGTCGCTGGTACCGGCAATAGACCAAGTGCCGCTGAGGTCTTTTCACCGGCCAGGCTTCGAGCCGCCCATAGTTGCACAAGCCCAGCAAGAGCGAGTGGAACCGCGATCAACCAGACGAAGGCATGAACGAACGGGCCGGGCTGCACGAGGGTTGCGGCATCGTTCCCGAGAAGCAGGCCGAGATAGACCGGCAGCAGCAGCATTTGCACAACCAGGAGCGCAGGGGTTGCCGCCAGTAGCAGCCGCGCATCGGCACGACCGAGGTGCGAGAACGTAACCACGTAGTCAATGCAAGGCGTCAGCAACACCAGCAGCACGCCAAGCCTCACCATAGGGTCCGATGGCAGGAATTGCACCAATACGGCCACCACGAGCGGCGTTACGATGAAATTGGTAATGAGCAGTGCGGCAAGGAACCGGCCGCGACTGAAGGCCCGGCCAAGGTCGGCCAGGGGCACTTGCAGGAATGTCACGAACAGCATGAGTGCAAGCGCCGGGTTGACGCCACCCTCAAGCGCTGCCGTGCCGGGTACGAGCAAAGCGACAAGCGCAGCCAACACAACGGCCGCGAAGTAAATGCCGACTTGGTGCCTCTCGAATATTTCCCGGATGTCTTGCATGTCTGTATTTCGCTCCTTTGTGTCAATTTGAAGCATACCCTAACCTGGCGTCAGACCAGCCGACGCGAAAGCGTCAGGATAGACTTGCTTTCCGAATTGATTGACACACGCCACCAAGGGTCATAAATTTCTTCCTGACACATTGTCCTCAGGAGTACACCTTGAACGGTCAGCGCATCGGCTACGTCCGCGTCAGCAGCTTCGACCAGAACCCGGAACGCCAGCTCGAGCAGGTTTCGGTGGACCGGCTGTTCACTGATAAGGCGTCGGGCAAGGACACCCAGCGTCCTGAGCTGGAACGGCTGCTCGCCTTCGTGCGCGAGGGCGACACCGTGGTGGTGCACAGCATGGACCGCCTGGCGCGCAACCTCGATGATCTGCGCCGCCTGGTGCAAAAGCTCACCCAGCGCGGCGTGCGCATCGAATTCGTCAAGGAGAGTCTGACCTTCACCGGTGAGGACTCGCCGATGGCGAACCTCATGCTGTCGGTGATGGGCGCGTTCGCCGAGTTCGAGCGGGCGCTCATCCGCGAGCGGCAGCGCGAAGGGATCGCGCTCGCCAAGCAGCGCGGAGCCTATCGGGGGCGCAAGAAGTCTCTGAACAGCGAAAAGATCGAGGAACTGAAACGGCGCATCGCGGCGGGCGAGCAGAAAGCCAAGCTCGCCCGCGAGTTCGGCATCAGCCGCGAAACGCTTTACCAGTACATGCGAGAAACCTGACCATGCCTCGCCGTTCGATCCTGTCCGCTGCCGAGCGCGAAAGCTTGCTGGCGTTGCCCGATACACAAGACGAACTCATCCGACACTACACCTTCAGCGAATCCGACCTGTCACTGATCCGCCAGCGGCGCGGTGAGGCCAACCGCCTGGGTGTCGCGGTGCAGTTGTGTTTGCTGCGCTTCCCCGGTCAGGGCCTGTTACCGGACGCTGAGGTGCCGAGGCCCCTGCTGCAATGGATCGAACGGCACCTGCGACTCGATCCGGCATGTTGGCCGCAATATTCCGAACGGGAGGAGACCCGGCGCGAACACCTGCTCGAACTGCGGGCGTACCTGGACATGGAGCCGTTCGGCTTGGGGCACTATCGCCAGGCTGTTCATGCCACGACCGCACTGGCCTTGCAGACCGACAAGGGCATCGTGCTGGCCGGCAGTGTCCTCGACTCCCTGCGGCACCAACACATCATCTTGCCGACACTCGATGTGATCGAGCGCGTCTGCGCCGAGGCGATCACCCGCGCCAACCGGCGCATCTACGACGCCTTGGCCGAACCGCTGTCGGACGCGCATCGCCGCCGCCTCGACGATCTGCTCAAGCGCCGCGAGAACGGCAAGGCGACCTGGCTGGCCTGGCTGCGCCAGTCACCGGCCAAGCCGAACTCGCGGCACATGCTTGAACACATCGGACGCCTCAAGGCATGGCAGGCGCTCGATCTGCCTTCCGGTATTGAGCGCCTGGTACACCAGAACCGCTTGCTGAAGATCGCTCGCGAGGGCGCCCAGATGACGCCCGCCGACCTCGCCAAGTTCGAGCCGCAGCGCCGCTACGCCACCTTGGTAGCGCTCGCCATCGAGGGCATGGCCACCGTCACCGACGAAATCATCGACCTGCACGATCGCATCCTGGGCAAGCTTTTCAACGCCGCCAAGAACAAGCATCAACAGCAGTTTCAGGCATCCGGCAAGGCGATCAACGCCAAGGTGCGCCTGTTCGGCCGCATCGGCCGGGCGCTGATCGAGGCCAAACAGGCGGGCAGCGATCCGTTCGCCGCCATCGAGGCGGTCATGTCGTGGGACGCCTTCACGGAGAGCGTCACCGAGGCGCAGCGGCTCGCGCAGCCCGAGGACTTCGATTTCCTGCACCGCATCGGCGAGCACCACGCCACGCTGCGCCGCTACGCGCCGGAATTCCTCGACGTGCTCAAGCTGCGAGCCGCGCCTGCCGCCAAGGATATGCTCGACGCCATCGAGGTGCTGCGCGGCATGAACCGCGACAACGCCCGCAAGGTGCCCGCCGATGCGCCGACCGACTTCATCAAGCCGCGCTGGCAGAAGCTGGTGATGACCGACACCGGCATCGACCGGCGCTACTACGAGTTGTGCGCGCTGTCGGAGCTGAAGAACGCGCTGCGCTCCGGCGACATCTGGGTACAAGGCTCGCGCCAGTTCAAGGACTTCGAGGACTACCTGGTGCCGCCCGCGAAATTCGTCAGCCTCAAGCAGGCCAGCGAATTGCCGCTGGCCGTGGCCACCGACTGCGATCAGTACCTGCGTGACAGGCTGACACTGTTGGAAACGCAGCTCGCCACGGTCAACCGCATCGCGCTGGCCAACGAACTGCCGGACGCCATCATCACGGAGTCGGGTCTAAAGATCACGCCGCTCGATGCGGCCGTGCCCGACACCGCGCAGGCGCTGATCGACCAGACGGCGATGATCCTGCCGCACGTCAAGATCACCGAACTGCTCTTGGAGGTGGACCAATGGACGGGCTTTACCCGTCACTTCACCCACCTCAAGTCGGGCGATCTGGCCAAGGACAAGAACCTGCTGCTGAGCACGATCCTGGCCGACGCAATCAACCTCGGCCTGACCAAGATGGCGGAATCCTGCCCCGGAACGACCTACGCCAAGCTGGCCTGGTTGCAAGCCTGGCACATCCGCGACGAAACCTACGGGGCGGCGCTGGCCGAGCTGGTCAACGCGCAGTTCCGTCACCCCTTCGCCGAGCATTGGGGCGACGGCACCACCTCGTCGTCAGACGGCCAGAACTTCCGCACCGGCAGCAAGGCCGAGAGTACCGGCCACATCAACCCGAAATACGGCAGCAGTCCAGGGCGGACGTTCTACACCCACATCTCCGACCAGTACGCACCGTTCCACACCAAGGTCGTCAACGTCGGTGTGCGCGACTCGACCTACGTGCTCGACGGCCTGCTGTACCACGAATCCGACCTGCGCATCGAGGAGCACTACACTGATACGGCGGGCTTCACCGATCACGTCTTCGCGCTGATGCACCTGCTGGGCTTTCGCTTCGCGCCACGCATCCGCGACCTGGGCGACACCAAGCTCTACATCCCGAAGGGCGATGCTGCCTTTGAGGCACTGAAGCCCATGATCGGCGGCACGCTCAACATCAAGAACGTCCGTGCCCATTGGGACGAAATCCTGCGGCTGGCCACTTCGATAAAGCAGGGTACTGTGACGGCTTCGCTGATGCTCAGGAAGCTCGGCAGCTACCCGCGCCAGAACGGCCTGGCCGTGGCCCTGCGCGAGCTGGGGCGCATCGAGCGCACGCTGTTCATTCTGGACTGGCTGCAAAGCGTCGAGCTGCGCCGCCGCGTGCATGCCGGGCTGAACAAGGGCGAAGCCCGCAACGCGCTGGCCCGCGCCGTGTTCTTCAACCGGCTGGGCGAAATCCGCGATCGCAGTTTCGAGCAGCAACGCTACCGGGCCAGCGGCCTCAACCTGGTGACGGCGGCCATCGTGTTGTGGAACACGGTCTATCTGGAGCGGGCGGCGAACGCCCTGCGTAGCCACGGCCAAGTCATCGATGACAGCCTGTTGCAGTGCCTGTCGCCGCTGGGCTGGGAGCACATCAACCTGACCGGCGATTACCTCTGGCGCAGCAGCGCCAAGATCGGCGCGGGCAAGTTCAGGCCGCTACGACCGCTGCAACCGGCTTAGCG
>JAFEFM010000383.1 GCA_018240585.1 Pseudomonadota bacterium
CAGGCCGGATATCGCGTCGTCACCATGGATGTCCGCGGACACGGGGATACGACAGCGCTTTGGCGTGACTATTCCGCTCATGCCGTCGGTCGTGATGCCTTGGCGCTGATTGACCATTTGAACGCAGGTCCAGCCGTGATACTGGGCAATTCATTTGCTGCGGGATCTGCGCTGTGGGCCGCGCACGATGCACCGGCAAAAATCCGTGCCGTCGTACTGTTGGGGCCCGTTGTGCGTGACGGCCAACCATCGTGGTTCGCCAAGACAGCTGTTGCCGTAGGTCTTGCCGGCCCCTGGCGTGTGGCTTTCTGGTTGGCATTCTGGAACAGCCTTTTCCCGTCTAAGAAGCCGGCGGACCATGACGAAGCGAGAGCTGCGCTCGCCGCCAATCTCAGAGAACCTGGTCGCATGGAGGCGTTGCGCACGATGATTGGCCTGTCCAAGGCCGACACCACCGCCATGGTCGCGCGAAGCCGTGTGCCCGCGCTGGTGGTGATGGGCACGCAGGATCCCGACTTTCCCGACCCGGTCGCTGAGGCTCAATGGCTGGGTGAGGTCTTGGGCACCGAGCCACTGGTCATTGAGGGAGGAGGTCACTACCCGCACCTGGAGATGCCGGAGCGCGTGACCCCGACGTTGCTCGACTTCCTTGAGCACCTCGGTGCGGAGTGATGCCCATGTCTGCTTGCCACAGTCTCCCTGGTGGGCTTTGGGGCTCAGGACCGAGAACGCCGAGCAGCCGCGGGTGTCATCCCGGTCCAGCGTTTGAAAGCGCGGTGGAAAGAACTCGGGTCAGAAAAACCCAGCAGGTAGGCCACCTCGCCCAGCGCAAGGTGTGCATCGGCGATGTAGCGCATGGCCAGTTCACGTCGCACTTCGTCCATCAAGTCGGCAAACCGTGTGCCTTGGTCGTCGAGTCGACGCTGCAGGCTGCGTTCGCTCAGGTTCAGGTGTCGAGCCACTGCATGCAGCGATGTCAGTCCGTGGGCCATGCCTTCGGCCAGTTGTCGTCGCACCAGCGTGGTGATGTTCTCCGGGAGCCGCTGGCTGGCTGCAAGAAGTTGCTCGGCATGAGCGGTGACGATGCGCGACAGGCCTGGATCGGCCGCAGGTACCGGGCGGCCCAGCAGATCGCTGGCCAGCACCAGACAAGACACAGGACATTTGAAACGGGGCGCCACGCCAAAGACCGCGTGGTACGCATCGACATTGTCCAGTGCTGCATGCGCGAAATCGACGCTCAGCGCCTGCACCGGTTCACCGCAGAGCTGAGACGCGACCACCACCAGCGAGGCCAACGTGAACTCTGCGGCCTGTGGACACGGCCGCACGCCCACGACGTCGAAGCGGTGCTCGATACGTGTGGTTTCACCCATCGGAATGATCTCGAAAGTCGCGAGGTCGTGCAGAAGGCGGTTATAGCGTGCCAGCCGCTGCAGGGCCGTGCGCAGATCGGGCGCGGTGCGCACGGCGTAATCCAGCACATCGAACTCTCCCGGGCGGATCAGACCGGCGGCAAACAGGCCAAACGAAGGTTTGTGGGTCAATTCCGCGGCACGCTCCCACAGGTGCTCCTCGACCGCAAGCGGCATGCGCGCCTCGAGATCGCTCAGCCAGTCGGCGTCAAAGCCGGTGCCGGACATCAGGTGTGCTGGCGCCACGCCCAAGACGCTGGCGCGATGAACGATCAGCGCGCCAATTCGGGCGGAAACTTTCGGGTTAAAGGTGCGCGTCGCCATCCTCGGTGCGCAGGCATCTATAGGGATCAAGACCCGAGACACATTCTCGCTCATGTTTGCGACAGGACTCCATCGCCATGAAAGCCACTGCCTTGCCCATCGCTGTTGTCGCGGCTGAGGTTGAGCCCCGCCGCCAGCCGTCTCTTTACCCCGAGCCCTTTGCGTCGCGCATGGCCGGACGCAGCAAACGAGCGCTGGGTACGGTGTTCGGACTGAGCAACTTTGGCGTCAACTTGACCGAGCTTGCACCCGGGGCCGTCTCGTCCTTGCGACACGCGCACACCAGACAGGACGAATTCATCTATGTGCTGCGGGGGTGCCCTGTGCTGCGCACGGACGCTGGCGACACACCGCTGGCGCCAGGGATGTGCGCTGGCTTTGCGGCGGGCACGAGCGACGCCCATCAGCTCTTCAACCCATCCGATGAGCCGGTGCTGTACCTCGAAGTTGGGAACCGCACGCCAGGCGACGCCGTGAGCTACCCGGATGAAGATCTGCAGGCGCGCCTGGTCGATGGTCAATGGCGCTTCTTCCACAAGGACGGTACGCCTTACAGGACGGCGCAGCAGCCGTGACGTCGACCACGAGAGTCACCCGCCGACGCACGCTCACCGCTGGCCGAGCCAGGGGCGCGGCCCGTCCCTCCGGAGTTGCGATCCTGCGCCATCCAACTTTTGAAGGCCGCCCGTCATCAGGCGAGCGGCTCGACCCTCACTTGGCGTCAGACTTGAGGATTGTCCTCATGCCAACAATCGACTCTGAGAACACATCTACCGAGCTTTCGCGATGCGCCGGCGATTTTCAGTCCTGGCTGCAAGATACGGTGGGCGCTTTCTCCTATGGACAGGGCGTATCCGTGCCGTGTGGCGACTGCAAGGCTTGCTGTCGTGCCGGCTATTTCATTCCGGTTCACCGGCAGGAATGCTCCACACGTGCGGTGATCCCCGCTCGCTTGCTCGT
This sequence comes from Pseudomonadota bacterium, assembly GCA_018240585.1. Classification (GTDB taxonomy): domain Bacteria; phylum Pseudomonadota; class Gammaproteobacteria; order Burkholderiales; family Rhodocyclaceae; genus Thauera. The sequence goes on from JAFEFM010000383.1 coordinate 2,700, forward strand.
GACACCACCCGCCCACCACGGCGATGGGGGCTATCAACTGATCAGCACGACCCGGCGAGGTTACTGCGCTTTGCTCAGAAATGGCGCCTGCTCAATCTACCGCGAGCGGCCGCAGGCATGCCGCGACTACGACTGCCGGCTCTTTGCTGCATCAGGGCTTCCATCTGGTCATGGCGAGATTGATCGGCAGATCGCCCGCTGGCGCTTTCACTACGACAGCGAGGAAGGCCTGCGCGCGCATGCAGCGATCCGATCAGCGGCACGCTTTGTCATCGAACACGCGCAGGCGTTTCCCGAGGGGCGCGTGCCCCAGCGCCCCCTGGACGTCACCGTGGTGGCTCTGAAGTCTCATCATGTCTTTCTTGACCCCAAGACACAAAGTGGTGATCCAGAAGCCATCGCCAAGGCGATTGTGCAGGCCTGCCGCGCCTTTGATGCGACAGGTCGCCTGCCATTCGCCATAACGGCGCGACCGACCACAATGGGTCGCTAACGGAAGTCGGTGAGCCACGCAAGCGGCCATGCCATTTGGATAATGGCGCTACCGCCCGGATGACCGCACCGGCCGACCAGCGGCCATTGAGCCAGAGCGCACCAAAAGGAATCGTCACGCCGGGACGGCATCGGCGCCTTCACCCCCGCACCCTCACCCTGCTCCCCCGCACCCCCTGCACCACCTCGATCGCGACGTCGATCTGCTGCTTCATCTCCTCGACGTGCGAGATCACGCCGACCATGCGGCCGCGCTGCTGCAGGTCGATCAGGGCCTTCATCGCCATGTCGAGCGATTCGGGGTCGAGGCTGCCGAAGCCTTCGTCGATGAACAGGGTGTCGAGCTGCACGCCACCGGCGTAGGCCTGCACGACGTCCGACAGGCCGAGGGCGAGCGACAGCGAAGCCATGAAGCCTTCGCCGCCGGACAACGTGCTCGCCGGGCGGGCGCGGCCGGTGTAGTCGTCGAACACTTCGAGGTCCAGCCCGGCGGCGCGGCGCGCGTCGGCGACGTCCTCGCGCCGTTGCAGCAGGTAGCGGCCGCGGCTCATCGCCTTCAGGCGCAGCGAGGCGGCGCGCAGCACGTCGTCGAGCAGCGCGGCGAGCACGTAGCGCTGGAAAGTGAGCTTGCGGCCGTTGTCGCCGTTGGCGATGTCGGCGAGGTGGCCGACGACGCGGTATTCGGCTTCGATGGCGCCGGATTCGCGCGCGATGTCGTCGAGCGCGGCGAGCAGCTTGGCGAGCCGGGCCTGCTCGCCGCGCTGGTGGGCGAGGCGGCCGAGCACCGCTTCGACAGTGTCGCGGCAGGCGGCGGCGCGGGTTTCGAGCGCGGCCAGATCGGGTGCGACGATGCCGGCGATGGCGCGGGTGGCACGCTCGGCGCGTTCACGCGCGGCGGCGAGCTGTTCGTCGGCATTGCGGATGCCGCGCGCCAGGCGTTCGACGTCCGGCGCCGGCAGCACCGCGGCGCGCCAGGCGGCCTCGGCCCGTTGCAGCGCGTCGCCTTCGAGCGGGACGGCAGCATCTGCGGCGGGATCGACGAAGCCGGCTGTAAGCAGCGCCTCGCCGAACTGCTCGCCGGCCTCCGCCACGCGGCTTGCGGCGGCCTGCGCCGCTTCGGCCAGGGTTTCGCGCTGCGCGCCGAGCGCGGTGGCGCGGGCGGCGGCGGCCTGCTGCGCGCCCTGGGCGGACTGCAGTGCCGCCTCCAGGTGCGCGCGCTTCGCGCGGGCGGCGGCGATGGCGGCATCGAGCGCGGCGCGCGCGCGCAGATGTTCTGGAACGGCGGCGCGGCGTTCCTCCGCCAGGCCCAGCGCGGCCTGCGCGGCGGACGCCGCGGCGGCAGACGCCTCGCGCGCCTGCTCAAAGGCAGCGCCGGTGGTGACGATGTCGGCATCGAGCGCCTGCAGCGCGTCACGCAGCGGGCCGATGTCGGCGGCGGCCGTCCGCGCTGCCTGCAGGGCGGTGCGCAACTCCGCCAGCGAAGCGGGCACGCCCTCCTCCGATGCGCTGTCTTCGGCCTGCAGGGCAGCCTCGCGCGTGCTCACCTCGGCCTGCGCCGCGGCGCGCGCCTGCGCGGCGGCATCGAGCTTGCGGCGAGCGGTTTCGGCGGCGGCTTCCGCCTCGCGCACCGCAACGCCCGCGGCCTGCAGCGCCTGCTCGGTCGGCAACTCGCCGTCGAAGCGGGCCGGCGCGGGATGCTCGGCGCTGCCGCACACCGGACAGGCGCCGCCGTCGTGCAGGTGGCCAGCGAGGATGGCGGCCTGGGCCTGGCGCCAGCGCGCATCGAGTGCGTCGAGCAGCGCGCGGCGCTGCTGCAGCGCCTGCTGCGCGGCATCGAAGGCCTGCTGCTGGCGCGCCTCGGCCGCCTGCTGCGCAGCCAGTTGCCGGGTGCTGGCGGCGAGGCCGGCGGCGGCCTGCTCGCGGCGCTCGGCGCGCTGCACGCGCAGCGCCAGGGCTTCGGCCTGCGCGGCCTGCGGCTGCAGCGCGTCGATGCGGGCGGCGAGCGTGCCGCGGCGCACGGCCAGTTCGTCGCGCCGCGCGGCGGCGGTGGCGAGCTTGCGCTCGGCTTCGGCGCGCCCTGCTTCGCGCGCGCGCAGTGCATCTTCGGCCTGGGCCAGGCGCGCGACCGCGTCGGCCAGAGCTTCGAGCCGCATCAGCTCGCGTTGCGCGGCGTCGCGCTCGGGACCGCGGGCGGCCTCCGCCTGCAGGCCGGCGTCGGCCTGCTGCACGGCGGCGGTGGCCCGGGCAAGGTCGGCGGCAACCTGCGCCTCGCGCTGGTGCGCCTCGGCGGCGGCGCGCCGGGCGGCGGCGAGCGCGGTTTCGGCGGGCTGCACCTGCTGCGCGCGCTGCGCCAGTTGCAGACGTGCGCGCTGCGCCTCGACTTCGCCGGCGCGGGCGTTCAGCGCCTGCAGCGCCGCGTTGGCCGCCTCGGCTTCGGCGAACAGCGCGGCGCTGGCCTGGCCCTGCTGCAGCGCGGCGCGCGCGGCGGCATCCTCTTCGCGGGCGCGCTGCTCCTCTTCCACCAGCGTGGCGAGCGTTGCGGCCAGCCCGGTTTGCTGCGCGGCCAGCGCTTCCGGCGTGGCGGCGCCGGCCTGCTGCAGCAGGGTTTCGCGCCGCAGCCGCGCCTGCTCGCCGCGCTCGCGCAGGCTGGCGGCCTCGGCCTTGAGCGCGTCCTGCAGGCGCTTGTAGGTGGCGGTGCCGAACAGGGTCTCGAGGATCCTCTCGCGCTCGCCCGAGCCGGCGGCGAGCAGCTTGCGGAACTGGCCCTGCGGCAGCAGCACGACCTGGCGGAACTGGTCGGCCTTGAAGCCGAGCAGGTCCTCGACCTGGGCCGTCACGTCGGTGGTCTTCTGTGCCAGCGGCGTCCAGGTCTCGCCATCGCGCCGCGACAGCTCGGCCTTCGCCAGCACCTTGACGAGGCCGGAGCCGCGCAGCGCGGCGCGCTCCTGCTCCGGC
>JAFEFM010000384.1 GCA_018240585.1 Pseudomonadota bacterium
AGATAGCGGACACACGGCCTCACGGCTGTGGTCGTGGCAAATGCTGGCTCATTCAGCCGCCCGTTGGCGATCTGCGAAGAGTTTGTCGACGGATTGTCGGATGGCCTCGAAGATCGCATTCCACGCCGCGTCGGCTTGTCCGGTCGGGTCCGCAAGCTCATGGACCTGGCCGTAGGCGAGCAGTCGGCGGCCGGCGTACTCGGCAAAGCCGCCGTTGCTGTCGAGGATGCCGAGCAACCGCGCCCGGTTTTCCTCTGGCAGGTCATCCGCCCGATCGCCGGTCGGCTCGTAGTGATTGGATGCGCTCCACATCACGGCCGAATACGCGGCCAGGGCGCGACCGGTCGCCGCGTGGTCGCCGAGAAGCAAGCTCACGTGGATCAGGAGCTGAATGTGCGCGACGAAGAGCGACAGACAGTCGATCGGACCCGTCTGGCCGGCCTCGACGAGCTTGGCGAGTGCGTGCGACATCTCGCGCAGTCGATCGAGCTCGCTTTCTTCGACGGCCGGGTAGAACTCGAAGTCGAGCGTGGTCTCTCGTTCCCCGGGCTTGAGTTCGGAATGGCTGTCATCGATGCGCTGCCTGACGGCTTCGATGTTCGCCTTGAACTCGTCGGGGCGCATCACGGTGAACACGTCGGCCAGGGCTTCACGGACCTGTGCGGCGGTCAGCGACGGTGCCCCGCCTGGTTTGCTCCAGATCGTGCTGCCCGCCTTCCCGTCCATGGCTTGCTGGAGGTCGAGCTGCGAGGCCTTCCTTTCGATCGCTTGTTCATCGAATATGACTGTCACCCGGTCGCGGTATCGCGCGTCGCGCAGTTGTTCGAGTTCCCACAGGGCGCTTTCGGTGATCGACGACACATAGACGATGAAATGGTCCATGCGCGGAATCAGTTCGAGCACCCCGCGTCGCCAGTGCAGCGCGTTGAGGTAGAGGGCGGCCGGGCGCTGGCTGATCCACCGCATCATCTTGTCCAGGTTTTCGTAGTACCGCTCGGCGGTTACCGTCTCCGAATCGACCTCCTTGGGGCTGAGGATCTTGAAGAGCGGGCGCTGCAGCAGCGCCGGCAGATCCAGCGTGAAACCCGTCGTATCCCAGGTCGAAATCCCCGCCGCCACGCCGCCGCCGGTCGTGAACGCCGCCTCGAAGTCGTAGCCCCGCAGATAGAGCACCCGCTTCGCATCGTCGCGGTGCTGGAGTCGCGCGTTTGCGGTGGTGTGGCACAGAAGCACGTACAGGCACACGCCAACGACATCTGTCAGCGCGTTGTAGTCGAGGGCGCGGAAATCGATCAGCATCGCGCGGCCCAGCGCAGTGGGTTGCGTCAGCCCCTCGTTCATGCCGTCGCGGTATTGCTGGTTCAGCGCGGCCACGATCGACGACAGATGGTTGTGGAACTTGCGATGGACGTAATAGCCCAGCAGCTTCCGGGAGGCCTCATCGAGCAATCTGAAGTCGACGGGCGCGGCGGCGGTCGGACTGGTCATCGGCGCTCCTTTCGATTCGGCATGAGAAAACCCGGGCCCGAGAAATCGTCTTGAATATAGCCCAGCCCATGCCTGTCGAGCGGACGCCTCTATAATCCTGGCCGACGCTCATCCTGATTTGCTCGATGGGCATGTTCCTCCGATGAGCCCGAGCGGGCGGGGGACGTTCTCCGCCAAGGGTTTCCAATCCACTCCATGCGCACCTATCTCGCTCCGATCTCCGCGGGCTTCGTCACCGTCCTCGTCGGCTTCACCAGTTCCGCCGCCATCGTGTTCCAGGCCGCGGCGGCGGCGGGAGCCACGGCGGCGCAGATCAGCTCATGGATGTGGGCGCTGGGGCTGGCGATGGGGGTGACCTGCATCGGGCTGTCGCTGCGCTATCGCGCGCCGGTGGTCACCGCCTGGTCGACGCCGGGGGCGGCGCTGCTGGTGACGGCGCTGGCGGGGGTGAGCATGGCGCAGGCGACGGGGGCCTTCATCTTCTGTGCGGTGCTGATCCTGCTTGCAGGCGTCACGCGCGGCTTCGAACGCGTCATGGACCGCATCCCGCCCGGCATCGCGGCGGCGATGCTGGCCGGCGTGCTGGTGCGCTTCGGCATGGAGGTGTTCGTCGCGATGGGCCAGCGCTTCGGGCTGGTGTTCGCAATGTTCCTCGCCTACCTGCTCGCGCGCCGGCTGCAGCCGCGCTACGCGGTCGTGCTGGTGCTGGCGCTGGGCAGCGTGATCGCGGCGGCGCAGGGGCTGCTGAACTTCGGCGCGCTGCGCCTTGAGATGGCGGCGCCGGTGTTCACGATGCCGGAGTTCGACCTGCGTACGACGATCGGCGTCGGCGTGCCGCTGTTCATCGTCACCATGGCGTCGCAGAACGTGCCGGGTGTCGCGGTGCTGCGCGCCTCCGGCTATGGCAGCGTGCCGGTGTCGCCGGTGATCGGCTGGACCGGGGCGGTGAGCCTGGTGCTCGCGCCATTCGGCTGCTATGCGATCAACCTCGCGGCGATCACCGCGGCGATCTGCATGGGGCGCGAGGCGCACGAAGATCCGGCGAAGCGCTACCTCGCCAGCGTGTTCGCCGGGGTGTTCTACCTGCTGGTGGGGCTGTTCGGCGCCACCGTGGGCGCGCTGTTCGCCGCCTTTCCGCGCGAGCTGGTGCTGGCGATTGCCGGGCTGGCGCTGTTCGGCACCATCGGCGGCGGGCTGGCCACGGCGATGAAGGACGAGGCGCAGCGCGAACCGGCGCTCGTCACTTTCCTCGTCACCGCGTCGGGTCTGTCGCTGGGCGGTATCGGCTCGGCGTTCTGGGGCGTGGTGGCAGGGGCGATCGCGCTCGTCATCCTGAACTGGCGCAAATAGGCGAAGGAAAACCGCATCGATGCCAACCAGAACCCACCTCGACCGCTTCGCCATTGGACTGCTGATCCTGTTCTGCACGATCTGGGGCGTGCAGCAGGTCGCGGTCAAGATCGCCAACGCCGGCATCGCGCCGGTGTGGCAGGCGGGCATGCGTTCGATCGGCGCTGCGGTGCTGGTGTGGGCGTGGGCCATGGCGCGCGGCATACGTCTGTTCGAGCGCGACGGCACATTGTGGCCGGGGCTGATCGCGGGGCTGCTGTTCTCCGGCGAGTTCGCGCTGCTGTTCTGGGCGCTGGAATTCACCACCGCGTCGCGCGGTGTGATCTTCCTCTACACCGCGCCCTTCGCCGTCGCGCTGGGCGCGGTGTGGCTGCTGCCACAGGAGCACATGCGGCGCGCGCAATGGGTGGGCATGGGGCTGGCGTTCGCCGGCGTGGTGGCGCTGTTCGGCGAGAACCTGCTGCGCCCGGCGGGGCAGGCGTGGATCGGCGACCTGATGATGCTCGGCGCCGCGGTGTTCTGGGCGGCCACCACGCTGACGATCAAGGTCTCGGCGCTGGGGCGCTCGTCAGCGGAGAAGATGCTGCTGTACCAGCTCGGTGTCTCGGCGCTGGCCTTGCCGGTGTTGTCGTGGCTGTTCGGCGAGCCCGGCGTGTTCGCACCCACGCCTGCGGTGTGGGCGAGCCTCGCGTTCCAGATCGTGGTGGTGGCCTCGGCCAGCTACGTGGGCTGGTTCTGGCTGATTCGTCACTATCCGGCGACGCGCCTGTCGTCCTTTTCCTTCCTGACGCCGGTGATGGGCGTGCTCTCCGGCGGCCTGCTGCTGGGCGAGCCGCTGACGCCGGCGGTGTTCATTGCGCTGGGGCTGGTCGGCGCCGGCATCTTCATCGCCAACCGTCCGCCGCGCGGCTGAGGTGCGGCATCCTGCCGCTGCGGTTTCGCGTAGGAGCGCGCTTGAGCGCGATCGGGCCGTGGAATCGCGGTCAAACTCGCTCCTACAGGAGCGTTCCGTCGCCGTAAAGGAGCATTATCCCCCGGTGCTGGCGGCTGTCGGCTGTGCGAGGTGCTTGCGTGCCGCGTCCGCCACCAGCGCGTGCATACCGTGCAGGTCGGCGCCCTGCGTGACGCAGGCGAGAAGTTCGCGGCGCATCTGAGGTGTCCAGAACATCTGGATGTGTTTGGCGATCGCGGCCTGCGCCTCGGCCTGGTCGGGGTAAGCGGCGAAGTAGTCGCCGATGCGGTTGGCCATGCGCACGAGGTTGTCGAGGTCCATGAGGGCGTC
>JAFEFM010000385.1 GCA_018240585.1 Pseudomonadota bacterium
ACGAGGTAGCGGGTTTTCATGACAGTCTCCTTCGGGTGATCGCATGCCGGTCTGGCATGAGGCACATTCTCCACACCACCGCTGAACCCACTCTGAAGCGAAACTGAAGCAGGGCTGAAATCCGCGCCGGTACTGCGCCATGTAACCTAGCGTGACTCACGAGCCCAGCGAGGCGGACCCCATGAATTCCTTCGACAGGCGCACCGCCGTCCGCATTACCATCGTCAGCCTGCTGCTGGCCGCGGTGGCCAGCCCCATCGCCGGCTTCGTCGCACACGAGCAGGCGGAGCAGGCGACGATCGCGCTGGCCGTCGAGGAGTCGGGCCGCCTGCTGCATCACCTCGGCCCCATCGCGCTGAGCGGACCGCTCGCGCGGGAGAACGCGGACAAGGCGGCAGCACTGCTCACCGGCGGGCTGTTCGACATCGCCGAGATCTACGATCTCGACGGCCTGCGCCTCGCCACCGCGATGACGGCGGACGGGCGCAAAGTCGAGGCGCAACTGCCGGGCCATCTGCGTCCCATGGACGGCCAGGCCACCGACGACGGCTTCCGCCTCGCCGACGGCCGCTGGGTGCTGCGCGTGTTCGTCCCCTTGCGCGGACTGGCCGGCGGCGGCGCGGTGGCCGGCTATTTCGAGGGGGTGCGGGTCGTGTCCGCGTGGCAGCAACGGGAGATCCTGCACCATGCGCTGGCGACGGCGCTGATGGTCGGCCTGGCTTCGCTGCTGTGCGGGCTGGCCATCTACCCGGTGGTGGTGCATCTGTCAGCGGACAACGAGCGCAAGACGCGCGAAATCCTCGATTCCCACCTCTCCATGATGGAGGCGCTCGGCCGCGCCATCGCCAAGCGCGACTCGGACACCGGTGCGCACAATTTCCGCGTCGCCTGGATCGCGACCCGCATCGCCGAGCGCCTCGGCCTGCGCGAGCGGGCGATTCAGTCGCTGATCGTCGGCAGCTTCCTGCACGACGTCGGCAAGATCAGCATTCCCGATGCCATCCTGCTCAAGCCGGGCGCGCTGGACGCGCGCGAGACCGAGATCATGCACACCCATGTCGCCCACGGCGAGGAGATCGTCACCGGCATCGGCTGGCTCGACGAGGCGGTCGCGGTGGTCGCCGCCCATCACGAGAAGTGGGATGGCTCTGGCTACCCGCGCCGCCTGTCGGGCGATGGCATTCCGCTGCCGGCGCGCATCTTCGCGGTGGCCGATGCGTTCGACGCGCTGTGCTCGCGGCGTCCGTACAAGGAGGCGATGGGCTTCGACACGACGATGTCCATCCTGCAGCGCGACACCGCCAGGCACTTCGATCCCGAGGTGATGGCCGCATTCACGCCCATCGCGCGCGAGATCTTCGAGCGCCTGGCCGCCGCCGGCGAGGACGACACG
>JAFEFM010000386.1 GCA_018240585.1 Pseudomonadota bacterium
CTGCTTGTAGGCGGCGACCGCGCTCGACATGCACAGGCGCGAGTTGGTGTCGACGTTGTTGCTGCCGATCAGGCCTTTCATCGCCTTGTTGAAGACGTAGTAGTCCTCGGTCAGCAATTGACCGGAGATGTAGAAGGCCACCGCGTCCGGGCCGTGCTGCTTGATCACGTCGGCGAAGCGCCGCGCGGCGACGCCGAGGGCTTCGTCCCAGCCCACGCGCCGCCGTGCCTCGCCGCGCTCGGTGCGAAGCTCCGGGTAGAGCAGGCGGGTCTCGGGGCGGGCGGTGAGATGCAGCGTCGCGCCCTTGGTGCACAGACGGCCGAAGTTGGCCGGATGCGCGGGGTCGCCGCGTACTCCGCTGATGCGCTGGCCGTCGTGCTCGATCAGCACGCCGCAGCCGACGCCGCAATAGGGACAGGTCGCCCTGGTTTCCATCTTGACTTGCGCGATCGGGATCATGGCTTGGGCTCTTTCTAGTGGCGGCTCAGCAGGAAGATCAGCACGACATTGAGCAGCAGCGACGCACCGGCGACGATCTTCAGCGCCAGGCGCGGATTGCGCTCCACCAGCGGCATGCGGCGGCGGGTGGCGAGCGGGCGGTCGGCACCGCGCTCGAGCGCGAGCAGGAACTCCTGCGCGGTCTCGAAGCGGTCCTTCGGCTCGCGCGCGCAGGCTTTCAGCAGCACGCTCTCCAGCCATTCCGGCGTGTCCGGGCGGTAGCGCGTGGGCGGAACCGGCACGCCGAAGTTCGGACGCTGGAAGGGTTCGATCTCGCCATACGGATATTTCCGCGTCAGCAGTTCGTACAGTGTCACGCCACAGGCGTACAGGTCGGACGCTTCGTTGGCGGCGACGCCGGCGAACAGCTCCGGCGCCATGTAGGAGGGGGTGCCGGGGTTGTTGATCTCGGCCAGATCCTCCGCGTCGGCGGCCGCCACGCCGAGGTCGAGCAGGCGCAACAGGCCGCTGCGGTCGACATGCACGTTGTCGGGCTTGACGTCGCGATGCACGATGCCCAGGCGGTGCAGCGTGCCGATGTGCTTCAGCAGGGCACGGCCGATCACCACCAGCTCGTGCGGCTGATAGCGGTGGCCGCGCGCGAGGCTCGCCTTCAGCGTCTCGCCTTCGTGCCAGCTCATCAGGTAGTACAGGTGCGCGCGCTGCGGATGATCGAAAACGCGCGGAAAGCCCTGGCCCGGCACCCGGCGCGCGAGCCACTCCTCGCGCACCAGCGCGCTCACCGCCTCGTCGTCCCCCTCCTCCGGGCGCAAGGTCTTCAGCACCAGCGTCTCGTTGGTGCCGACGCGGGTGACGCGGTACAGCAGCGTCATGCGCGACTCATGCAGCAGTTCCTCCACGCGCAGGCCGTCGATGAGCTCGCCGACTTTCAGGCGTGGCGGCAGCGGCAGGCGGCGGCCGTCGGCGAGGCGGTCGCGCAGGTTGTCGGCGGGCAGCGCATCCACGTTCGCCACCAGCGCGGTGCAGTTGTCGGTGGCGCCGCGGCGCAAGGCATCCAGCGTCAGCGCGTCGGCCGCTGCCTGGGCGTCGGGCTGCGCATGCAGCACGTCGGCGATGAGGGCTTCACCCAGCGCATTCCACACGCCGTCGGTGACCAGCACGAAGCGGTCGCCGGCCTGCAACTCGCCATCGTCATGGTCGACCAGCAGGCGCGGCTCGAGGCCGATGGCACGGCACAGCACGTTGCTGAGCTCGGGATGTTCCCAGGTGTGGTCCTCGGTCAGGCGCAGCAGCTCGCCGGCGCGCCAGCGGTAGGCGCGCGAGTCGCCGACGTGGGCAACGTAGTAGCGCCGGCCGCGCAGCACCACGGCGGTGAGCGTGGTCGCCATGCCGGCGTAGTCGCGCGACTTGGACGACTGCCCGAGCAGCCAGCGATTGACCGCGCCGAGCACGGTGTCGATCGACTTCTCCACGCCCCAGGTCTGCGGTGTGGAGAAATAGTCAGCGAGCAGGCTGCGCACCGTCTGCTCGGCCGCCTCGCGGCCGTGGGCATGGCCGCCGACCCCGTCCGCCACCGCCAGCAGCATGCCTTTGGCCGCGAGCTCCGCCCCCTCGGGCGTGGCCGCACCGACGAAGTCCTCGTTGCGCGGCCGCGGCCCCTGCTGGCTGGCGTGGCCAAGGCTGACCTCGAGCCGGCTCGCGGCGCGGTCGGCCCCGCGCGCGTGCTTGTGCAGGTGTTCGACGGGGGAGTTCATGGTCGGTGGCAGGGTGATCGACTAGCCTCAGATCTTCGCCGCGGTCAGGTGCGCCGCACCCCAGGTGGTGCGCCAGCGCGTCTTCACCGCGGTGAGGCCGACGAGCGCAGCCAGTGCCAGCGCGGCGAAGATCAGGAAGCCCGCCTGGTAGCTGCCGGTCAGTTGCCTGGAGTAGCCGAGCGAGGACGCGAGGTAGAAGCCGCCGACGCCGCCCGCCATGCCGACCAGCCCGGTCATCACGCCGATCTCCTTGCGGAAGCGCTGCGGCACCAACTGGAACACGGCACCGTTGCCCATGCCCAGCGCCAGCATCGCGCACACGAACACCACCAGCGCCATCCACGCTTGCGGCAGGCCGATGCTGACGATGGCGAGGAACGTCGCCGCAAGGATGTACATGACCGTCAGCGACCTGACACCGCCGACGCGGTCGGCGACATTGCCGCCGATCGGCCGCACCAGCGAGCCCGCGAACACGCAGCCGGCGGTGAAGAAGCCCGCCGTCTTCGGATCCAGCCCGTACTGCGTATTGAAGTAGATCACCAGCGAGGACGCCAGACCGACGAAGCCGCCGAAAGTGACCGCGTAGAAGAACATGAACCACCAGGCGTCCTTGTCCTTGAGCACCTTCAGGTACTCGGCGACCGTCTTCGGCGGCGGCGCATCCGGCGCATCCTTGGCCATGACGCAGAAGGCGATGAAGACGATCACCAGCGGGATCAAGGCGAGGCCGAACACGTTCGTCCAGCCGAAGCTCATGGC
>JAFEFM010000387.1 GCA_018240585.1 Pseudomonadota bacterium
AGCGTGTCCAGAAGCTTGGGACGGAAAGGAATTTTCATTGCTGCCTCCGCGGTGAACTTGAACAGGTCTGGCTGTAAAGCTCTCGCGTCGCCCCTGCGAGGCGACGCTACGGAGACAGGCGCCCTCGTCCCGCGTGATGCAGAACCATCCAGCGTTTCGAGGGCGTCAGCGGCATGGGGTCAGGCCGTCACTTCACGCGCATGCCCGGCGTCGCGCCGGCGTCCGGCGACAGCAGGAAGAGGCCGGCGGTTTGGCCCTCGGCGTCCGAGGCGGCCAGCACCATGCCTTCGCTCATGCCGAATTTCATCTTGCGCGGCGCAAGGTTGGCGACCATCACCGTCAGGCGGCCGACCAGGCTGGCCGGGTCGTAGGCCGACTTGATGCCGGCGAACACCTGGCGCGGCTTCGCGGCGCCGGCGTCGTCCGTCTCGCCGATGTCGAGCTGCAGCCGGATCAGCTTGTCCGCGCCGTCGACGTGCTCGGCATTGACGATCCTGGCGATACGCAGCTCGACCTTGGTGAAATCGTCGATCGAGATGTGCTCGGAAGCGGTCTCCGCGGCCTGCGCGGCATGCTGCTGCTTCTCCGCGTGGCGCTGCTGCGAGCTGGCCGCCTTCGCATCTTTCGCCTCCTTGGCCGTGGGGGCTGCCGCCGGAGCGAGCGATTCGCGGTTGGCCTCGAGCAGGGCGTCGACCTGCTTGCGATCGATGCGGGTCATCAAGTGCTGGTAGGCGTTGATGGTGTGGCCAGCGAGAGGTTCGAGCGCATCGTTCCAAGTCATCGGCGCGATGTTGAGAAATGCCTCGACCTGTTCTGCCAGCTTGGGCAGGACCGGTTTTAGCAGGCCGGTCAACGCTTTGAAAAGTCCGATCGCGATGGAGCATACCTGGTGCAGTCGTGCTTCATTGTTCGGCTGCTTTGCCAGTTCCCAAGGCTTCTCGTCGTTGACGAACGAGTTGGCCTGATCAGCCAATGCCATGATTTCTCGGAGTGCCCGACTGTAATCACGGTCTTCGTAGGCTTGGGTGATCTTTGCGTGAGCCATCTGGAACTTCGCATCCAGAGCCCCCCACTGAAGTGCGAGTTCCTCGTTCAACTCGGACGCCAGGCGTCCGTCGAACCGTTTGGCGATGAAGCCCGCGCAGCGGCTGGCAATGTTCACGAACTTGCCGACCAGATCCGAATTGACCTTGGCGATCATGTCGTCGAGGTTGAGGTCGACGTCCTCCATCGTGCCGTTCGACTTGCCGGCGAAGTAGTAGCGCAGCCACTCGGGGTTGAGCTTCTGCGCAATGTAGGAGTGCGCAGTGATGAAAGTGCCGCGGCTCTTGCTCATCTTGGCGCCGTCGACGGTCAGGAAGCCGTTCACGCACAACTGGCTCGGTGTGGCGTAGCCGGCGAACTTCAGCATCGCCGGCCAGAACAGGGCGTGGAAATAGAGGATGTCCTTGCCGATGAAGTGCACCATTTCGGTGCCCGCCGTGGCGGCGCGGGCGGCGTCGGTGTAGTCCTCCACCACGATCGACTCGCCTTCGGCGGCGCGCTTGTCCGCCAGGTTGCGGAAGCTGGCGAGGTAGCCGATGGGCGCATCCAGCCATACATAGAAGTACTTGCCAGGCGCGCCGGGGATCTCGAAGCCGAAGTAGGGCGCGTCGCGCGAGATGTCCCAGTCGGAGAGCTTGTTCTCGCCTTCCTCGCCGAGCCACTCCTTCATCTTGTTGGCAGCTTCCGCCTGCAGGCGGCGTTCGCCGGCGGCGTTGGTGCCGCGCGTCCATTCGCGCAGGAAGGCGACGGCGCGCTCGTCGGAGAGGCGGAAGAAGTAGTGCTCCGAAGTCTTCAGCACCGGCTTGGCGCCAGACACCGCCGAGTAGGGGTTCTTGAGTTCGGTGGGGGCGTAGGCCGCGCCGCAGGCCTCGCAGTTGTCACCGTACTGGTCGGCCGCGCCGCACTTGGGGCATTCGCCCTTGATGAAGCGGTCGGGCAGGAACATCTCCTTGACCGGGTCGTAGTACTGCTCGATCGAACGCGTGTCGATCAGGCCGCCGGCCCTGAGCTTGGCGTAGATGTCTTCGGCATAGAAACGGTTCTCGGCGCTGTGCGTGGAGTGGTAGTTGTCGAAGGCGACGCCGAAGGCGGTGAAGTCGCGCAGGTGCTCGCCGTGCACGCGGTCAATCAGCTGCTCGGGCGTCAGGCCTTCCTTCTCGGCGCGCAGCATGACTGGCGTGCCATGGGTGTCGTCCGCGCACACGTAATGCACCGAGTGGCCGCGCATGCGCTGGAAGCGTACCCAGATGTCGGCCTGGATGTAGCCCACGAGGTGGCCAAGGTGGATGTCGCCGTTGGCGTAGGGCAGGGCGTTGGTGACGAGGATCTTGCGGGGCATGTTGGGGTGGGCGCGGATCTGAAAACGCGATTTTAGCAAAGCGCGGCCCCGTGCCGCGCGTCAAAGCCGGTTTGAACCCCGCGCCGGCGCGATCAGGGCATCGGTCGCAGGATGATCTCGACGCGGCGATTGCGCGCGCGCCCCGCTTCGGTGGCGTTGCTCGTCAGCGGGTCGGCTTCTCCGCGACCGTCCGCGCTCAGCCGCGCGAGTGCAATGCCGCGATTGCGCAGGTACTCGGCCACCGCCTCGGCGCGCGCGATCGACAACTGCAGGTTGTACATCTCGCTGCCCTGGCTGTCGGTGTGGCCGACGACCTGCACCGCCGCGCCGGGCTCCGACGCGAGGGTGGGGGCGAGCGCATCGAGCGTGCGCGCGAGCGGCGCGCGCACCTCGACGCTGCCGGAAGCGAATCCGTCGGCCACCGGGATCTGCAGCCGCAGGCCATCGGCGCCGGCCTCGCCGATCTCGATGCCGGTGACGTTGCGCAGCGCGCCGGCGAGCTTGGCGCGCAA
>JAFEFM010000388.1 GCA_018240585.1 Pseudomonadota bacterium
CGTGGAATGCGATCTTCGAGGCCATCCGACAATCCGTCGACAAACTCTTCGCAGATCGCCAACGGGCGGCTGAATGAGCCAGCATTTGCCACGACCACAGCCGTGAGGCCGTGTGTCCGCTATCTGGCGGTATGGCGAGCGAGTACCATCGGCCAACTCCTGCCGGTCGGCCCCTCGGTAGCGTTGCCGCTCGAACGGCAGCTTCGCTCAGATTGAGGACGAGCCGGTGCCTTGAGAATTCGACATGCTGACTTTATGACATCCTTCAGGTAATTTTCGCATTCGGCGTTCGGCGTTCGGCGTTCCCGTGCGGGATCTCTATTCGCTCGCGAAGGAGGGGATAACTATGAATCGAGTCATTGCAGTCATCTATGGTGTTGCAGGCCTTTGGTTTCTGCTGCTGGCCAGTCCTCGATCCCTCGGAGAAGCTGCCGTCAAATACGCGTTCGCCGCAATTTTGCTGTTCTTTGCATACCGGCGTTTCCGCGCCTCCTCGAAGAATGCGGCCGAGTATGTCAAACAGGAAGACGGCGCTTGGCTGCAGTTGTCGGTTTCACCCGCTGCGCCCCCCATTCTTTGGTTTCCTGCCGTTCTCTCGATCATCCTTGGCGCAGGTGTCGTGGGAAGTGGAATGGCTTACCTGTGGGTCCCAGGCTTGATTGTCGCTTTCCTGACATGGCTGGTCTTGCTGAAGGACCACCGGGGTGGCAATCCCACGGCGCCTCGCCGTTTTCGCGTGAATCCAGAAGGCATCGAGACCGACGGAACCTTCTTGCGCAAGAACGACATTCATAAGCTGCGCATCAGGAACAAGTTCGCTGGGGGTGTCGAGATCGTTTACGACGCGAATCAAGGCGTTCCCACCGGCGTCACGATGGGGCTGGTGGGTCGGCGAGCGCTCGCCGAGGTCGCCTATCGGGTTGAAGTCGAAGCTGGGGGAAAGGCGTATGTGCTCGCTGCCGGACTGGATGAAGTCGCTGCCAGAGGCGTTGCCACTGAGATCGGCAAGGCGTTGAACTTGGCCGTGCCCGCATCATGAGCACGGCACCTGATACCCTCCAGACGTCTGTCACGAGGGTACAGTGGACTCAGTACCGGATCATCCTGCTATGCGTCCTGAGTGCAGCGTGCAATCCTTCGCCCGAGCCCCAAACTTCGCGAGACGTCGTTGCGGCAACAGCGCAAAGCCCTCGGCCGGTGGCCGTCCTCCCGCTGCAGCGCGGCTACTACGTCGCCAGCGATACGCTTTGCGCCAAGGCCTCGAACGCCACCCTCTTGCTTCTCAGACGGAATGGCATCGGCGGAGCACGGTATTTCTGCGAGTTCAAGCGTATCGAGCAGACCGGTCCGGTCACCTATCGCGTGGAAGAAGCGTGCGTCGATTTCCAAGGAGAAGCGTCGGAGACTCGACATCTGCAATACATACTTGAGAATGACGTCCGCTTCTTGGCCAAGGAGCAGGACGCCGTCGCTCTTGACGCTCGGTACTGTGCCCAGTCGGAATTGCCCCTTGAGTGGCGTAACACGGACATCAAGTCCGAAATCGAATGAACGCCACCATTCTGTCCAATGGAAGGGCCGCCCGTCATTCATTCGATGCATTTGCGAGCGGGAGGAATGTCCCTCGCGAACGGCCGGTTCCTACAGAAAGAAGCCCCTTAGCCTTTGTGTCAGCGACCGGCGGGTCCGAGTCGGCAGTTCACGTTCGCGGGTTTGTGAACCTGACGTTCGCTCCCGCGTTAGCTCAAGGTCCGCTGCGCGACCGGATTGGCCGATCGCAAGCCGGGCACCTCTCTCGTGCGCAGGCTCCTTCCAATCGCTAGGTCTTCTGCTTGGCCCGAATGTAGAGGATCTTGCTCGTGCCCCCAGGCGCCGTTCGCTCTTCATTCACGAACAAGTCACCGCGACCACGCACCAGATCCGAAAGCTTCTTGAATCCGTAAAGCCTC
Organism: Pseudomonadota bacterium; assembly: GCA_018240585.1. Lineage (GTDB taxonomy): Bacteria > Pseudomonadota > Gammaproteobacteria > Burkholderiales > Rhodocyclaceae > Thauera. Next base: position 1,950 of record JAFEFM010000388.1, read on the forward strand.
GAGTCGAAATCAGGCTGGATCTTCTGGAGGTAGCTCCCGAACGTCCCCAGGTGAGCCCAACCCGAATCATCGGCGGATTTTTCGAGCGCTTCCATCAGGAAATCCTTGGGAAATGATGGGCGCTGGATATCCGCCTGCGAGCCCGCGGCACTCCCGGGCACTTCGACAGGCAATGAAGGCGCATTCTGTTGCGCGGTGGGGTCGACGGCGGCAACGGGCTTGCGGAGCACTTCGGTGAAGATGAACTTGTGGCACGCGTTGCGGAATGCCTCGGGGGTCTTCTGCTCGCCGAAGCCGTACACGACAAGGCCTTCTTCCCGCAGCCGCACGGCCAGGCCGGTGAAGTCGCTGTCGCTGGTGACGAGGCAAAAGCCATCGAATCGGCGCGTGTAGAGCAGATCCATGGCATCGATGATCATGGTGCTGTCGGTCGCGTTCTTCCCCGTCGTGTAGGCGAATTGCTGGACAGGCTTGATCGAATGGCGATTCAGCACCTTTTTCCACGATGCGCTGTTCGGTGACGTGAAATCGCCGTAGATCCGTTTGACGGTCGCTTCGCCGAAACGGGCGATCTCTTCGAGCAGGCCTTCGATCACGCCCGCCTGGGCGTTGTCGGCATCGATCAGTACGGCAAGACGCTTTGCCGGCTCCTCCGCCTCGACTCTGACGACCGTTTTCGGTTGCATCTCGACCTCATGTGTTTTGACTATGCAG
>JAFEFM010000389.1 GCA_018240585.1 Pseudomonadota bacterium
AGGCCGCAACCTGGCGCGCCATTCCCTGAGGCTGCCCGGCGGTGGAGTCGATGCTCGACCTTTCGTGCTCGGGCTGATCGGCTTCGCCGCCGCGATGCGCAACCAGTTGCGCGGCCGTCCGCGCGAGGATGGTCTCGCCGGGCTGTTGCCGGACGAAGTTTTGGAGCGCGTCGGCCAGGCGCGCTTCGCGCCGGCACTGGTGCTGCTGTGGCTGGCGCAGTGGCTGCGCAGCGTGCGCGAGGCGGGGCATCTGTCGCCGATGCTGGCGCAGCACATGGAGCAGTCGCTGGATGCGCTGTCTGCGGCGCTGGGCGGCTGCGAGCGCATCGCCAACACGCCGCTGCCCTTCACCTATTCGGTGATCCTGCACCGCAGCTCCTACTTCTACTGCATGCTGCTGCCGTTCGGCCTGGTGGACACCATCGGCTGGATGACGCCGCTGGTCGTCGCCTTCGTGTCCTACACTTTCTTTGCGCTGGAAGCGCTCAGCGACGAGATCGAGGAGCCGTTCGGCACCATGCCCAACGATCTCGCGCTCGACGCCATCGTCGCCGGCATCGATGCCAGCCTGCGCGAGATGATCGGCGATCCGCTGCCGCCCGTGCCCGTGCCGGACGCCGAGTTCATTCTTAACTGAGCATGCCGCGGCGGCGCTTCCTTGCCCGGGCGCCCTGCGCCGCGTGCCGGGCCGATGGCCTCGCTCGGGCGATATGCCGCTGAGCGGACGCACGTCGCATCCGGAAGCGAAGGGCATGCGAAAACCGGGCAAGTGGTCATCGCTCAGGCGCCGAAGCTCAGCGCCGCGGCAGCAGCAGGCCTGGGCGGTCGCCTAGACTCCTGCTCCGGCAAGGCCGCCCGCCGCACCGGCGCGGCCGGCAGTGTGATGTGCCAGCGACGTGGGTGGTCGCAGCCGACGGGCAGTTCCGGAGCCGGCGCGTTCAGCCCGCCGTTCCGACCCGGTCGTGGATCGCCTGCATGGCAGGATGCGCCAGGCGGCGCTCGGTGGTGATCGCGTACACCTGGCTGTTCACGCCGACGATCTCGCCGACTGCTTCCAGACCGTACTGGCGCAAGACGCGGTCGCCGATCGAGGTGGGTGCCGCGAAAGCGCCCGCGCCGCTCTGGCCAAAGGCCTCCATCAGTGCGCTATCGTCCAGTTCGGCGACGATCGAGGGCTGCACGCGCAGGGCATCGAACCATTGCAGCAGCGCGTTGCGGCAGGCGACGCCCTCGCGCGGCAGCAGAAAAGGGGCGCCGCTCAGCGAGGCCGGGAAACCCGGCCTCAGTCGTGCCGCGAGCACGGGAGCGGCGAACACCGTCAGCGTGCTCTCGTCGAGCAGTGTGCTGTGGCCGCGCACGCTCACCTCTGCTGGAATGGGCCGGTCGGCGAGCACGAGGTCGAGCCGATGCACCGCGAGCTCGGCGAGCAGCTCGGCGAGTGGCGCCTCGCGGCAGACGAGACGGCCCGGGCGTTCGACGCGCAGCGCCGGTTCGATGAGGTGATGGACGACGGACTTCGGCAGAGAGTCGGGGAAGCCGATGCGAAAGGGCAGGCTGCGGCGCAGGGTGTCGTCGCGTACCACCTCGATGATCTGGTCGCCGAGCGCGAAGATTTCGTCCGCGTGCCCGAGGATGCGCTCGCCCGCCTCGGTGAGTCTCAGCCGGCGCCCACTGCGGCGGAACAGACTCACCCCGAGCGCGGCTTCGAAGGTGGCGAGCTGGGCGCTGATCGAGTGCGGTGCCAGATTCAGCACGCGACCCGCCTCGGCGATCGTTCCCAGCCGGGCCACGGTCCAGAAGTAGCGCAGGTGCTTGAAGTTGAGTTCGGTCATGATTCGGG
>JAFEFM010000038.1 GCA_018240585.1 Pseudomonadota bacterium
GAAGGGTTCTGCGCCGTGTTCCCGGCCATGACCCGTCGCCTGGAGTTCGATAAGGCCGACATTCACTACCTGGCAAACCTCTGCCACAACTGCGGCGCCTGCCTGCACGCCTGCCAGTACGCGCCGCCCCATGAGTTCGGGGTCAACGTTCCGAAGGCCATGGCGCAGGTGCGCGGCCAGACCTATGCCGACTACGCCTGGCCGTCCGCCCTCGGCGCCCTCTATAAACGCAACGGCATCACCGTGGCCCTCAGCGTGGCCGCGGGCCTGGCCCTGTTCCTGGTGCTGGCCCTCGCCATGCAGGGCACCCTCACTGCCAGCGGCCCGGGGGGCGACTTCTACAAGCTCTTCCCCCACAACCTGCTGGTATCCCTGTTCGCCCCGGTTTTCCTCTTCGCCGCCCTGGCCTTGGGCTTGGGAGTCTCCCGCTTCTGGCGCGAGGTGCGCCCCGGCACTGCCAGCGGCGAGGCGATGGCTGAGACGACTGGAGACGTGCTGCGCCTCAAGTACCTGGACGGCGGCCACCACCTCGGCTGCAACAACGCCGACGACGCCTGGACCCTTTGGCGCCGGCGCTTCCACCACTGCACCTTCTACGGCTTCATGTTGTGCTTCGCCGCCACCAGTGTCGCCACTCTCTATCACTACCTGTTGGATTGGGAGGCGCCCTATGCCGTCGCCAGCCTGCCGGTGCTGCTTGGCACCGTCGGCGGTATCGGCCTGGTGATCGGGCCCGCCGGTCTCCTGTGGCTGAACCTGCGCCGCCACCCGCTGCAGGGCGACCCGGCCCAGCGGCCCATGGACCGAGGCTTCATCGTCCTGCTGCTGGCCACCAGCCTTTCCGGCCTGGCGTTGCTCGCATGGCGGGACAGCACGGCACTGCCCGCCCTGCTGGCGATCCATCTGGGGGTGGTGATGGCCCTGTTCCTGACCCTGCCCTACGGCAAGTTCGCCCACGGCATCTTCCGCAGCGCGGCACTGCTCAAGTGGGCCATCGAAAAGCGCCAGCCCAGCGCGCTGCAACTGGCGGAGGACTGATGGTGCA
>JAFEFM010000390.1 GCA_018240585.1 Pseudomonadota bacterium
CTCGGCCATGCTGCCGAGCTTCTGGAATTCCTTGTAGGTACCCGGCGCCGGAAAACCCAGCGCGCGGATGCGCTCGGCGATCAGGTCGACCGCCAACGCAAGCTCGGTGTATTGCCCTTCGAACATCAGGTGCAGCGTGTTGAACATCGGACCGGTGACGTTCCAGTGGAAATTGTGCGTCGTCAGGTACAGCGTGTAGCTGTCGGCAAGAAGGCGCGAAAGCCCTTCGGCGATCTTGGCCCGATCCTTCTTGTTGATGCCGATATCGATATCCATGTACGTCCTCCTTGTCGCTGATGAGTCGGTGAAACGCGGCGAACGATCGTCGCCCTGTGTTCGATGCTATGCCAGGCACAATCCGGGCGCCAATCGGAAATGGAAATCCGGCTCATGCCGGACAGCTATCGGGTAGGCTCAGGCGGCATCGAGCACCGGGGCGCGCCCTACCGGCCGTGCGCCGGGAAGGCCGGACTCCATGATCGCCGCACGCAGGATGTCGATCGCCCCGCTGCGCGGATAGGTCACGCGCCACGCCAGCGCGACGCGGCGCGACGGTTCCGGCTCGGAGAACGGGCGCACCGCCACCAGCGGATTCTGCATGGTCATGTCGTCGGCCGCCGAACTCGGCAGCACCGTCACACCCAGCCCGGTGGCCACCATGTGGCGGATCGTTTCCAGCGAACTGCCTTCCAGCGTGCGCTGCAGCCCGCCGACGTTACGGCAGCTCGGGCACACCTCCAGCACCTGCTCGCGGAAGCAGTTGCCTGCCCCCAGCAGCAGCAACTGGTCGTCGGCCAGGTGCTCGGGATCGATGTGCGTCTCCGCCGTCCACGGATGACTGGCCGGCAGCAGCACGCGGAACGGCTCGTCATACACCGGCTGCGCCACCACGCCCGGTTCCTCGAACGGCAGGCTGATGATGATCACGTCGAGCTCGCCACGCTTGAGCGCCTCGGCCAGGCGCGCGGTGTAGTTCTCCTGGATGATCAGCGGCATGCGCGGCGCGAGCTGGTGCACACGCGGGATGAGTCTCGGCAGCAGATAGGGGCCGATGGTGTAGATCACACCCAGGCGCAGCGGTCCGGCCAGCGGATCCTTGCCGGCAGCGGCGATCTCCTGGATCTGGCTCGCCTCCATCAGCACCTTCTCGGCCTGATGCACGATGCGGCGGCCGGTCTCGGTGATCTTGACCTCGGACGCGCTGCGCTCGAAGAGCTGGATGCCCAGCTCGTCCTCGACCTTCTTGATCGCCACCGACAGGGTCGGCTGCGACACATGGCACTTCTCCGCCGCGCGGCCAAAATGGCGTTCGTGGGCCAGCGCGACGAGGTAGCGAAGATCGGTAAGGGTCATGGGGTGCTCCGGTGATCCGCCTTGCAACGATCGGCATGACTCGAGTCGATGATGTTACCCCCATAGCGCAATCCTGCGCACGGCCGCTGCCGGCCGCTCGGCTATACTCCAGCGCCCCCGAAGCACACCCCCGATCCCGAATGAGGCCGAAACCCGTCCTGCTCCGCGCCGCAGCCTGCTTGCTGCTGGGCTTGATCCCGCTCACTGGCCTCGCCGCACCGGACGAAGATCCCTACCTGGAAGCGCTGCCCGTGGTGCTCAGTGCCTCGCGCCTGCCGCAGCCGATGCGCGATGCCCCTGCCGCCATCAGCGTCATCGATGCCGACCTGATCGCCGCCACTGGTTATCGCGACCTCAGCCGGCTGCTGCGGCTCGTACCCGGGATGCAGGTCGGCCAGGAGCGGTCCAGCGCGCAATGGGTCACCTACCACGGGCTCGGCTTCGAGCTTCCCGCCCAGTTGCAGGTGCTAGTCGATGGGCGCTCGCTCAACCTTGGCTCCCTCGGCGACGGCGCCGACATCGGATCCCTGCAGAACATCGAACGCATCGAGGTGGTGCGCGGTTCCAACTCCGCGGCCTATGGCTCGAACGCCTTCCTCGGCGTGGTGAATATCATCACCCGCCACACGGCGACCGACGAAGGCAGCGCCGTGTCGCTCAACCTGGGCGACCACGGCATCGCCGACCTCGAAGCGCGCACCGTCAGGCACGACGGCCCGCTGGGCCTGAGACTGACGGCGCGGCATTTTGGCGACACAGGGTTTGCCGGGCTGCACGACGGCCGCCGCGGCAATGTCCTCAACCTGCGTGGCGACCTGCGCGTGAGCGAAACCGACGAGATCAACCTCACTGCCGGCGTCGGCGAGGCGTTCGCTCAACGTGGCTACGCAGGCATGCCGTTCGAGACCGACCGCGAGCGCACCGCACGCACCACCGACAGCACGCTGCACCTGCGCTGGCGCCATGCCCCCAGCACCGACGAGGAGTGGCTGCTGTCGTGGTATCACGCGCGCAACCAGGTGCGCGACGACTGGTTCCTCGATTCGCGCGCCAACCTGCCACCGCCGCTCGCCGCCTATCTCGCAGCGTTGCCGGTGATGCACATCCCGGTCAGCAACACCATGGACCTGGTGCGCAACAACATCGAACTTCAGCGTCGCGTGCTGGCTGCGCCCGATTTGCGCTTGTTGTGGGGGGCGGAGTGGCGTGGCGTGTCCACCGAGTCGGCGTTTTACCTTCACGACCTCGGCAGCCTTGAGCGCGAGGAATGGCGCGTGTTCGGCAACCTCGAGTGGCGCGCCGCGCCAAGATGGCTGTGGAACCTGGGCATGCTCGCCGAACGCATCGACGGTCAGCGGCCTCGCCTCGCGCCGCGGGTTTTCCTGAACTGGCAGGCATCGCCGGCGAGTACCTGGCGCATCGGCTATTCGCGCGCCTGGCGCCAGCCATCCCTGTTCGAGAACGCGGTCGACGTGCGCATCGTCGACGCCGATTACGGCCTGCTGCAACAGCGCTTCCTGCCCAATCCCGAACTGCGCCCACCGCGCATGGATGCCTTCGAGCTGGGCTTCCTCGGCACGCTGCCGGTGGTGGACGGCACGCTGGACGTGCGCCTGTTCCACGAGACCATCCGCGACCTGATCGTGCGCCGGCAGGTCGACTTCACACTGGCACCGGGAGACAACGGACTCGCCGATCCCAACCTGATCCAGCGCCTGCTGCGTGCGACGAGCTGGCGCAACGCGTCCGACCCGGTGCACCTCAGCGGCATCGAATACCAGTTGCGCAGCAAACCGTGGACGGACGGCGAAATCATCCTCAACCATTCGATGGTGCGGGCAGCGGCGAAGGATGCCGACATTCGGCGCAACGTCGCACCCTACAGCACCAGCCTGACCTGGCTGCAGGGCTTCGGCGCGTGGCAATCGACGCTGACCCTGTTGCGCATGGGGCCGATCGACGCCGGTTTCGGCTTCACGCCGACCTTCCGCTACACGGTGCCGGCGTACACCACGCTCGATGCGAGCGTGGCACGCAGTTTCCGGTTCGACCGGCAATCAGTGGAAGTCCGCCTCACCGCGATCAACCTTCTTGGTCGCCACCAGGAGTATGCCAATCGCCCGCTGCAGCAACTGTCGCGCTTCGGCACGGACAAGCCGGCGAACGCGCTCGGTCCGCGTGTCTGGCTGTCGCTGGGCACGCGCTTCTGAATGACGCGCCGCGCCGCTGCGGCGCTGCTGCTCCGACTCTCTTGATACCCGCGGCCGCGGCCCCTACCTTGCAGGAGTGGGCCGGAACGGGAACGGTGCGCGCCGGTTCGCGTCCACCGATCGTGTTTTCTTCATCGTCTTGAACGGGACTCTCATGCGCAAAGCTGTCGCCACTCGTGCCTTCGCCCTGGCCCTCGCCGCCTGCCTGCCCATCGGGGCCACCTTCAACGCCCATGCCGCAGAGGCACCAGCGTCCTCCGCCGCGGTGTCGCCCAACCGCTATGGCCTGCCGGACTTCGGCGATCTCGTCGAGCAGGTCGGCCCGGCCGTCGTCAACATCAGCGTCGTGCAGCGTCTGGCGCAGCCGCAGATGAATGGCGACAACCCCTTCGCCAACGATCCCTTCTACGATTTCCTGCGCCGCTTCGGCGTGCCGGTGCCCGGGATGCCTGGCGGACCGGGCGCCGGCCCGCGAGTCAATCGCGGTATCGGCTCGGGCTTCATCGTCAGTGCCGACGGCTATGTGCTGACCAACGCCCACGTCGTCGCCGGCGACCCCAATGCCAACGGCGGCGGCACGGTCGCCTCGGAAGTGACCGTCACGCTGATCGACAAGCGCGAGTTCAAGGCGAAGGTGGTGGGCATCGACCGCCGCACCGACGTCGCCCTGCTGAAGATTGATGCGCGCAACCTGCCGGCGGTGAAGATCGGCAATCCCGACCGCAGCCGCGTCGGCGAATGGGTGATCGCAATGGGCTCGCCTTTCGGCTTCGACAATACGGTGACGGCCGGCATCATCTCCGCCAAGGCGCGCCGCCTGCCGGACGAGAACTACGTGCCCTTCATCCAGACCGACGTCGCCATCAACCCGGGCAACTCAGGCGGCCCGCTGTTCAACCTCGCCGGCGAGGTGATCGGCATCAACTCGCAGATCTACTCGCGCTCGGGCGGCTTCATGGGCATTTCGTTCGCGATCCCGATCGACGTCGCGATGAGCATCAAGGACCAGTTGATCGCGCATGGCCGCGTGCAGCGCGGCCGGCTGGGCATCGCCATCCAGAGCCTGGACAAGGATCTTGCCCAGTCCTTCGGCCTGCCCGACGAGCGCGGCGCGCTGGTGGCCAGCGTCGATCCCGGCAGCCCGGCGGAAAAGGCCGGGCTCAAGGCGGGCGACGTGGTGCTGAGCCTCGACGGCAGCCGCATCAAGGAATCGGCCGACCTGCCCCGCATCGTCGGCGAAAAGCGCCCCGGCACGCGGGTGCGCCTCGAGATCTGGCGCGACGGGCGAAGCCGCGAAGTGGCCGCCACGCTGGAGGAGCTGAAGTCGGAAACCGCGCCGCTCGCCGCCGCCACACCGGACGGCGGCGAGAACATCGGTGCGAAGCTGGGCCTCAGCGCCCGTCCGCTGAACCCGCAGGAGGCCAGCCAGCTCGGCGTGCGCGGCGGTCTGGTGGTGGAAGGCAGCAGCGGTGCTGTGGCGCGCGCCGGCGTGCAGCGCGGCGACGTGATCCTGGCGCTCAACAACCAGCCGGTGACGAGCGTGGCGCAGTTGCGCGAGTTGCTCGAACGCGCCGGCAACCGCTTCGCGCTGCTGGTCCAGCGCGGTGACGCGCGCATCTTCGTGCCGGTGCGCATCGACTGAGTACCGGTGCGGGTTTGCGCCAACGGATCGGCGCCTTCCCGGCGATGACTCTTGCATCGAAAAGCCGATACACTGCCGGGGCTTTCGCGGGAGAAGCGGAGCGTTCCGCTCTCCCGCCATCCACCCACTCAGATCCGTGAGGCCAACATGAAGAAAACCATCGCCCGTAGCGTTCTCGCCGTGCTCGCCCTGTCGGTGGCAACCGCCGCATCCGCCCAGGTCAAGCCCGAAGACCAGATCAAGTTCCGCCAGGCCGGCTACCGCTTCATGAGCTGGAACATGGGCAAGATCAAGGGCAACCTGGAAGGCACCTACAACAAGGACCAGGTCGCCGCCGCCGCCAACGCCATCGCCGGCATCGCCAATTCCGGCATGGGCGCGCTGTACGGCCCGGGCACCGACAAGGCGATCGGCAGCGTGAAGACGCGCGTCAAGCCGGAGTTCTTCAAGGAAGGCGAGAACGTCGGCAAGCTCGCGCGCGAATTCAACGCCGCTGCCGGCGATCTGGCCAAGGTCGCCGCCGGCGGCGATGCGGCCGCCGTCAAGACCGCTTTCGGCAAGCTCGGCGAGTCGTGCAAGGCCTGCCACGACAAGTATCGCGAAGAGGACTGAGCCTGGCCGCGCCGGCGCGTCGTCTCGGCCGTTAACTGAGAAGCCGCCCACCGGGCGGCTTCTTTCTTGTCTACCGCAGACAGGCGCGCGGCGGCACCTACCCGCCGCACGTCGTCACCGCACCCGAATCACCAGGCCGGCGTCTCCTGCGCAGCTTGCGGCGGTGGAGGCGGCAGCAAGGCGCCGCTCGCTGCCCAGACCGCCGCCACGGCGACCGCGAGCGCCAGCACGAACGCCAGCGCGCCGCCGCCGCGCGCAGCCTTCGCCTCGGGATCGGACACCGTCTTCACGCCGGTGATCATCGGCTTCACCAGGTTGTCCTTCTTCGCATGGGCGTAATAGAGGATGGCCAGCACGTGCAGGGTGACGAAGGCAATCAGCACCCAGAAATTCTGCCGGTGCAGGCTCGTCAGCCAGTCGCTGGTGTCCTTGCCGATGAGCGCGTAGAGCGGCCCTTCGAAGGCGATGTCGTCGTTCGACACCAGGCCGCTGCCGACCTGGAAGGCCAGCAGCAGCAGCAAGGCCAGCACCGACAGCGCGCCGAACGGGTTGTGCCCCAGCCCGTTCCATTCGCCGCGGATATGTGCCCAGATGTGCGCCGGCCCCGGAACGAAGTCGGCAAAACGCGCATAGGTCGAACCGACGAAGCCCCACACCAGACGGAAGGCGAGCAGGCCGCAGATGCCGAGCCCGGCGCGGCCATGCCAGTCGATCAGGTTGCCGCCAATCCAGCCGGTAACGAAGGCAGCGACGACGAGAACCACCAGGGTCCAGTGGAAGATGCGCGTGGGAAGATCCCAGACGCGAATTTCGCGGGTGTTCATCGGCCGTGCTCGGTTTCGATCCAGGTCCGTATTTTTCCCCATGCGATCCTCGTACGCCACCCTCATCGCCGTGCGCACCGGTCATGACACGGGTAAGGGCGTGCATCGCAGATCCGGCGCATTGTTGCAATCGAAGCAATTGTGATTTGCCGATTGTCGTCTATCTGACAGCCTCCGTCGCGAATAGAGTTCGTCCATCGCATCGGTTCCGGTGCGGCGGCAGACGCAGGCAGGTCCCGACGCTGCCTCATCGAACCTCCGCAACGATCCAACCGATTTCAGAGGACTCACCGACATGAAACGTCTTGTCATCGCGCTGTTCGCCACCCTCGGCCTCACCACCGCGGCGCACGCCGTGGAATACACCCAGGTCCAGGCGGACAAGAGCCGGATCGCCTTCGGCTATCAGCAGATGGGGGTGTCGATGGACGGCAGCTTCAGGAAATTCACCAGCCAGTTGCGTTTCGACCCTGCCGCGCCGACCACGGCCATGAGCACGATCGAGGTCGATCTGGCCAGCGTCGACACCGGCAGTTCGGAGGGCGACACCGAGGTGGCGACCAAGACCTGGTTCAACACCAAGGCCTTCCCGACCGCCCGCTTCGAGTCGACCAGCGTCAAGGCACTTGGCGGCAACAAGTACGAAGTGGCCGGCAGGCTGACGATTAAGGGCACGACCAAGAACGTCGTGGTGCCCGCCACCTTCACGGCGCAGGGCAACGCCGGCGTGTTCGACGGCAGCCTCACGATCAAGCGCGGCGATTTCTCGATCGGCGAAGGTGCGTGGAAGGCCTTCGACATCGTCGCCAACGACGTGGTGATCAAGTTCCGCATCGCCGCTGCGGCCAAGTAAGAATCCACCCCCTAAAACCCCAACCCGTTTCAATCCTTCATCCAAAAAGGGACAAATCCATGAACCGCATCGCCCAACTCTCCGCCGCCCTCATCATCGCCGCCGCTGCCGCCACGCCGGCGTTCGCCGCACCGGAAACCTACTCGGTCGACGGCACCCACACCTTCCCGCGCTTCTCGTACAGCCACTTCGGCATGTCGACCCAGCTCTCGAAGTTCGACAAGACCACCGGCACCGTCGTGCTGGACAAGGC
>JAFEFM010000391.1 GCA_018240585.1 Pseudomonadota bacterium
GCCCCCGCCCACGTTCGAAAGCAACGCCGTCACCGAGCCGAACAACTTCGTCGAACACTTCATCGATTCCAGCGGCGTGGTGTCGTGGCGCTTTTTCAGTGCCAAGGCTGATTTCGATTTCGTCGAGTGGGACTTTTCCGGCCACGGTGAAAACTCCAACGCCGACGAAGCCGCGACCCTGCTCGGCATCCTCGAGGACATGGGCAAGGAAGTTTACATGGCCGTCTATGACCAGCTCGGCGCCACCGCCTGCCGCATCCTGGTGCCGGGATATTCCGAGATCTATCCGGTGGACGATCTGATCTGGGACAACACCAACAAGGCGCTGCTGTTCCGTGAGGACATCCTGAACCTGCACCGCCTCGACGATTCGAGCCTGGAAGCGCTGCTGGAGCGTCTGGAAGAGAGCGAGCTCGATGATTACATCGACATCATTACCTTGATCGGCATCGAGTTCGACGAGAACACGGTGTGGGGGCAGTTGACGATTCTCGAGTTGAAGCTGCTGATCAATCTCGCCCTCAAGCAGTTTGACGCGGCGAAGGAGCGGGTGGAGGCTTTCCTGCAATACAACGAGAACACGGTGGAGCGCGTCCTGTTCTACCAGGCCTTGAACGTGGTGCTGGAAGTGCTGCTGGACGATGAACTGGAGCTCGACGACTACGAGGTCAATTTCCGCCGGATGTTCGGCAACCCGCGGATGGATGCGGTGTTGGGGTCGGTGGACGGCAGCGTGCGTTTCTTCGGCCTGACGCCGACGAGCTTGAAGCTGGAAGGGCTCGACAGGCACCAGCGGTTGATGGACAGCTACAAGAAGCTGCACGCGGCGCGCGCCAAGGTGGCGGCTCTGTCCGCTTAGGGGGAGGCGTCGCGGCTGCGGCAAGCGCAAGGCCGACCGGGGGTGGTGCCCCGCGTGCGTGGTTCACGATTCAGGTCATGCTGACCGGCGCTGTGTGCCAGATCGTGCTGGCGTACTCGGCGATGGTGCGGTCCGACGAGAACGCGCCCATGCCGGCGACATTGAGCAGCGCGCGCCGGCTCCAGTCTTCGGTGTCGCGGAAGGCGGCATCGACGCGGTGCTGGGCCGCGACATAGCTGGCGTAGTCGGCGAGCAGCAGGTAGTGGTCGCCCCAGTTCACCAGCACGTCGAACACCTGGTGGTAGCGGCCGGGGTCGCCAGGGCTGAAGAGGCCGTCGCGGATGGCGTCGAGCGCCGCCTTCAGCGCCGGGTCGCTGTCGTAGTAACTGCGCGGCGGGTAGCCGCGTGCGCGGATGTCGGCGACCTCGTCGGTGGTGTGGCCGAAGATGAAGATGTTGTCCTCGCCGACCTGCTCGCGGATCTCGACGTTGGCGCCGTCAAGCGTGCCGATGGTGAGCGCGCCGTTCAACGCCAGCTTCATGTTGCCGGTGCCCGAGGCCTCGGTGCCGGCGGTCGAGATCTGCTCGGAAAGGTCGGCCGCGGGGATGATCCGCTCCGCCAGGCTGACGCGGTAGTTGGGCAGAAACACCACCTTCAGGCGGTCGCCGATGCGCGGGTCGTTGTTGATCGTGGTGGCGACGTCGTTGATCAGGTGGATCACCAGCTTGGCGAACTGGTAGGCCGAGGCCGACTTGCCGGCGAAGATCACCACCCGCGGCACCCAGTCGGCGTCCGGCCGGGCGAGGATGGCCTGGTAGCGGGTGACGACGTGCAGCACGTTGAGCAACTGGCGCTTGTATTCGTGCATGCGCTTCACATGGACGTCGAACAGCGCGTCGGGACTCAGCTCGATGCACAGGCGCTCGCTCACGTAGCGGGCGAGATCTTCCTTGTTCTGGCGCTTCACC
>JAFEFM010000392.1 GCA_018240585.1 Pseudomonadota bacterium
CGAGGTCGAGCTGGCCATGGCGATGAGCCTGCTGCGCCCGCAGCACGGCCTCTTCCAGCGTGATGCGCTCGCCGTCCTCGGCTGCCGCCGGAGCGGGCCCGGTGGGAGGATCGGCGCGCTCGCGCTGCCCGCGGCGCTGCGGGTGGGCGACCCGGCTCATGCCACGCCCCCCACAGGCTCGGTTTCCGGCCTGTCGAAGCGGTAGTGGAAATCATCATCGACGACATCCACCCACACGCCATCGACCGGCCGCCCCTCCACGATGCGCTCGAGGAACTCCTGGCTGATGCGAGGCAGCATCGTGTTGGTGAGGATCGCATCGATCATGCGCGCACCGCTCTCGACTTCGGTGCAGCGGCCGACGATCAGCCTGACCACCGCCTCGTCGTAGATGAAGGGCACCTTGTGATTCTCCTGCACCCGCTTGGCGATGCGCTTGAGCTGCAGGCGCGCGATCAGGCCGACGATCTCGTCGGTGAGCGGGTAGTAGGGGATCACCACCAGGCGGCCGAGCAACGCGGGCGGGAAGACCTTCAGCAGCGGATCGCGCAGCGCCCGGGAGATGCCTTCGGGCGTGGGCATCAGCTCGGGATCCTTGCACAGGCCCATGATGGTGTCGGTGCCGACGTTGGTGGTGATGAGGATCAGCGTGTTCTTGAAGTTGATCACCCTGCCCTCGCCGTCCTCCATCCAGCCCTTGTCGAAGACCTGGAAGAACAGCTCGTGGACGTCGGGGTGCGCCTTCTCCATCTCGTCAAGCAACACCACCGAATACGGCCGGCGGCGCACCGCCTCGGTGAGCACGCCGCCTTCTCCGTAGCCGACGTAGCCCGGGGGCGCGCCCTTCAGCGTGGAGACGGTGTGCGCCTCCTGGAACTCGCTCATGTTGATGGTGATGACGTTCTGCTCGCCGCCATACAGCGCTTCGGCCAGCGCGAGCGCGGTCTCGGTCTTGCCCACGCCCGAGCTGCCGGCGAGCATGAACACGCCGATCGGCTTGTTGGGGTTGTCCAGGTGCGCGCGCGAGGTCTGGATGCGGCGCGCAATCATCTCCAGCGCATGGCGCTGGCCGATGATGCGCTTCTCCAGGCTGTCGGCGAGGTGCAGGACGGCCTCCACCTCGTTCTTGACCATGCGCCCGACCGGAATGCCGGTCCAGTCGGCCACGACACCGGCTACCGACTGCTCGTCCACCGTCGGCATGATCAGCGGCGCTTCTCCCTGCAAGGCATGCAGTTGCTCCTGCAGCACCTGCAGGCGGGCGAGCAGGGTGTCGCGATCTTCCGCAGGCGGGGCCGGGTCGTCGGCCTTCGGCGTCGAATCGGCGTCGGCTGCCGACGCCTCCGCTCCAGGCGCAGGCACTGTTGCGCCCGCATCGGCGCCACCGGCAGGCGAAGCGGCATTGCCCGGGGCGGGCTGCTCCGCAGGCGCGGCGCTCGCTTCCGGCGCCTGGTCCACCGCCTTGCCGCCGGCGCGCAATTTCGCTCTCAGATCGAGGATCTCATCGACGACAGCCTTTTCCTCCTTCCAGCGCGCCTCGAGCACCGCCAGGCGCTCCAGCTCGGCCTTATGCCTCGCCTCGGCGTCGCTGCGGCGCGCGCCGATGTCGATGCCGACCAGCTCCTCGCGGCCGATGATCTCGAGCTCGGTGTCGAGCGCCTCGATGCGCCGCCGGCAGTCTTCCACCTCGGGCGGTGTCGCATGCTGGCTGACCGCCACCCGCGCGCAGGCGGTGTCGAGCAGGCTCACCGCCTTGTCGGGCAACTGCCGGGCCGGGATGTAGCGGTGCGACAGCCTCACCGCGGCCTCCATCGCCTCGTCCAGCAACTGCACGCGATGGTGCTTCTCCAGCACGGTGGCGACGCCGCGCAGCATCAGTGTGGCCTTGACCTCGTCCGGCTCCAGCACCTGGATGACCTGGAAGCGCCGGGTCAGCGCCGGGTCCTTCTCGATGTACTTCTTGTACTCGGCCCAGGTCGTGGCGCCGATGGTGCGCAGGTTGCCACGCGCGAGCGCCGGCTTGAGCAGGTTGGCCGCATCGCCGGTGCCGGCCGCGCCGCCCGCGCCGACCAGGGTGTGGATCTCGTCGATGAACAGGATGATGGGCTTGGGGCTGGCCTGCACCTCGTCGATCACCTGGCGCAGGCGCTGCTCGAACTCGCCCTTCATGCTCGCGCCCGCCTGCAGCAGGCCGATGTCGAGCGTCAGCAGCTTTACCGCCTTCAATTGCGGCGGCACGTCGCCGCGCACGATCCGCATGGCGAACCCTTCCACCACCGCCGTCTTGCCGACACCGGCCTCGCCGGTGATCATCGGGTTGTTCTGCCGGCGGCGCATCAGGATGTCGACGATCTGGCGGATCTCCTCGTCGCGGCCGGTGACCGGGTCGATCTCGCCCTTGCGCGCCTTTTCGGTGAGGTCGACGGCGAACTTGTGCAGCGCCTCCTGCTTTCCGAGTTGCGCCGGCGCCATCGCGCCGCTCGCCTCGCCCGGCTCGGCCTCCGATCCCGTGCCCGCGCCCAGGCTGTCTTCCGGCGAGCCGGCGGTGATCTGCGGCAGGGCGTCGGCCAGCTCGTCCGGCCTCACCCGCTCGAACTGGCGCGAGATCGCGAACAGC
>JAFEFM010000393.1 GCA_018240585.1 Pseudomonadota bacterium
CAGGGCCAGCGCTCCTTGAACCGGTATCGGTGTCCGAACGGCAACCAGCCGGCCAGCGGAAGGAAATGCCGATACCAGGGCAGGCTCCAGCCGTCATAGTGCAGCGTCGTCGACAGGCAGATGACGGACGCAGGCTCCTCGCTGCTCGTGGCCGCGACCTCCAACGCCAGCACCGCACCGATGCACAGCCCGCCGATCGAGACGCTGTCGTAGCGGGACACGGTCTGCTCATAGATCCGGCGCGCGTCGCCGACCCATTGCCGCCAAGCCGGCCTGCCATGATCGCCGCGAGCCCAGGTGTAGGTCCTGATCCCGGGCAGGATCACCGTGTAACCGGCGCGGGCCAGGCCCCGGGCGGTGATCTGGAGTTCCTGCGGCGTGCTCGAGAGCCCGTGAAACAGCACCACCGCATGCGGTCCGCCCTTGAACACAAGCGGTTCAATCATGCTCAGACTTCCTCCGGTTTTTCGAACAGCGGCATCAGCACCGGCAGCAGGGCCAGAGTGAAGACCGTCGCCGAGACGATGCCGCCGACGATCACCAGCGCGAACGGCCGCTGCGTCTCGGAGCCGATGCCGTGCGACAGCGCGGCGGGAAGGAGCCCGATGCCGGCCATCAACGCAGTCATGAGGATCGGGCGCAGGCGCATCACGGCACCCTCGATGACGGCGTCGGCGAACCGTCCGCCGCGCTCCTGCGCCGCGATGACCTCCTCGACGAGGATGACGCCGTTCTGCACCGAGATGCCGGCCACGGCGATGAAGCCGACCGCTGCGGAGATCGACAGATGCATGCCCGCGAGCGCGAGCGCCGCGAACCCGCCCGTCAGGGTGAAGGGCACCATCAGCAGCACCAGCGTCGCGCGCCGAACCGAGCGGAACGCCCAGAACAGCAGGACGAAGATGCCGGCCAGCGACAGCGGCACGATGACCGCCAGGCGCTTGATGGCACGCTGCTGGTTCTCGAACTGCCCGCCCCAGGTCATGCGATAGCCGGCGGGCAGCTTCACCTCGCGCTCCACTCGGGCGCGCGCTTCGGCGACAAAGCTGCCCTGGTCGCGCCCGCGCAGATTGGCCTTCACATGCACCATGCGCCCGCCGGCTTCGCGCGCGATGCGGGTCGCGCCCTGCTTGACCTCGAAATGCGCCACATCCGCCAACAGCACCGATCCGCCGCCCGGCAGGGCCACCGGCAGGCGGCCGATGTCGTCGATCGCGTCGCGCGCCTGCGCCTCGAAACG
>JAFEFM010000394.1 GCA_018240585.1 Pseudomonadota bacterium
CTTGCCGGAAATGAGCCAAAGCTGCCTTCATCAATGAGCCAATAGCCCCCATGGCCTACACCGACATCAACAGCGAAGACCGGCTCGTCCAGGCGACCTTCGCCGAGCATCTGGAACAGGTGCTTGGGTGGGACAGCGTCTACGCCTGGAAGCACGAGACCTTCGGCGCGGATGGCACCCTGGGGCGGGCGAGTACGCGCGAGGTGGTGCTGGTGCGGGACCTGCGGGCGGCACTGGGCAGGCTCAATCCCGAGCTGCCGGACGCGGCGATCGACGAGGCGGTGGCCACGCTCAGCCATCACGACTATTCGCGCTCGCTGCTGCAGCACAACCAGACCTTTTACGCGTTGATCCGCGACGGTGTGCCGGTGAGCTATCGCGACGCGCACGGGGCGCTGCGCCATGCACAGGCGAAGGTGATCGACTTCCGCGACGCGGCGAACAACCGCTTCCTGGCGGTGCGCGAGCTCGTCATTACCGGGCTGCGCACACCCAACTACAACCGCCGCGCCGACGTCGTCTGCTTCGTCAATGGCCTGCCGCTGGTGTTCATCGAGCTGAAGGCGGTCTACAAGAACATCCGCGCCGGCTACGAGGGCAACCTGCGCGACTACCTCGACGAAAACGTCATCGCCCACGCCTTCCACCACAACGCCTTCGTGATCGTCAGCAACGGGCACAACGCCCGCTACGGCTCGGTCACCAGCGCGTGGGAGCACTTCGGCGAGTGGAAGCGGCTCGACGAGCGCGACAAGGGCAACCTGGCGGCGAAGGTGCTGCTCGACGGCATGCTCGCCAAGCATCGTCTGCTCGACATCGTCGAGAACTTCATCCTGTTCGACGCCAGCAAGGCGGGCGCGGTGCGCAAGGTGGTGGCGCGCAACCACCAGTGGCTGGGGGTGAATCAGGCGGTGGAAGCGGTACAACGGCAGGAGGCGCTCAAGCGCCAGTACCCGCCGGCCGAACGGCTGCAGCATCGCGTGGTCGCGCTGCCTGCACCGGGAAAGGGGCGCAGCGCCAACGACGGCGCCGCCCCACCGCGACTGGCGGCGGAGCCGGATGCGGACTACCCGCTTGCAGGTTTGCCGACGCCGCGCGCGCGCACGGTCCAGGTCGTGGAGCGCGTGCATCCCGACCTCGGCCGGCTGGGCGTGGTTTGGCACACTCAGGGCAGCGGCAAGTCGTACTCGATGGCCTTCTTCGCCGAGAAGGTGCGGCGCACGGTGGAAGGCAACTTCACCTTCGTGCTGATGACCGATCGCGACGAGCTGGACGACCAGATCTACAAGACTTTCGTCGGCTGCGGCGTGGCCGACGACGCCACGCCGCGCGCCGGCTCGGGCAAGGAACTGGAGCAACTGCTGCAGCAGAACCATCGCTACGTGTTCAGCCTGATCCACAAGTTCAACCAGGACGTGCGCGCGGACAAGCCTTACAGCGCGCGCGACGACATCATCGTGATTTCGGACGAGGCGCACCGCAGCCAGGCCGGCAAGCTGGCGCGCAACATGCGGCTGGCGCTGCCGAATGCGGCCTTCATCGGCTTTACCGGCACGCCGCTGTTCAAGCACGACGAGCTGACACGGCGCATCTTCGGCGACTACGTGTCGCGCTACGACTTCAAGCGCAGCGAGGAAGACGGAGCGACGGTGAAACTGGTCTACGAGAACCGTGGCGAAAAGCTCGGGCTGGCGGGGCTGGACCTGAACGAGCGCATCGCCGAAGCGGTGGAGGCAGCCGAGCTCGACGGCGACCAGACCGCGCTGCTGGAAAAGCTGCTCGGCAAGGACTACGAAGTCGTCACCGCCGATGAACGGCTCGCGCGCATCGCGGCGGATTTCGTCGAGCACTGCAGCACGCGCTGGGAATCCGGCAAGGCGATGCTGGTGTGCATCGACAAGATCACCTGCGCGCGCATGCTGATGCTGGTGCAGCCGCTGTGGAAGGCGAAGACGCTGGC
>JAFEFM010000395.1 GCA_018240585.1 Pseudomonadota bacterium
GACTACACGCCCGCTACCCGTTCATTGCTGCTGTTGCTCCTGCTGCTGCCGGGCGATATCGGCGCGCACCGCATCCATGTCGAGCGCCCGCACACCGTCGATCACCTGGTTCAGGGCGTTCGCGGGCAGCGCGCCCGATTCGCGGAACACCATGATGTTGTCGCGGATCACCGCGATGGTGGGAATCGAACGAATCTGGAAGCTGGCAGCGAGTTCCTGCTGGGCCTCGGTGTCGATCTTGCCGAAGACGATGTCCGGATGAGCATCGGCAGCCGCCTCGTAGATAGGCGCAAAGTTGCGGCAGGGGCCGCACCACGCCGCCCAGAAGTCGAGGAAAACGATGTCGCTCTTCTCGACGATGTCATTGAAGTTGTCGGCGGTGATTTCGACACAGCTCATGCTCGTGCTCCCATTTGAAGTCAGCCGGCAGCTTACCTCAACCCACGACGAACGGACCGATCACCAGCGCACACGCCCGGTAAGCCCCCAATAGGCCGCAGCGGCACCCGACGCGATGGCCACCGCCGCACCGCCCGACGGGCGCGTCAGCAGCGCGACCAGCCCGTAAAGAAAGAGGACGCCACCGCCGAAACCGGCGGCAAGCCTGAGCGCCGTCATCTCGGCAAGCCGTTCGGACCAGGGCTGCGACTCGTTGCCGCCGAAGGCGGCAGGATCGTGCTCCTCAGCGTTCGTAGCCGTGCCGAAGTGCACGCGACAGATGCCGACCCCCAGGCAGATGATCGCCGGCCAGGACGTGAAGAAGAACAGCAAGCCCGGACCGATGGGGTTGGGATTCGGGTCCGGCCACAGCCCGACGGAAGCAAGTGCGACGATGACGAGCAGCGGCCCCCATCCGAAGACGACGAGCAGCAAACCGGACTGCACCCACCGGCTGGCGAGATACGCGGACAGGACGCGTTTGGTGCGTGTCATTCGATGCCAGACCGCCTCACCGGCGCTGCCCCCCGGGTCGGCGTCCACGTCCTCAGAGCAGCGGCGCCAACCAGCGCGCCGCCTCGTCCATCTCCATGCCGGTACGGCGCGCCCAATCCTCCAACTGGTCGCGCCCGATCTTCGGAATGGCGAAGTAGTGGCTGTCGGGGTGGGCGAAGTAGAAGCCGCTCACCGCCGCCGCCGGCGTCATCGCGTAGCTTTCGGTCAACCCCATGCCGATCCGCTCGCGCGCGCCGAGCAGTTCGAACAGGGGCCCCTTCACGGTGTGGTCGGGGCAGGCCGGATAACCCGGCGCGGGGCGGATGCCGCGGTATTCCTCGCCGATCAGCGCCTCGTTGTCGAGCACCTCGTCGGCCGCGTAGCCCCAGCATTCGCGGCGCACACGCTCGTGCAGCCACTCGGCGCAGGCCTCGGCGAGACGGTCGGCGAGGCTCTTCAGCATGATGGCGCGGTAGTCGTCGTGCGCGGCCTCGAACTCGGCGAGCTTGGCCTCGATGCCCAAACCCGCGGTCACCGCGAAGGCGCCGATCCAGTCCGGCACGCCGGACTCCTTCGGCGCGACGAAGTCCGCCAGGCACCAGTGCGGCTTGCCCGCCGGGCGCTCGTGCTGCTGACGCAGGCCGTGCCAGACCATCGCCAGCTCCCGGCGGTCCTCGCCGGTGTAGATCTCGATGTCGTCGCCGGCCGCATTGGCGGCGAACAGCCCGAACACCGCCTTCGCCTGCAGCCACTCCTCGGCGACGATCTGCTCCAGCATCGCCTTGCCATCCGCGAACACGTTGCGCGCGGTCTCGCCCACCACCGCGTCGTCGAGGATGGCGGGGAAACGGCCGGCCAGGTCCCAGGTCTGGAAGAAGGGCCCCCAGTCGATGTAGCTCACCAGCTCGCCGAGCTCGACGTCGATCGCCTGCACGCCGAGCACGTTGGGCTTCGGCGGCCGGTAGTCGGTCGCAATCCGGAAGGCGTTGGCGCGCGCGGCCTCCACGCTCACCAGTTGGACGCCCTTCTTGTTCGCGTGCAGCGCGCGGATCTTCTCGTAGTCGGCGGCGATTTCGGCCTTGAACGCCGCGCTCTGCTCCTCGGACAGCAGCGCAGTGACCACGCCCACCGCGCGCGACGCGTCGGGCACGTACACCACCGGCTGGTCGTAGTGCGGCGCGATCTTGATCGCGGTGTGGTTGCGGCTGGTGGTGGCACCGCCGATCAGCAGCGGCACTTCGAAGCCCTGGCGCTTCATCTCCGCGGCGACGTGGGCCATCTCTTCCAGCGAGGGCGTGATCAGGCCCGACAGGCCGATCGCCTGCGCGCCATGCTCCTTCGCCGCCTCGAGGATCTTCGCGGCCGGCACCATGACACCGAGGTCGATCACCTCGTAACCGTTGCAGCCCAGCACCACGCCGACGATGTTCTTGCCGATGTCGTGCACGTCGCCCTTCACCGTGGCCACGACGATGCGGCCCTTGCTGCTGGCGCCGGTGCGCAGCTTCTCGGCCTCGATGTAGGGGATCAGGTGCGCAACCGCCTGCTTCATCACCCGCGCCGACTTCACCACCTGCGGCAGGAACATCTTGCCCGCGCCGAAAAGGTCGCCGACCACGTTCATCCCCGCCATCAGCGGGCCTTCGATGACCGCCAGCGGCGGGCGGCCCTCGGCCTCCAGCCTGGCGCGCACCTCCTCGGTGTCGGCGACGACGAACTCGGTGATGCCCTTGACCAGCGCGTGCGAGAGACGCTCCGCGACCGGCCACTCGCGCCAGGCCAGATCCTGCGCGGATTCCTTCGCCTGCCCTTTCACCGTCTGCGCGAACTCGACCAGCGCCTCGCCCGCCCCCGGCTTGCGATTCATCACCACGTCCTCGACCCTGTCGCGCAGCTCGGGGACGAGCTCGTCATACACGCCGAGCTGGCCGGCGTTGACGATGCCCATCGACAGGCCGGCCTTGATCGCGTGGTACAGGAACACGGTGTGGATCGCCTCGCGCACCGGGTCGTTGCCGCGGAAGCTGAAGGAGACGTTCGACACCCCGCCCGAGGTCTTGGCCCAGGGCAGGTTCGCCTTGATCCAGGCCA
>JAFEFM010000396.1 GCA_018240585.1 Pseudomonadota bacterium
CACGCCGACGAGCACCGAGCAGCCGGTGCCGCAGAAGCGGCAGGCGGCCTTGTCCCAGCGCACCTTGGTCCCGTCCGGCCCTTTGGTCTGCGCCTCGGCGACCACCGGGATGCCGATGCCGGCGGTCGCCGCCGCGGCAGCGATCGCGTTGGTCTTGATGAATTCGCGTCGATCCATGGTCATTTCATGCCTCCAGATGTTCGAGACCTTCGTCGGTGTATTCGTAGGCGAGCGTCACGCCGTGGACTTTCGGTGCCATGTTCACGGCCACGATGGAATCGGCGACCGACCAGCCCTCGCCGTCTTCCACGGTGACGATGATCTTGCCGGTCTCGGCCGACGCACCATGCAGCTCGACGCCGGGAATGCGGCGCAGGGCCTCCTGCACCTCGGGGAAATCGCGCGGCATCGCCCGCACGACCAGACTTGCGATCTTCATTGCTTGACCTCCGTGAGGGCGCTCTTTTCGCGCGGATCCTTGGGCGCGATCGCGATCGCGCCCACCGGGCAGGGTCCGAAGCAGGCACCGCAGCCATTGCAGGCATCGGTTTCCAGCGCCGGCAGCGCGACGCCGCCGAGCCGCGGCCGGAAGCGGATTGCGGCGGCCGGGCAGGCTTCGCCGCAGATGCGGCACTCGACCCCCTGCGCCGCCACGCAGGCATCGCCGATGCGCGCGCGCAGCGGCCACGGCGCTGCGTCGTCGTCAGTCCGGAACAGCGCGCGGGGTTCGCAGCGGCTCAGACACTCGCCGCAGAAAGTGCATTCGCCGCGACTGAAGTCGACCGCGGGATAGCCGGCGTCGGCACGCACCAGGATGTGCGTGGGGCAATGATCGATGCAGGCATTGCAGCGCGTGCAGCGCGCAGTGAAGTCGGCCTCTTCCCGCGCCCATGGCGGACGCTGGGCGGCGGCCGCGTTCACGCGTCCGCGCAAAAAACCACGACGCGACAATGACGCAGCGTCCACGGCAAGCTCCAGGCAATCGACAGGGACGATTGAAAGCCATAACGTGAACGCGGCCATTGATTCCCATCAAGACTGCGACCGCAGCATGGGTTATTTCACGCGAAATTGGTCGCCTGCACCGGCGCACCCTGCACCGGCACGCCGCGTGCGGATCAAGCGCGCAGATGCTCCACTGCCCACACCGCCGCCTCGACCCGGGAGCGAAGTTCGAGCTTGCGCAGGATGTGCTTGACGTGCACCTTCACCGTGCCCTCGGTGATGTCGAGATCGCGCCCGATCAGCTTGTTCGACAGGCCGGCGGCGATCTTCTCCAGGATGCGCAGTTCCTGCTCGGTCAACCCCGCCGCTGCCGCGTCATGCGGCCGGCTCTCGCGGCGCAGCGCGGCCGCAAGCAGATGCGTGAGCTGCTCGGACACGACGATGCGCCCCGCCGCAGCATCGCGCAGCGCAGTCATCATCGCCTCCGGCTCCATGTCCTTGAGCAGGTAACCGTCGGCACCGCCCTGCAACGCCGCGACCAGATCGGCCGCGCGGTCTGACACGGTGATCATGACCACGCGCGCGTCGAGCTGTGCCGAACGCAGACCGCGCAAGACCTCGATGCCGCCCATGTCGCGCATGTTGAGGTCGAGCAACACCAGATCGGGCTGCAACTCGCGCGCCAGCGCCAGCCCCTCGGCACCTCCGGCCGCTTCGCCGACGATGCGGAAGGCGGGAATCATGTGCAACATCTGCGCCAGCCCCTTGCGAAACAGGGGATGGTCGTCGACGATCAGGACACGTTGCTGCTCGTTCATCGAAGGGGATTCTCCAGGCCAGGGGCGACCGCCAGGGGCTGCCGGCGCTCGGCGCGAAAGCGCAGGCTGACGCGTGTTCCGCCGCCGGGCCCGGCGCCGATCTCCAGCGTGCCGCCGAGGCCGCGCGCGCGCTCGCGCATGATCGCAAGGCCATGATGCTGCCACGGATCGGTCGGCGGCTCGCCCAGTCCGACACCGTCGTCGTCGATCGTCACGGTGACCTCGTCACCGGCGTCGCATGACAGCGTCACCGACGCGCTGTGGGCGTGGGCATGGCGCACCATGTTCGACAGGGCCTCGCGCACGATCTGCAGAACGTGCACTTCCTGGTTGGGGCTCAACGCGCAGTTGGCCAGCCGGGTGTTGAGCTCGACCCTCACGCCGCCCCGTGCGGCGTGGTCCTGCACTGCCTCGCGCAGCAGGCTGGGGAAATCCCCCGACAGCTCGAGGCGGAAGGACACCAGCAGCTCGCGCAACTGGCGGTAGGCGGCGCTGATGCCTTCGCGCAGGTCGGCCAGCACGCGGGACGCCTCGGCGGTGCGCCCGGCCTCGCCGAGCAAGGGCTGCAGCAGGCTGGCCTGGATCTTCATGTAGGACAGCGCCTGCGCCAGCGAATCGTGCAGTTCGCGCGCGATCACCGAGCGCTCCTCCTGCAGCGCCAGCAGTCGCTCCTGCTCGCCACGGCGGGCGGCGCCGAGCGCCATGCCGATGTGCCGCGTCAGCGCCTCGACGAGCTGGAATTGCCAGTCCTCGAGGCGCGCGCCGGCCGGCATGGAGAGGCGCAGCATGCCGTAGTGGTGTTCGCGGTCGCGCAGGGGCAGGCGCAACAGCTCGGCTTCGCGCGCCGACCAGTCGAAGCTTGGGGTACGCGCGCTGCGGCACACCTCGCACGCCGCATCTCCTGCGGCAAGCCGGTCCGGGCACGCGCCTAAGGTCGACGCGATCACCGCCGTAGGGCCGTCGTGACGCGGCTCGATGCACACGAAGCTGCCCGCGAGGCCGGCGATCTGGTCGATGTCACGCAAGGTCGCCTCGTAGGCTTCCGGCGCGGTCGGCGTCTGGTAGAGGCGCGCAATGGCGTGATAGAGCAGTTCCAGCGAGCGGTTGGTGCGCTGCAACTCGGCCGTCTTCTCCGCCACGCGCTGTTCCAGCGTCTGGTACTGGCGCGACATCTCGTTGGCCATCAGGTTGAAGGTCGCCCCGACGCGGCCCAGCTCGTCATGGCCGACGTGCGCCACACGCGCGGAAAGGTCGCCGCGCGCGATTTCCCGTGCCGCCCGCAACAGGTCCATCAACGGGCGATGCAACGAGCGATGAAGCAGCAGCAGCGCCAGCGCGATCACGACGAGGGTGGCGGCGATGGCGACCGCGAGGATCTGCCGCAGATCGGCGATGCGCGACTCGGTATCCTGTTCGAGCACCGTCACCAGCGTATCGAGCTGATCGACGAAGGGTTCGATGTCCTTGAGCAGGCGCTCGACGCTCGCACGCGCCAGCGGCGTGCCGCCCTCTCGTACCGTCGCCTCGAGCCGCGGCCGCAGGCTGCTGCGCCACGCGGCCTCGACGCCGCGATAGGTCGCGGCAAACAGGCCCCCCGGTTCGCGCTGAAGGAAGCGCTGCAAGGCCGGGTGGGCAAGGTTGTGCTCGAAATCGGCGATCGCCTCGCGTGCCCGCTCGCCCGGAATGCTGTCGCTCAGCGCATCGGAGACGACGAGAGCGGTAACGCGGTAGGTGAGGCGGCGCAGGCTGCCGGCGACGTTGATCGCATTGGCGCTGCCCTGCATGCTCTCGGCCACCATCACGGACGCACTCATGCCGGCAAGGCCGATCAGGGCCAGCGCGACGAGCGCGAGGGCCACCACCAGCAGGATCGACCGCCTGACGAGCCATCGCGGCAGCTTCAGCGTCATGACCTTTCTCCTGTCGAACTGCGGACGCCGCTCCGCCCGCGATGTTGGATGCCGCCTGGATACCTCTTTCGAGGTATGGCATGCCACGAATGCCCCTCGCCGCCGCATTGGATACCGCCAGCATGGCATCTAGACTTCACATCAGCGTCGCCACGCCCAGCGCCTCATCGTCCAGGAGTGACGAACATGCATTACGAGATTCCGGCACCTTCGATTCCCCAGCTCCAGCGCATTCCTCCTTTCGACCTGCTCGCCGACGCCGCCCTCGGGCGCATGATCTCGGCGTCGAAGCTGATCCGCGCGGAACGCGGCGAAATTCTCGCACAGGCACTGGACGTCGCCACCGGCGTGCATGTGATCCTCGACGGCGAGGTGCGCTGCGTCCTGCTGTCGCCGACGGGCAACGAAAAACTCCTGCGCCTGGTGGGGTCCGGCGATCTGTGCGGCGAGGAGGCAGCGCTGCTCGGCCGGCCTTACATGGCGACCATCCAGGCGCAGCGCCGCAGCCGGCTGCTGGTGGTTCCGGTGGCGGCGTTCCGCCACGCGATGGCCGAAACCGCCGCCTTCGCGCAAGCGATCACCACGCGACTGGCCGCGGCAGCCTACGAACTGATGGTCCACCTGCAGCTTTGCGTGCAACTGAACAGCACGCAGCGCGTGGCCCAGTACCTTGCGCAGCTCGCTCCGGAAGACGCCGAGCAGTGGGAAATCCATCTGTCCAGCGACAAGCAGACCATCGCCGCGCAGCTCAACCTCACGCCCGAGACCTTCTCCCGCGTGCTGTCGCGCTTTGCGCGCGACGGCCTGATCCGTACCGAGGGACGCCGCCGGGTCGTGCTCGACAAGCTGTCGCAGTTGCGCAACTGCGCCTCGCACTGAGGCGCTCACGCGTCCGGCCGGTGGTGCACCCCAGTGGCGGTGCCCGGCCTCACGCCCGCACCGGCTCGATCGTCGCCAGATGGGCCGGAACTGCCAGCCAGCGGCTGAACATGCGCCAGGTGTCGAGGTCGAAGCGGCGTTCGGCCGCGGCAAGCAGCGTCGGTAGTTCCTCGCGCCGCTCGACGCTGCCCAGGTGGCACCAGTGGTCGAAGGCGTGGAAGGCCTCGCGTCCGCTGCCCGCATGGCACTCCGCGACGATCACCGCACCTGCCCAGGGCCAGCGCTTGAGCCCCGTCGACGCCAGCGCCCCGGCCAGCCGTGCATCGTGCTCTGCCGGAGATTCGCGCCCCGCGCACACGCCCGCACAGCGGCGCGAGGGATGCGCCGAACAGGCACCGCTGGTGCCGGGCTCGAGGCCGAGGCGGCGCGGGCACAAGCGGTACAGCAGCGCAAGCTCGCGCAACAGGTTGTCGGCCTCACGGCGGCTGCGGAAGGCGCCATGGAGTTCGTCCCAGCCCAACGGGTCGGTGCCGCCGATCGGCACCCTTTCGTAGATCGGAGCACGCTTGCGGTTCGCGATCAGGCGCAGGGCGAAGGCGGCCTCGCCCGACTCCGCGACGCGGTTCGCCGTCGGACGCAACTGCCTCAGCAGTTCGGCCTCCAGCAGCAACGCACCGAGTTCGCCCGCCGTCTCGATCCAGTCCACCCGCCGGACCTGGCGGGCGAGCTCTGCGTCCCGCCCCTTCGCTCCGGCCGAAAAATGCTCGCGGACCTTGCCGCGCAGGTTCAGGCTGCGGCCGACGAAGAGCGGGCGCTCGCTGCGCCCCGCAGGTGGCGGCTCGGGTTCGGGGTGGAAGAGATAGACGCCGGGCGAGTCCGGCACCGCCTCCAGCATGCCTTCGGGCAGGCCGGGGGGATGCGGCGCGGCTTTCATGGCGCGGTCCGCTGCGCGCGCGATGACCTCGGGCGCGAAACGCTCGCTCATCAGCCGCGCGAACTGCCACAGCACCTCGGTATCGCCCATGGCGCGGTGGCGCGCGTCGCACACCAGGCCATGGCGCTCGATCAGCGCGTCGAGTCCGTGGCGGTGATGCTCGGGATGCAGGGCGCGCGACAGCTTGACGGTGCACAGCACGGGCGCGCCGAATTC
>JAFEFM010000397.1 GCA_018240585.1 Pseudomonadota bacterium
GCGGCAAGCGCTTTCAAGCCGCGATGGACGCCGACCTTGATCGCCGATTCCGACATCCCGCTCAGGTCGGCCGCCTCCTTGACCGACAAGCCCTCCAGCTTGGTGTGCACGATCGGCAGGCGGAACTGGTCGGGCAGTTCGGCGAGCAGTTTGTTCAGATCCCGACGCGCCTCGGCAGCCTCGGAATCCACTGCGGCAAATAGTTCCATTTCCTCATCCAGAGGATCGTTCAGTTGCTCATGCGCCGCCCGCCGCCGCAGCAGATCAACCAGCTTGTAGCGGGCAATGGCTTGCACCCACGCCGACAAGGGCTGGGCTGGGTCATAAGTGTGGCGCTGGATATGCACGGCAAGGAGCGATTCCTGCACCAAGTCCTCTATGTCATCGGGCAAGCCGATCAGGCGTCGCCGCAGGAAGGCGCGCAGATGCGCGCTCAATTCGGTCAAGAACACCTGATAGGCGGCGTTGTCGCCGGCAAGCCCCCGCACCAGTAGGTC
Organism: Pseudomonadota bacterium; assembly: GCA_018240585.1. Lineage (GTDB taxonomy): Bacteria > Pseudomonadota > Gammaproteobacteria > Burkholderiales > Rhodocyclaceae > Thauera. The sequence continues at coordinate 498 of JAFEFM010000397.1, forward strand.
CCTCAGGCGCTCCTCCTTGGCACGAAACCCGGCTTCTTTATCTATTCGTTGCATCGATGCCTTTGGTTACAGCGACCGGAAAAAATACACGCCAGCGTCTTGGGCAAAGAAATATTGCCTGAGCTTGTAACCATTCACCACCCGGCGTCGAAATAGCCTGCATACAAGGCATCACATCTCGCAGCCACGCCCCGGAAGAATAGCAATGGCAAACGGCACTCATCTCATACACCCGCTCTGGGTCCGTATCACCCATTGGATTAACGCCATCGCAGTCATCATCATGGCCATGAGCGGCTGGCGCATCTACGACGCCTCGCCGTTTTTCCCCATTGTCATTCCCCCCGAGATCAGTTTGGGCGGCTGGCTGGGCGGCGCGATCCAGTGGCATTTCGCTGCGATGTGGCTGCTGGTCGGCAATGGCCTGATTTACCTGGCCTGCAATGTGTTCAGCGGACGCCTGCGGCACAAGTTCTTCCCATTGTCGCCGCGCGCCTTTATGGCCGACGTGCTGGCCACCCTCAAAGGCAAGCTGTCGCACGCCGATTTGAGCCACTACAACATGGTGCAACGGGCCGCCTATCTTTTCGTGATGCTCGACCTAGCGCTGCTCGTGCTGTCCGGCCTGGTGCTGTGGAAATCGGTGCAATTCCCGATTCTGCGCGAACTGCTCGGCGGCTACGAAGCGGCGAGGCGCGAACATTTTCTGGCGATGGCCGCCTTGGTCGGCTTCGCCGTCATCCATCTGATCATGGTGGCGCTGTTTCCCCGCACGCTGCTGGCCATGATCCGCGGCCGTTAAGGAGCAAGCGAGATGATCATGAAAACTTCCCGACAGCCGCTCGCCCACGGCGACCTTGTATTGAAGGATGCGCTGAAGGACATCGGGCACCATCTCGACCAGCCGATGCGCCGCGCCTTCTTGCAGCGCGCCTTGAGCCTGGGCGGGCTATCGCTGCTCAGCGGCTGCGGCATCGTGGATGAAAGCGATGTCGAGAATGCGCTGATGAAAGTTTCCCGCTTCAACGACAAGGCTCAAGCCTTGCTGTTCGACCCCAACCGACTGGCCCCGATCTATCCGGATTCGATGATCACCCGTCCCTTCCC
>JAFEFM010000398.1 GCA_018240585.1 Pseudomonadota bacterium
CATGCGGCAGGATCCAGCCTGCTGCGCACCCTCACAGGAGACACACCGATGAAGAACGGACTGGCGATCATCGCCGCAGCCGCATTCGTGCTGAATGCCGCGGCCCAGGCGGCAACGCCGCAACCCCCCGCAAGCACCGGCAAGCGCCCGAACATCCTGCTGGTGGTGGCCGACGATCTCGGATATTCGGACATCGGCGCTTTCGGCGGCGAGATCGACACGCCCAACCTCGACCGCCTGGCGCAGGAAGGCAAGCGCATGACAAGCTTCTACGCCTCGCCCTTCTGCTCGCCCACGCGCTCCATCCTGATGTCCGGCACCGACAATCACCTCGCCGGATTCGGCGCCATGGCCGAATTCCTCGTGCCGGAGCAAAAGGGCAAGCCAGGCTACGAGGGCAACCTCAATGCGCGCATCGTGCCATTGCCGCAACTGCTGCACGACGCCGGCTACCGCACGATGATGGCGGGCAAGTGGCACCTCGGCGGACGCGAGGAAGACAGCCCGGCGGCGCGCGGTTTCGATTATTCGTACGCGATGATGCAGGGCGGAGCCGGGCATTTCGACCAGGTGCGGGTGAACTACGCCGACGCCAGCAAGCTCGACCGCACGCTGTATCGCGAGAATGGCAAGCCGGTGCTGTTGCCGCAGAATTTCTACTCGAGCGAATTCTTCGCCCGCACCATCATCAGCGAGATCGAGAACAACCGCGCCAGCGGCAAGCCCTTCTTCGCCTATCTCGCCTTCACTGCGCCGCACTGGCCGCTGCAGGCGCGCGAGGGAACGATCGAGAAGTACATGGGCCGCTACGACGGCGGTTACGACCAGATCCGCAGGGAGCGCGCCGAGCGCATGAAGCGCCTCGGCATCATCACCCGTGATGTCGAGCCCTACGAGGGCCATCCGGTCTGGCAGCGCTGGAACCGGCTCACGCCGGAACAGAAGCGCATCGAGAGCAAGCGCATGGCGGTGTATGCCGCGATGGTCGACGACATGGACCGCCACCTGGGCGAGGTCATCGCCTATCTGAAGCAGATCGGCGAATACGACAATACCTTCGTGCTGTTCATGTCCGACAACGGTGCGGACGGCAACACTGCGCTGGACATCGGCGTGGCGCG
>JAFEFM010000399.1 GCA_018240585.1 Pseudomonadota bacterium
GACCAGCACGATGAAAATCAGGGTGCGGAAGAACGCGGTGAGCTCACCACCGAAGATCAGCATGCCGCCGGCGACGACGATGCCGATCAGCGACAACGTGAAGGCGACCGGTCCGGTGACCGAGTTGCGCAGGTTCGTGAGCCAGCTCTCGTACGGCAGCGAACCCCCCGTGCCCTCCGAAGCGAGGGCCAGTTGCGGTGCCAGCAGGACCAGCGCCAGCAGTGCGAGCAGGCAGAGCGTACGCACGGCGGGGTGCCCGAGGTGCGTGGTGCGGAACGGGGACAGGGCGAGCAGCATCGGTAAGACTCCTTCAGAGGGTGCGGGTGAGGTAGCGGCCGCCGTCGAACCCCGACACGGCGAGGATGTCCTGCACACGGCGCTGCCCGTCGACGCGGGCGATATGCACGACGAGTTGCACGGCCTCGCCGATGAGCGGTTCGATCGGTCGGGGGGCGTCCGGATGCATGCTGATGAGCATCGCCAGACGGTCGAGGCCGGCGCGTGCGCTGTTGGCGTGCAGGGTGGCCGCGCCGCCTTCGTGGCCGGTGTTCCAGGCCATCAGCAGGTCGAGCGCTTCCGGACCGCGGACCTCGCCGACCAGGATGCGGTCGGGACGCATGCGCAGGCTCGTCCTGAGGAGCGCGGTCATGCTCACGTCGAGGCTGGTGTGATACTGGACATAGTTCTGGGCGGCGCACTGGATCTCGCCGGTGTCCTCGATGATGAACACCCGCTCGGCCGGGTCATGGGCGACCATCTGATCGATGATGGCATTGACGAGCGTGGTCTTGCCGCTGCCGGTGCCGCCCACGACGAGGATGTTGCGATGCGCGCGCACCGCCTCGACCAGCACGTCGCGCTGGTGGGCGCTCATCACGCCGGCCGCGACGTACTCATCCAGCGTGAAGATGGCGAGCGCGCGTTTGCGAATGGCGAAGGTCGGCGCCGGGACCACCGGCGGGAGCTGACCGGCGAAGCGAGAACCATCGAGCGGCAACTCGCCCTCGAGGATCGGTTTCTGGCGGGTGACTTCCTTGCCGTGGTAGCCGGCGACCGTCTCGATGATGGCCTGTGCCTGGGCCAGCCGCATCGTGCCGATGCAGCGCATCGGCTCGCCCAGCCGCTCCTGCCACAGGCGGCCATCGGCGTTGAGCATGAGTTCGACGGTCTTCGGGTCTTGCAGCGCCGCCAGGAACGCCGGCCCCATGTCGCGCTCGAGCTTGCGCCGGGCACGCTCGCGGATGCTAATGGCTTCAGGCTGTTCGGACATCGTCTCCCCCGGCTACAATGCCATTGTGTTGGCACCGAACTTTGTTAAACGATATACCGAACTATTTTGCAGTTCAAGAAAAATGTTTTGACGAAAATATTGCAGTCTGATTATCCTGCACGAATAGACGGGCGTGCAGCACGACCGTGGTCGCCGGCCGTCCGGCGGTCGCGGCGTGCGTGTGCGGGAAAAGGCCGTGGACGCGCGGCACCAAGGGCGACTGTGCCGCTGCGGCACGCTTTAGCCGCTAAAACGCGGGCGTCTGCCCGTTCGTTCCGCTGCGGCGCCCTGCCCCTGGTGTTACGACTTCCTGAGTTTCTTCTGGGCCGCCTCGGCCCACTTCCTGACGATGAAGGCCTGGTGCTCGGGCAGGACGGCCGCCACCCGTTCGTAGCCGGGCGGCAGGCTGCTGGGGACCTTGCCACCGGCGAGCGCCTCGAGGGAGGCCGGATCCAGATCGGTGACTTCAAGCAGCAGCGGCAGCGGCGTCTGCAGCGCGCGGGCGATGTCCTCCATCACTTTGAGCGACGGGTTGCCCTTGCCGGTGGTGATGTCGGAGAGGAAAGAGATGGACACGCCGGACTTTTCGGCGAGGTCGTGCTTGGTCATCTGCAGCTCATCGAGGACGCGCAGCACGTTCGTGAAGAAGATGTAGTTGTACAAGGCTCGGGCCTTCTGGCTGCACGCGTTCGGCTTTAGCCGCTAAAATCGCATTGTTTTTTCGCCGCACACCCTGCGCACACACAGCGTGGCGTCGGGCGAGGGTCTCAAACAATGCGTATGACATGACCTGTTCTCGTCAACCCGCGATTTTACCTGCGCGCCGACGATCGGACACGCGGAATGCGTCACTCCCGCCGACCGCTTCGCCGCCTGCGGAGGCACGGCCTGCCGGGCTTGAGGAGCTTGCGCTGGCGCCGACGGGTCCCATTCGAAGCGGTAACGCGCGTGGCGTGACCCCAGACCCACAGGCGGGCGACACACCCCCTGGGCCCTGAAGGCGGAAGCGAGGGGGAAGGCCAAAGCGCGCACGCGCACCGCGTTCAACCCGTGACCCTGCGCGGACAACAAGAAAATGGGAGAGCACACCATGAGCCGCGTGAAGAATGCCAGGACGAAAGCCGATGAGAGGCCCCGGGCATCCGCATCGGACACCGCAGGTAACGACAAGCCCTCACGGCAACCGGGCCCGTCGGAAGCCTTCGTGCGCATCGGGCGCCCGCTGGAGCTGCCGCTCGAGCTGATCGACGAAGATCCGCAGCAGCCGCGCACGGCCGACAACCCCGGTTTTTCGGCGCAGAGCATTGCTGAGATCGGCCAGACTATCCAGATCCGGGGCGTGAAGTCGCCGATTTCGGTGCGTGAGCATCCGGAGCGCGAGGGGCGCTACCTCATCAACCACGGCGCGCGGCGATACCGTGCATCGATCTGGGCGGGGAAGACAACTATCCCCGCCTTCATCGACAACGACTACAGCCACGCCGATCAGGTGATCGAGAACCTGCAGCGCAACGAGCTCACCGCGCGTGAGATCGCCGATTTCATCGGTCGCGAACTCTCGAGCGGCAAGAAGAAGAGCGACATCGCCCGCGAGATCGGGAAATCCCCGGCGTTCGTCACCCAGCATGTGACGCTTCTCGATCTGCCCGATCCCATCGCACGCGCGTTCAGCAGCGGCCGGGCAAGCGATGTGACCGTGGTCAACGAACTGGTCACCGCCTTCAAACGATATCCGGCGGAAGTTGGCGCCTGGCTCTCCGACGAGACCCAGGAACTCACGCGCGGGTCGGTCAGGATGCTGCGCGAGTTCCTGGCGGAAAAGCGCCATCATGATGACGAGCACGACGCAGGTATCGATGACCTCCTCGGGGACGGATCTCATTTGCAGGGCGAAGGGGAGACTCCGCGCCCGGACAGGACGGGCGCCAGAAGCAAGGCCGGCCCTGACATGCTCAAGCGGGCCATCATCCAGGTCGAACACCGCGGGCGGCGGGCCCGGCTAATCCTCAGCAAGCGCCCATCGACCGAGGGGTGGGCCTGGCTAACCTACGAGGATGGCGGGAATGAGGTCGAAGCCCGCCTGGCAGACATGAAACTGGTGGCGCTGATCGAAGGCTGACGGTGAGCCCGAGTGGAAAAACTCGAACATTGGCTCGGTACCGCCAGCGGGTCGAGGGAGAGCGGCCAGGGATCGCGTGGATCGACAGGGCAACAGCGTCCATCCATCGCAATCAAGTCCCGCAGGGCTGATCTGCAGCAAGAAACAGCAAACGTCGATTCGGCGCCGCCGTTGGGTTACTGACCCGTACATGTATCTGACGTGGGCGTTTCCCCTTAACCCGCTCAGCGGATCAGCGAACCGCCTGCGACAGTCTCGTATCGACCCAGACCTGACGGTCGCTGACGGAAATTCTTGGGGGCTTCTTCCCGGGCGAACCCGCCGTTCAGGCTCGACTTTGCCACCGCTGGCAGATCTATCGGATGTTCGACCGCCCTGCCATTGGACAGAACGGCGTCGACTGTCCAATGTCTGACGTGGCGCGCCCGTGCCTGTAAGTCCCGATTGGAAAGGAACGGCAGGACCGTTTCAGTCCGTCAC